>DAOVTB010000255.1 GCA_030633305.1 Candidatus Muiribacteriota bacterium
TTCCGTAAATCTTTCATTGGAAAAAGCTGATGGAACAGGACTTGTAACCTATACTTCAGGAAAATCATACAATACCCTGGGAGCACTTTCAGATGAGTGTTTTACTTTAAGGACAGGGCTTGATGATCCATCCACAATTGCAGATGAATCAGGCTTATTTTCAATTCCATCTGAACCTGGTACTTATAAGATGGAAATGTCTGCAACAAGGCTGTATCATTATTTCGCAAAAATAAGTACAACGATTCATGATGCTGTACTTGATGAAAATATTACACTTGTTCAGGAATTTGAATTTCCAAACTATTTTGAATGTACAGGCTCGACTCAGGTCATGATCAGGGATATAGACAGCGGTGATGCGAATGATACACTTCTATACAGAGTTGAATGTTACGATGCCGATGACGGAAGTACATCGGGAGCAGGTATTGATATTGCATCACCCGAATATTTTGTGACTTCTGGGGACCAGATTGTATGGCATGTTGCTGGAACTAATTTTGCATTGATAGATTCTGTTTCTCCATCTACTCTTGATACTAATAAAATTTATAATCCAAAGGTTTTAAAATATTATTTTGTTGATGATAATCCTTTTGGAAATGAAGATCCTGCAAATTATACCTCGCCATCTGGTTCACATGGTTATTTAAACAAGGGAAATACCAGTTCAACAACAAATACAAGAAATCCGTCATTCACTGGATTCAGAAATTCCGATTATCTATTTGCACATAAACATGAACAGAATTACTATGCACGTATGACTTATGAAGTTTTTCTGCCTGGACTTTCCAATGGTATGATAACAACTGCGCGTTATTCTGATCTCAAGGATTTTGTTGGAAATCTTAATTCACAGTTACAGACAAACAGTCTGCTTAATAGTGGTTTCCAGAGTTATACAGAACTTTTTGGTGGAAGTGGAAGTGCTCCAACTGCCACAAGGGAATGTCAGTTTTTAGAAAAACATTTCAATACATCCAGTGTTCTAATGTATAATATGCCTCAAAATGACAGTAGATATCCTACAATGGAGAATAATTATTTTACTGGAAAAACCTCAACCAGCGCAGATATTGTAGTAACTCCTGATGATATTCACCCCAGTGTTACACCTACTAAAGATAAATCATATTTCTCAGTTTCATTCAATATGAAAAATCTTATCAATAAGCTTAATTTCAGTTATGAAGCGTCTGCTGCAAATGCAGATTGGGTCGATACCGCACCAGATACCAATAGACCACACGTTCCTTTGAATATGAAGTTTTTCACTTCAGACAACAGTGGTAACAGGAAAGAATTTCCAATAGCTACCATGAGAATCAGAGATAATGATTCTCCGAATATTTTTGGAACTGTCGATATTCCTATTTCTGATATTGCAGGAATTACTACAGTTTATCTGCCTTCAAACATTAAAGAGCGTTCTTACAGACAGGGGTATCAGTTAATGCCTGGTGCACAGCCAGTGTTTTATAATATATTTACAAAATATAACAGAGGTTCGTGGTTTTTTAGTGATGAAGTTTCAGCAAAAATAGTTCTTACGAACCTGAGTGATTCTCCATTTATGTCACCAGATGATTATTTTCCGCTTATTGATCCAAATTTAGCCGTTACTTTGAGAAGTTCTATTCCAATCAGGGAAGATACAAGAGTCAAGGTTTCTCTTGCTGGAAAAGATAATTCCAGAGATGAAAATACATTGATATATCAGGCCAGTTTAAATGTTGGTAGTACCTCTTATGACTGGGCAAGTACAGATTTGAAAAATTACAAATACGTCATTTTTTCAGACCCTGGAAGTGGATATAATCTGAGTGGCTGGTGTGCTGATACTGCATACAGCTGGGAAGGACCTCCTAATATGGCTCCAAACCGCCGCTTGTTCTCCTTTGAGATTGGACCTGTTTATGAAACTAAAATTCATGTCCATACAATTCAAAATGTAATTCGATAACTTAGTTTGATAAAGGGACCGACTTAAAAAGTCGGTCCCTTTACAATATTGATCTTAATAGAAACAATTTCCTTATCTTCTTAGTTTCCTCTGCGTTCTCGGCGTGCGAATCTTTTTCTTTAAATCTTTCGTTATCTTCATAGCTCAAAATTTTCTTGTATTTCATTGCAATTACCCCTTATATTCTGTAATATGTCAATGGTAGCCAACTTATAGAAAGTACCTTGGTTATGTTATAGATATGGAAAAATTAAATTACAACTCAATTGCAACTGATTTGAAATCTGAAATAAAAAGTGTACAGATTGAAGTTTTACGTTTGATATTCAGAACTTCAGTTGAAAACCTTCCAAAAAGGGAAAATCTGATATTTCTTATTCTAAATAAAGTTTTTACTTCTGAAGATACAGAAATTGTCTTTTTTGCACGCAAAGCATTAAGTACTATTCTTAATAAAAAAAGTCTGGAATATAAAATCTTTGATGAAAACATGGATTTGAAAACAGATAAACTTTGTAATAAAATCAGGACGGCAACACCGGGAGATGTAGTTACTATTCTTGCAAATTTCAGTAAAAAAATCGTAACGAATCTTAAAAGTGATGAGATCATTGATGCCCTTTTATATCGTGTACGAAAAAGTCCTCGGACACTTGTTATCACGTTTATATTGAAACTTATGCCTTATATACAGGGAAGAGATGATGAAATCTATGAAATGCTGCCTGGTTTTCTCAATCACAAAAATATCTATGTTGTTGCTTGTGCAATTGAAGCTATGGGACATTTCAAGCGTGAAGATTGTCTTCCTCTAGTTGCAAATTATCTAAATAGTAATAAAACAATACTGAAAAATGTTTCTGTTAAGACAATAATAAGTATTGATAAAAGCTTTGCTATGAATCAGATAAAAATGATGATTGAACGTGGAAATGAAATGGATATTGCTAATGCATATTACCTTACACGCTTTTTTGATCCTGACAATGAATTTATGGAATTTATTGTTGAAATTTTACTCCAGATGCCCAATGGAAAAATGGATGGATTAATGAAAGTCTTATTTCAGAAACTTGATTCAAGTAACTATAAATGTTTGCTAAATACAATGGCAGCTGAGGCTAATACGGATAATATTGTTACTATAAAAAAGATAAAAAGATTTATTCTGGAACAATTTGGAATTGATGAAGAAACAATGACATTTATTGAAAACTTTCAATTGAAGCCACTTGATACAATTGTTGAAGAAGATATAGAAGACAATGACATTGATAATAATCTTGTAATTGATATAGATAAAGAAAAAAAAAATGAGCAGATTTTAACAAAACCTGAAAAAATTAAACGAGTAATTAAAAAGAAAAAGATTGAAAAAAAGCCTGTAAAACCAAAAAGTGCGAAAAAAATACCCATACAATCTTTGATAGATTTTGATGATAAAAGAGTTATTGGTGGAATTGTCGGAACTGCAGTCGTAATCCTGATTATTATTATTTATATTTTATGGCCATCTTCATCTGAAGAGATTATTCGTAACACTGTTACTTCAAAAAGTAAAATAACTCCAAAATCACATAAAATAAGTAAACCTTCTAGAAAAAAGCCAAAATTTGGCAACAAATTCCTTCAATCTTTACCTAGAAATGTGAAGATAAATGGAATTATAACGGAAATTGTAAAAAACAGAAAAAAAGGTAAGGTCATTTGCTTTATGAGACAGGGAAACATTATATTCAAAGTGGATATAAATGATAATAAAATAGCTGAAAAACTTAGTCCCGGGTCCGAAGTAACTTTAAAAGCAAAATTGGAAAAAACTGATGCGCTGGGAGTAGTTCATCTTACTTGTAAAAAAATACTATGAAAATAACACTTGTACATGACTGGTTACCCGTTTTTTGTGGTGCAGAAAAAGTTCTTTATGCACTTTATGAGATGTATTCACCTTCAATACACACTCTTATCCATGATAATAACAATCATGAGACTGATTTGTTCAAGGGAGTTGATATTCGAACCTCCTTTATTCAAAATATGCCTTTCGGGGTAGAAAAATATAGATTTTACCTGCCACTTTTTCCATATGCAATTGAACAATTCGACCTGAATGAATACGATGTAGTACTGTCAAATTCGAATGCTGTTGCAAAAGGCGTTTTGACAAATTATCGACAGCTTCATATCTGTTATTGTCATACTCCAATGCGTTATTGCTGGGATCTTTATTCGCAATATTTCAATAGTTGCAGTGAAAACCCGATTGTTAAACATCTTGCAAAAATATTATTGCATTATCTAAGAATATGGGATATTTCAAATTCGATTCGAGTAGATCATTTCATAGCTATTTCAAAACATGTTGAGAAAAGAATAATGAAAACATATGGAAGGACTTGTTCAGATGTAATTTATCCACCAGTTGATGTAGATTCCTTTGAAATGTGTGAAACAGACGATGGATATTACATTACCGTTTCAAGGCTTGTACCTTATAAAAGAGTAGATCTTTTAGTAAAAGCATTTAATAGTATGAAAAAGCGTAAATTGATTGTAATTGGAGCTGGACCGGAGTTGGAGCACATAAAAAAAATTGCAGGACCGAATATTGAATTGCTGGGATATCAAAACCAGGAAAAAATGCGGACTTATATGAAAAATGCAAAAGCATTTGTTTTTGCTGGAGAAGAAGATTTTGGTATTACAATGGTTGAGGCACAGGCATCGGGCATTCCAGTTATAGCTTTTGGCAGAGGAGGAGCGACTGAAACTGTAATCAATTATGAAACTGGTTTATATTTCAATGAACAGAATATTAAATCTATTATTGAAGCAGTAAACCATTTTGAAAGCATCAGAGACCAATTTGTTCCTTCTGAAATACGGAAACATTCTGAAAAATTCAATACTCAAAGATTCAAAGATGAAATAGGGAAGTTTGTAGATAAGGCTTATCTGGAATTTACAGCAGATAATAAAAGATAAAACAAGAGTTTCTTACCATGAAGGACATGAAATTAAATCTACTTATAAATATAACTCCTTTATCACTTCAGCGTTCAGGTATTGGAAACTACATTGAAAATTTAATTTGTTTATTAAATAATTCTGGTTTGTTTAATTTAACATTCCTTAATAATGGCAAAAGAACCAAATACAATAATTTTAATCCAAATAACTCAAATAATGTACTATATCAAATTAAAAAGAAGATAAAAAACAGGGGAGCCGACTGCGATTGGCTTCGAAATTTATATTTTAAATTAAAAGAAGTGCTGGCACAAACAGGTTCAATGTTTTCTTCACTCCCAGATGAGTTATATCATGAAACACATTATTATCCATTCAATATTTCCCGTCCCACAATTACTACGATATATGACCTGTCCATGATGCTTTATCCCAAATTGCATGAAGCGTCAAAAATTTTGGAATTTAATCGTCTTTCGTCCAGGATTTTAAATTATTCAGACAGGATCCATACAATAAGCCAGTCAGTAAAAAATGAGATCATTAAATATTCAAATTATGATCCTGAAAAAATTGATGTTATTTATCCAGTTATAAGTCCAATTTACAGGAAAATTTCCGATTTGGAATTAAGTAGATTTAAAAAAAA
>DAOVTB010000010.1 GCA_030633305.1 Candidatus Muiribacteriota bacterium
ACCATCTGCAATAACGATCGGGCAACCCATTGTAGCGTATGAAAAACCATGTTTCATTGCTGTTTCAATGTGATCTACAGCATTTGTTCGTCCGCCTGCGTAAAGAGTTGCGGTATCAGTTAGAAAAGGTTTACAACCGTTTGCTTTAAGCAGTTTGATGATATGAGCAACATAATGTGGTTTAATGAATGTGCTGTTACCACGTTCTCCAAAATGTACTTTTACAGCGACAATATCTCTTTTTTTATAGATTTCATCACATCCCAGAGCATTCCATATTTTTTCAATTTTATTCATGTAGTTGTCGTTGCGTTTGAGCTCGCGTCTTGGTGTAAATAAAACTTCAGATTTTTTCATCTTATTCTTTCTCCAGAATATTTTACTTATTCAATCATTTATTTTTTTTCCAAACAATGTCCAGCTGCTTGCCGATTCAATTTCAACATCCCGTATTTTACCATAAAGTTCCTGATCTGAATTAAAAACAACCACTCTATTATGATCGCTGCGTCCTGCCCAATTATATTTCCCGGTTTTTTCAATCGAATCTACCATCACTTTTTCAATTTGTCCTATTCTTTTGGCAGTTTCCTGTTTTGTAATTTCTTTCTGGATTTCAATCAGATTCCATAACCGTTTTTTCCTGGCTTCTTCTGGCAACAGGTCTTTCATATCATATGCTGCAGTTCCTTTTCGTGGTGAATAATAGAATGTAAAAGCGCTGGCATACCTGATTTTTTGGACAAGAGAGAGAGTCTGTTCAAAATCCTCATCGGTTTCTCCAGGGAAACCGCAAATTATATCTGTTGTTAAAGCAACATCCGGGATAAGCTTTTTTATTTTTAGAGCTTTTTCGATATATTCTTCTCTGGAATAGCCTCTATTCATCAGTTTAAGGACTGAAGTAGAACCTGATTGTACAGGGAGGTGGATCTGGTTACATATTTTATCGTGTTTAGCAATACAGTGTATCAATTCATCTGAAAAATCTTTGGGATGTGAGGTAGCAAATCTGATTCGTGAAATTCCATCGATTCCAGCAATTTTATCAAGTAATCCAGGAAAGCCAATTCCAAAAGCAGGTTTTTTTCCATAAGAATTAACATTCTGTCCTAATAAAGTGATTTCCTGAATACCTTTTTGAGTTAAAAATTTTACTTCATCAATAATATCTTCAGGTTTTCTGGAAAATTCGCGTCCTCTGACATATGG
Organism: Candidatus Muiribacteriota bacterium; assembly: GCA_030633305.1. Lineage (GTDB taxonomy): Bacteria > Muiribacteriota > DAOVTB01 > DAOVTB01 > DAOVTB01 > DAOVTB01. The sequence goes on from DAOVTB010000010.1 coordinate 1,213, forward strand.
AACAATACAGTAGGTACAATAATTATCACATCCCTTCATTATAGATACCCATGCTTTAAGTCCATCTGGATCTACATTTTCTTCACTTTTTGGAACATATTCACCATCAATGAACCACTCTTCATCATAGGCCTTTCCTGTTTCAATGACTTCATCAAGAATAGAGTCAATTCTTGAAACTGCCTGAGTTCCAAAAATAAAATCGACCCAGGGGAGAGCTTTCAGCAATTTATTCTGTTCTTTTTGGGACAGACAACCGCCTACTCCGATGATTAAATTGCCCTCTTTTTTCCTGTTTTTCAGATTTTGAACTCTGGAATACAGTCTTTCTTCGGCATGACCCCTAACGGCACAGGTTGTGAAAATAATAATTTCTGTATCCGAGTTCCTTTCATCCTCGCCTTTTAGATACTCATAACCTTTTTCAATAAGCTTCTGGGCAATTATTTCGCCATCATGAAAGCTCATCTGACAACCGAACGATACGATAACAAATTTTTTCATACGTTATTTCCCATTAAATTATTAATTTTAAAGTGAATTATAGCATATTAATTGTATATATGTTCAAAATTTTAGTAAATTACAATGTGAGTTGTTTAATTTAAATAGTATACAGTATCAAAATTACATTTGGTGAAACAGAATAATTAATTTTTGAAACTCATTATTTTGAAAAGTGATATAATTGATTAATGAAGTTTGGAGAAAATGGAGGAGTTTATGAATTTTAGAGCAAAACGGTACATAGTGTTTCTGCTTGTTATTTTTATATATTCTGGATTTGCTTATTCTGAAGAAAAAAAGATCTGGAAGAAGAAAGCAAAAAAATCTTTAGGTGTAGTCATGATGAAAACTCCTCTTAAGGATTGGGATAAAATACAATCTTTGATTGAACCTGAAGATGTTCATGATCCCAAATGGAAAAATCTTAGAAGAGAAACATGGCCTCATATAACCATTCTTTATGGTTTACATGATGATAAAGTTGATGAAGTCAAAAAAGTATTATCTGAACTGAAAAAACCAATTTCTTACAAGATTGTTGATATTTCTCTTTTTAAAGCAAAATTTTGCGATATCTTAAAATTTGGTGTTGTATCTGATGAAATTCAGGCACTACATAAGAAACTGAAAATTTATCCAAATTCTTATAAATTCAGTGGTTTATCTCCACATATGACTTTGGCTTTTGTAAGAAAAGGCGAAGGAAAAAAATATGCAGGGAAATTGACTACTCCGATAGAATTGCAGGGAATTGAGTTTGTATATCAGCAGGGAGATAAGGATAAACGACATGTTATAAAGATTAGTGTTGAAAGTAAGACTGAGAATATAGTAGGCGGAAAGATATATGAACAAATTTGTACAGAATTAAAAATCAATGAAAAGAAATCAACTTCTGAGATTAAAAGGTTGTTAAATCAAGATTTGAAAGTTCTGGTAGATAAAATCAATGTTTATAACAGTATTGAACATATTCCTCTTAATATTCTTGATGATTTGAAACCTAAATATATAAAGAAAATTCCAGTTGATCCATGGAACCGGCCTTATAGAACATTTCATATAATTGGTTATGTGTGTAGCGATGGTCCGGATGGTAAGAAAAATACAACAGATGATATCAGAGTATCATATTTACCAGCATTTAAACCTGTTTCTGCAATGGTACACTATATTGGTAAAAGTGTTAAAATCTCCAGAGGTGATAAAATATGTGTATCGCTAAGCAGACCTGTTGGTAAGATGACATTTGGATCTGTTGAAAACAATTTTGTTTTGTATGACCCTGTAATGAAACTTGAACCTTCTTTTGGCAAAGGTGCTTATTTTGAATATTCAGGAATAAATGGGCGAGTGATTAATATTGTACTAGGAGATAATCCCAGGTTAAAACCAGGTCGATCAATGCTACAGATTCATATGAAAAACTGTTCTATTTTTGATATGAGTTTTCCATTAGAAAAAAGGCTTATTCGAACTAAAGAACCGATTACAATTCAAAAGTAAAATCTTATTTTATCAATACGGGGTTGGAAGTTTTTTACCTATCTGGTTCGAGCCATTCGCTTGTTGAGCGATTGAATCTGAAATTTCTGATTTCCCGAACATGTGAAAATCTGTTTTTGGCAAATTTTACTTCCATAATGGGTAAGGAATCATAGTCATAACTTTCATCATCTTTTGGACTAATTATCCATACCAGATCTGCATTGTTCCCGAATCTGCCTGTAACCCTGATCACGTCTTCGAGTCGAAGGGATTTACCATCAATACCATGTGGATGTATTCCCGAGGTTAGAAAAAGCGGAATTTTGTATTCTGAAACAATATTTTTTAATCTGTTGGCCTGTTCGTCACATGGTTCGTCAAGTTGATTGTAATGTTCCTCAAAACCAAGTAATTCCAGATTTTTCCAACCGTCAATAAAGACGACAAGGTTTGGATCACTAGAATTGGTATCTATATGGGATTCAATTTCTTCTTCAAGAGTGATTATGCCAGTTTCCTGTTGAATATCCTTTATAGAGAGTTTCCCTTCTTCTGCCCAATGTATGAGCCTGTCATAAGCAATTTTAAGTTTTTCGGTTTCATGAGGACTATTTTGCTTTCTTTTTAATTTATTCAGGGAAATTCCAGTCATAATTCCGAGTAATCGATTTATAATATAGTTACGTTTATCATCTAGTGAAAGAAACAAACCTTTGAGATCAGGGGATGAAGTCAGCAGATCTAGAAAGAGATTAACGAGAAATGCAGTTTTTCCATAATTCCATCCACCTGCGACAAGATAAAAACCAGGCTGAATTCCACGAAGATCATTATATATAGATTGGAAACGTGTCAATGGATATCCTAGCGGATTTTCAGAATCTCGATTGGATTCTACCTGAAATTTTTCCCTGAGATGATCTGCTAGGCTTTTCATATATAAATCTCTTATTTTATTTTTAGTATATCATATTTTTCTTAATGTAATATCTAAAATATTTTTTCTTGATTAATAATCCACGAGTTGACTTTCTAAAGGCCTGCTCATATAATCGTAATATGTTTGATATCAAGTTACTTAATAGACTTACCATTCAACTGGATTTAACGAATTTCTGTAATCTTTCCTGTATTATGTGCGATTCGAAGAATTACAAAAAAAAGCAGTTTATGAAAAGAGATCTATTTGAAAAGATCTCAACTGAAATTGTAAGAGATTTTCCAGATGCACCTGTCCGAATGCATATGCATGGAGAGTCCACACTTCATCCTGAATTTTGTGGATTGCTTGATATTTTTTCAGAGTTGAAAAAAAAATATTCATCAAATAATATGATTGAGATATCAACAAATGGACAATATTCGGATAAAATTACAGATGCTTTGATTGATTCAGGAATTGTTTATTCTGTGACTTTTTCAGTTGATGCATCAGATTCAAAAGTCTATGAAAAAATTCGAAGAGGCGGAGATTTTGATATTTTATTAAAAAATTTTGAACAGTTGCTTTCAAAAAATATTGATAGAAAAACAACACTCCCATATACTTATCTACAATTTATTGTAATGGAAGAAAACCAACATCAAATAGATGATTTTGCAGCAAAATTCAGTATTCTTTATAAAAAATATGGGATTACTCCGGTAATTGAAAAGGATTATTTTTTTAAAGAAATGGACAAGCACAGGATTATGTTTCTTAGGAAAATTGTTGGAGAGGATTTTAATTCTTTAAAACAGCAAAAGTATTTTGATGATCTTCACCTTCAATCCATCCATAATGTTATTCCGAAAAAGTCTGATAATAGTGATTCAAAAAAAACGCGAACTGTGGAGAAGTTGAATCAGTTTAGATATCCCTGTCCCGGATTGTGGCTTTATATTGGTATTCATCCTGATGGAACTGTAAGCCCTTGTTGTCAGGATCCTGATGGAAGTTTTGTTCTTGGCAATCTGAATGATGAAAAACTGATTGATATCTGGACTGGTGAAAAGATTGAGAAATATCGACTGGATCAAATTGCTGGTGCTTTTTCAAATCCCTGTTCAGATTGTACAAATCAGATCGAAGCAGGTTTTTCAGATGAAGAATTGAAAGATTATCTTATAAAAATCGGGAAATCTGAATTATGGCAGAAATTTACTTTAAGAAGAAAGATTTGATTATTTTCGTGTGAAGTCTGTGAATTTGTACATGCTGATGTATCATGAATTACCTTTTTTGTGCTTCCCCATGGGTATAGCCGTTGGAATAAACAACCAACCCGTGCTATAATACAAATTGTTAAAAATATTCAACAATTCAATAGTTAAAGAGGCAATAATGAAAAAAACCGTTGTTTTCGTGTTATCCCTGTTTTCGATTTTACTTTTTTTATCTGTTCCTGAAAATCTGTATCCAAAAGGTGCCCGGAAAAGAGCAAGAAGGTTTTCGCAGTATTATTATTTTCAGGCACATGCCTGGATGATTAAGCATGGTTCAAAAAGTGGAGGAAATGCCTATATTTTAAGAAATAGAAGAGAAAGTACCTTGACAGTTGTATCTGGTTCTGTACCAGGTCATCTACACACTTATGGCATTCAGGCTGCTTATTTTAAGGTGTATGGTTCCGGCTATAAACATGTTTACGTCGATTGGATTAAAAAAGGTGGCAAGATTAGGAAAGAGCTTGACATCGATCGTGCTTTTGCGCATCTGAACAAAGGCTGGGCGGTTCTTAAAAAGGTTCGAAAGAGCATGAGCGCTTATGGAAACTGGGCCTGTAGTCAGAAAACAGAAACTCTGTATGCGGAAACTATCAAGTTGATGAAAATGATCAGACATATGAACCTGGAAAGACAGGATCGGAAAATCTTAATCACTGCAGCGACTTACCTGGATACGGCTGTTTATTATTACAACAGACACAATGAACCTAACCGATCGTCTTTTCCTCAAAGAGTGACAAGAATGCATAAAATTAAAGTTATTCAGGTCATAAAAAATCTGGCCAACCGGTTGATACAGATTACTGAGGATCCCTACGAATTTGAAAATTCGCGTAAGGTTCATCTCAAACCAAAGAATTATGATTCAGGACCGAAAAATCCTTTTTGGGCTGATATCCTGTTTCCTTAATCTGTGCCGGAAAGGTTAATATAAAACGCGATTATCTTTGGATGGATTTGAAAAAAAATCCATTGAAATTGGTCGTGAAATTACTTACACAATTTTAATTTTTCTTTGTGCCTTAGTGCCTTTGTGTGAAAATTTTCTTTTTATTCTGTTGTGAAATTTAACAGTTCTGCAACTATCAAATAATAGAGAACAGCTGAAACTGGCAGCATAAGAGGAAAACTTACAAGTCCCTGTGAAAGAAGAATAATAAAAGAAAGAATAAAAGGGATTTTTTCCATAGATCTGTTTTTTATTGAAATAATCAGAAGGTAGATATTGAAAACAAGGAATATTATTCCAATTGGAATACCCTTATCAACAAATTTTTGTAGAAAAGTATTATGAGCTCTTTTGGCGTATGACCAAAATGCTTTTTCTGTATCAGTTGCTGATTTGAAATAGTCAGCCTGGACCTTTACGATTTCAATCGGGAAATTCCCTTCACCGATACCGGTCACTGGAAAACGACTGACAAGGCGACATGAATTTTTCCATAGGACAAGTCTTTTTCTAATGGAACCTGTTTTTTTGAAAATCCTGTCTCTTAAAGTTGTGATTTCTTTATTATAACCATATCCTTTATTCAGCGGATTTTCAAAAAGAAATAAAAAGAATCCACCTGCGAGAAAGACGAAAATTCCTGTAGCCCAAAGAATAGTTTTTGGAGCAATTATTTTTGAATTTAAAATCAAGTATATAAAGTACAGAACTACTCCTATAATCAGATTTAAAATACCGGCCCTGGAAAATGAAACAATTATTGCAAAGCTCATGAGACAGAAGGAAGTGAAGTAGAATACTTTTTTTACTGTTGATTTTGAATCAAAAAGTTTATACAGGGCAAAAGGTATCAGTGGAGTCAGAAAGTTACACATGTAATTTGGATTACCAAGAGTGGAATATACAATAGGACTGCTTTTAGTCCATTCAAGTCCTCGGATACCCCATTCCGGGAGAATAAAGTGAATACCATAGTATTGAAAGATACCAATTATACTTACCAGATTTGCTGATTGAAGAATCCAGTCAAATACCATATTCATTTTTAAAGACCTTCTGAAATTATAAATGGATAATGCTAGAAGTAAGATCGTAATCTCATTTACTACATATACAGGGTTTATTTTTTTGAAAAGCAGCATTAAAAGTGAATTGATAGCAAAAAATAAAATAAATCCAAGAAATAATAATTCTACCGGTTTTTTTTTATTCTGTTTTTCGGTTTTGTTGAAATAAAGTCCACATATGATAAAAATTATCGAAAATGCTGATGTGAAAGCATATTTTGGAAGGAAGAAGTGATCATCCAATGTAGTTGAATATATAAGTGGAAGACAGAATATATAAATACTGAGCAGGTATGACATTATGTGATTCTATTCTATTTATCAACCAGTGTCAACGGATAGGCATATGTGTTAAATTAGTTGGTATCTGGCTTCAATATTTTTTTTGTAACTTGTACTATATTGCCATTCCCAAAATATTCCATTGTATCAAACTGGAATCCTGCAAGAAATATACCTCGGCCATGGAGATCTAATTTACTATTTTGGAGGGGGCTTTTAATATTATTCCAATCAAATCCTTTACCTTCATCTGTAATAGTCCACTCTAGTATTTCCGTATCCATGTAGACTTTGATATAGACTTTCTTTTGTTTGTGTTCAGGATCAGACATTCTTTGTTTGTAGAACTTAACCATATTTTCACCATCATCTTCTAGTATCTGACCTTTTTCTTCATAAGAAATTCCTAGATTTCCATGTTCTACTGCATTCATGATAAGCTCGTAAAGTCCAAGTTTTATTTTGTGTTTTTCTTCGCAGTTTAGGCTATTGCCGCATTGTCGCACTAATAAATTTGTAAGGTCCCCTATTTTTGAAATATCATTTTCAAATTCTATTTTGTATTCACTTGAAATGATCCTTTTTTCAATATTAACGTGCCTTACTCTGTCTTTAATAATTTCACTGTATTTTAACAGTAATTGAACAAGTTGCTTAGATGAAAAAGGTTTTTTTAAGAAATTATCTGCATGAAGTTCAAGAGCTTTTATAACGTTTTCGCTACTTCCTATTCCTGACAAAATGATTACGATAGTGTCGGGGTTTTCTGCTTTAATATTTTTCAGTAGTTCTAATCCATCCATTTCAGGCATATTAATGTCTGTAAGAATTAAATCAGGTTTATAATCATAGTATTTTTTAAGGCCTTCTTTACCATTTTCTGCAAATCTTACATCTTTGAAGCCCTTTATCTTTAATAATTTAACAAGGAATTTCACAACATCTTTTTCATCATCAATGACTAGAATTTTCATATAAAATACCTTATAGATTTTTTTACTGATTTTATCATCCCCATATTATATCAATAACATGATAAATATAGTAACAAAAATAATAGAAAACAAATTCGATTGAAAAAGAGTATTAATCCTTTCAACATATACGTCTTGAGATTTTCTGCATCACCATGACATGGAGTGCTAAGCTTGCGACGTATAAAAATACGCCTCAGCTTGCCCAGAAACTGTAAAATTGACATTTACTATGAATTCCATTAAAATTAAGAAAATCTAAAATTGGAGTGTTGAGCATAATGAAAAAGATAATCGCAATAATAGGAATATTTCTTTTACTGAGTACTTTTGGTGAAGCTATATTCTTTCATAGACCTTCGGACAGAGCAGTTGAAGAAGGAGCCGATCTAGTTGTAGTAGGAAAAGTTGTTCAGGCTGATCCACCACCAATCAGGAGTTTAAATGAACTTTCGCGTCAGGATATAATGTTTCGCGTAAAGAAATGTTATAGAGGTGGTCTTCAAAAAAATCAGCTTATCCGAGTTAGAATCAATATTATGGATGCTAATATGGCTGTGTTTCAAGATGCATTTATTCCCAGGAGAATAAGAGGAAAAACTTTTTTACTATTTCTCTATAAAAACCGTGGGAATACATATAAACCAGTTTTTGGTCCCTATGGTTTTTTGAAATATGAAAAATCACTTCAAAAACGTTTTACGTTTCTCAGGTCCAGAAAGGTTTATAAAATCGATAAGAAAAAATCCTTTATAGATAGAATTATTATCGAAAACTAATTACCTAATATTTTATGAGCAATCTTTGAATATCCGGTGATATCAATTATTATCTGGTTCAAGTATTAAATACTAGTTCTGAAGACCTTATCTACATTTGGTATTGATCCAATTGCACTGATAAGGTTTTCCAGGTTTTCAATACTTGAAATTTCCAGATTAATCATGAAAATTGCATGTCCTTTTTGTTTTGTAAAGGCTGAAAGTCTGGAAATATTGAGTTTATAGCTCGCTAGAAGGTTTGTAATGTTTAGAAGCAGGTTTGGTCTGTCGCGAGCAGTGATTTTTAAGACTGCAGAATAGTTCTTTTTATCGATTACAGTTGTATCCCATCTGACAGTGATCAATCTCTCTTTTTCTGGAACTGATTTTATATTGGGACAATCTTTTCTATGTACTGATATACCTTTACCTCTGGTAATAAATCCAATAATTGAATCTCCAGGAATCGGTGTACAACATTTGGAAAGTTTTATAAGGACATCGTCAATTCCCTCAACAATGACACCTGAAGATGAAATCCTTCTGGATTTTTTTGGTTTATGTTTTTTTCCAGAAATTATATCCTGTAGCTTTAATTTCTCGATCTCGGGAAACATGCCCCTTATTATGTTTCTTGGATTATCTTCATTGTTTCCAAGAGCATAGTAAAATTGTTCTAGATTATTGTATTTTTGCTTGGTGTAATCTGAAAAACGTTTACTTTTAACGATATCTTTAAGATTAAATGTACTTGCTGGAAGAATATCGTAGTGATTTTTAAATTTTCCTTTCAGGTTTTCAAGAGTCTCTAAAAAAATTTTCTTTCCGTATCCGACAGTAATTACCCGTTCGTGTTGTTTAAACCAGCTTTTTATCTTACTTTTGGAACTGGAAGAACGAACGATTTTTAACCAGCTTCGATTCGGATTTTCAGTTTTTCCAGTAAGGATTTCGACTATATCGCCGTTTTTGAGGTTGTATGTGAGAGGTACAATCCGTCCGTTTACTTTGGCTCCGTTGCAGCGATGTCCGACTTCAGTATGTATTGCATAAGCAAAATCGATTGGAGTTGCTCCAAATGGTAGCACTTTCACTTCGCCTCTTGGTGTAAAAATAAATACTTCATCCTGAAACAGATCAAGTTTGATATTTTCTATAAATTCATTTGCATCTGTGGTCTCTTTGTGCCAGTCGATCAGTTGTTTCAGCCATGTAAGTTTTATGTTCAGGGCAGAATCCAAAGGTTTATTTTCCTTGTATGACCAGTGTGATGCAATTCCATCCTCTGCAATATCATTCATCTGTCTGGTCCTGATCTGTATTTCAAGAGGAATACCGGAACTTGACATTACTGTAGTATGTAAAGACTGGTACATATTCATTTTTGGAACTGCTATATAATCTTTAAATCTATTGTGCATTGGAATCCAGACTTTATGGCAGATTCCGAGAACAGCATAACAATCAGAAATGTTTTTTGTGAATACTCTGATTCCAATAAGATCATAAATATCTGAAAATTCAATATTGTCCCGGGCCATTTTAAGGTAAATCGAATAGAAATGTTTTGGGCGTCCAATTATTTCAGCATTCAATTTGTTAATATTCAACTGTTCTGAAAGTTTTTCAATGGCTTTCTTTATAAATTCTTCTCTTTCTTTTCTTTTGAATTCAACTTTTCTTTTTAGTTCCTGATATTGTTCAGGATCAATATAATATAATGCGAGGTCTTCGAGTTCCCATTTTATTTTTTGAATTCCAAGTCTGTTGGCAAGTGGAGCATATATGTCGAGAGTTTCCTGGGCAATTCGTTTTTGTTTTTCAACAGGTAGATGCTTCAAAGTCCTCATATTGTTGACTCTATCAGCAAGTTTTATGATCATGACTCTGATATCCTTGATCATTGCAAGAAGCATTTTTCTCAGATTTTCAGCATGCCTTTCTGAATTTGACTTAAAGGATAGTTTTCCGAGTTTTGTTACCCCGTCAACTAGCATTGCAGTGCTTTTTCCAAATTTTTCGAAAATATTGTCGTATGTGACTTCTGTATCTTCGATCAGATCGTGCATTAAAGCCGAACATAGGGTTTCAGGATCCATCTGAAGAGTTATCAGGATTTCAGCTACTTGAATTGGATGGATAAAATATGGTTCACCGCTGGCTCTGAATTGTCCATCGTGATGTTTATGGGCGTAATCGTATGCCTCTTTTATCATTAAAAGATCTTTTTTGGAAAAAACTTTTTTGACTGGTTCAATAAAGTCATCAAAAGGTTTGATTACAAGTTCGTTTACCACATAATAATTGTAACATAAAATAATAGTAATGCATATAATAAAGAAGAAAACAATAAAGTGATTGGACCACAGAGGACACAGAGAACGCAGATAAAAAGGTAAGAATTGCAAACAAATAGAATAGAAAATAATTATTTAGTTAATAACTATTTTCTATTCTATTGCTCTCTCTATAGAAAGAAGAAAATCAAGATTCCGCCGATAATAAGGAAATATCCTACATATCTCTGGATGGCATTCATACTGTCTTTTTGTTTGATCCTGTTTTCTGCTAAAAGTCTTGAATTTGAAACAGTACCATGAAATTTACATTTGATTTTCACACCTGCTTCTGTTTTTGATCGAAACACACTGTAAGGATATTCTTTTCCCTTTTGATTGCAATGGTCCCATTCTTTTAAAAGCCCAAATTTAATTAGATTATATGAGTTGGCTTTTTCACCTTTTCCAATAATTTTAATTCTATTTTCTGATTCTAATTTATCAAATGCCGTTTCAAGTTTTAACATGATTTTTGCACATCGAAATTCCTTATTATCATATTTTTTAGATTTATAAGATGGAATTATGATAAGAATCCCTGCAATCAGAATCAGGAATACAATCAGAGTCTTACGACCAGATGAACTAATTAAAAACGGTGTAGTAGTATTATTTTTCATAATCAATAACTAAAAGTCATCAAGTATACTCTTGATGAGTTTCATATCCTCCCACATTTGCCATTTTGGAGAGCCTTCTTTTCTGGATGGATTTCTAAGTAGATAAGAGGGGTGAAATATCGGTATTGCCGGAATTTCAAAAAGAGTCAGAATTCGACCTCTTAATTTAGTTATTCCTTCTTTTTTACCAAGAAGAAACTTTGCGCTGACCCCACCACATAATATAAATGCCTTTGGCTTGAGAAGTTTGATTTGTGATAGAAGGTACGGTAGACAAATTGCCATTTCATTATCTTTAGGATTTCTGTTTCCAGGCGGCTGGCATTTGACTATATTGGTGATGTATATGTCTTTTTCTCTGTCAATGCCAACAGATTCAAGGATTTTAGTCAGAAGTTTTCCGGCTTTTCCTACAAATGGGATTCCAGACTCGTTTTCATCAGCTCCAGGACCTTCGCCAATAAGCATAAGCTTGGAGTTTTTTGAACCAGCACCAATCACGATTTTATTGCGTTTTTCGCATAATTCGCATTTCTTACAATCGATGATGTTTTCTTCTAATTCATCCCAGCTTTGATATAACTTGTCATTAAACAAATCATTTTTTTCTATATTATCCATGATTATTGATTATATCAGAAAATTGTGCCGGACATTATTATTTTGTGTTTTTTTTTACTTGTCAAAGTCATATTTATAGGAATATACTAGCTTTAGTATTATAAAATACGAATATAAAAAGATACATTAATGTAAGAGGAGAAGATTATGTCAAAAATAATACTTTTTTCAGTGATGCTTATTCTTTGTGTCACGGTCAACTTTTTAGAAGCAAAAGTTATAAAGTCTGAAAGCAGTCTGTTACATAAGCAGTTTAAATATAACGTTGACGAACGGGATAAACTGAAAGTAATAGAAGATAATGAAGTTAATTTGAAAATTAAGGCAAGGGATAATTATGATAATTATACGAATGCTCTAGCTCCGTCTAAAGTATCAAAAGTTCTGGCTGTGGCCACATATAATAAGGCTGGCCAAGAGGCAGGAGAAATAAAATATTATCTTCTTGGTGGAGACCATGTTGGGAAGCCTTGTGATTGTAATGGTGTCCCGAATGATCCAGATGCAATTCCACCAGAATTTATTGAACATTCCTACCAGATGACTGATAAAAATGATGACTTCATTTTTGAGAAAGATAACAGTGGAGGCATTTTATCAGGAAAACCAGTTATGGTTAAAACAAAAATAGGTAAAGTTGAAAGTGATAAGGTTATATTCACTTATCCTAATGAATCTTTGAAAAAGCATTATGCAGATCCTGGTGCTGATTCAAATCAGACCGCTGGAATGAATGTAACGGAAGAATCTTCTCTTGATATGGCAACATTGACTCAAGGACAGATTGAGACATTAAAGAATCAAAACGATGAAGAAAATCCAACTTCAACAATAGATAAATTTTTTAATTATAGTATTAATATTAAAGTGTCAGACGGTGCAGCCGTAAAAAAAGCAGAAACAGGTGAATTTGTTGGCCCAATACCTGCTGGTCAGCCCAATCCGGATAATGAATCTTCAATCACTATTCCAGTTGATGTACAGGATGTTACACCTCCCTCTTTTCATATAACTTTTACTTCTACAAGAAATGATGTAGATGGAAATGCAATTGAAACAAACATAAAGATTGGAGAAAAAGTTTTTAATGATGCTTCAACTAACAAATTTTATAAAATCTTAATTGATGGCATATATTTTATTAAAAAGGTTGGTGAATCCATTGAAACAGGAAGAAGTGTTTACAGGTGGTTGAATAAATTTTCTATCCATAATGGTGGAGATGTAACTGATCCTGAAGCTCTTGTTGCAAATCAGAAACTTAGAGATTCACTTACTTTTCCAGAGAAACAGAGAATACGTGTTAACGTTGAAAGTTATGATAATTGTCGTTTTAGACCGCGGAGAATTGAAAATCAGGATTATGTAGATAAATTACTCACTGGAGCAGATCCTATGCAGATGCCGGGAACAATGTTTTATGCATTTGTAGAGACCACGGATACGGGAAATTTAGTTAAAATGTGGGGAAATACTGAGATTAATCCAACTTTTATTATGCTTGAAAAGTTTAAAAATTTAACTAACAAGATGATATTTATTGCAAGAAGCATGGATTTAACCGGTAATATCACTGATATAACAATTCCTGTGACGATTCTGGATCAGAAAATGAGACGGCAAACTCTTGGAAAATAAAAAAAATATTTTTTAAACTTGTCAAAAAGGTTTCTCAAGGGTTTTAATTAGAGTAGAAAGAATTGATAGAAGACAAAAAAGAATATTAAAAAAAGGAGTATAGAGTAATGAAAAGAACATTTGTTTTGGTAGTTATGGTTTTATTTGTTTTTACGGCAGGTTATAGTCAGACGGCAACGACAACAACAGTTCAGTCTGATATGTTTGTAAATAATACATCTGGTTCAAGTGCTAGTTTTGATGAAGATAATCCTTCAACAGAGCTTGGTACTGATGAACACTCATTTGCATTTGGTGATACACCTGATGGTTCTGTGCCAGGTACAACAGATGGAGAATGGGCAGAAGAAGCAGCTCCAACATGGACAGTAACGACTCCAAGTGGAAATGAAGTTGATGTTCCAAATGAATCAATCAATAAGGATACTAATAGTGCAACAATGGGCGAACCAAATCTTGAAGTTGCAGAAGAAGTGGCAGGCGATTGGGAAGTAGAGGAAAAACCAACAGGTTTTGAAGAAGAAGATGAAGAGATTGAAACTGTAAAAGAAGAAACACCAAAAGAACCAGAAGCTCCACTTCCACCACATTGTCCAAGAGAACCAGGTGAATATACAATTCATAATGGTGTCGCGATACGAACTAAAGATACTGAGACTGAAGTAGCTGATCCAGACAATCCTGGTGAAACCGTTACGGTAACAGAGAACGTTGAAGTTGAAGCAGCAGGTGGAGTATCATATTATGTTGATGATGTAACAGCACCCCTCGTTGATGTTGGAATCTATCAGGATCAAGGTGGAATGAAAGAAGATGTAGCTGATAAAGACGCTGATGTAAAAAACAGAGCTAGAGTGTATTCAGTGAAGATGAAGGAAAATCCACGTAATTCAACTAGAGACAAGAAAACAGCAGGTGTTGAAGTAAGTACTTCTTCGCTAATTCAAAAGTAAAATAAAATCTAATATAAAGAAACTCCCCATTTTTGGGGAGTTTTTTTTTGTCTGGTAAGAAATAATTAAAATATGATATTATTATTTAAACAATCGTCTGATTTCAGGTTAAAAGTTTAATTAAATTAATTATTAGTGAGGTAGAATGGTGAAAAAATTATTGATGACTATTATGGTAATCCTTGTATTTGCTTCAATCTGTCATTGTGGAAGTCTGATGGAACGGATACTTTTTAAAAAAGCTAATATTTACTGGGAAAAAAAGAATTATGTCCTTTCTGAAAAACTCTATGCACAATGCTTGAAAATCGATAGTGAAAACAAAAAGTTTTTATACAGATATCTCCTTTCAAAAATGAATCAGAATAAATATATTGAAGTTTTAAGTTTTTTTGATAATTTGAAAATGAAAAAACTTGGTTTAAAGCTTCTTCAATTAAAAAGAAATGCTCGAACTCAGTTATTTATGAATACCAAAAAAGTGGATGGCACAGTAAAGGCAAAAATATCAAAAAAACTTAATGCAAGTGAGATCAGTTTTAATACTATTCCAGACGCAATTGAAGGCAAAAAGGGTGAAAATATAAAAATCATCCTGGATATGAAGAAGTTCAAAAAGAATGCTAAAAACATTTATGTCCATCTTGAAAAGATTGGATACCCATATTATGCCAATTTCTGTATGGTAGAAAAGAAAGAAAAATTGTGGGAAATCAATTTTTCAATCAAAAAGAAATTTTCAGATGTGAAACTGGATTTACCTATTTATGTATTTTATTCAAAAAAAGATTTTTATTATTATAATCTAAGAATAATTATGTCTAGTGGAAGTGTAAAAGTTGAAGGCCTTTCCTATACTAATGAATTGCAATACTTGAATGATAGGGCTGTAATGATGAGTCGTGGTGAAGTAAAGTTCAAGGATTTTAAAATCGTTGTTCCAGGTCAAACTATTAATAGTCAGAGTCTTGATAAGGGGAAAAAGCTTGAAATTGGTACTGATTATTTTATCTGGGTAGTTGCCACTAAGGACAAGAATGCAAAGACTATACTTACTAAAAAGAAAAAAGATATAAAAAATGGGCAGATGATTGGTTATTTTCATGTTGGCCCAGCGGGAAAAATATTAAGATACAGTGTTACAACAAATGATAATCTTGATGGAAGCACACTTGCTCCTGGAATTCCTCTTCCGGGAATGGTAAAAGTCGGGAAATTTGCAATGGATATTTATGAATGCTCAATGTTTGATGGCAAAGTATCCCCGAGATATGGAGTAAAGCCGCTTGCTTTTGTACATCAGGGAAAGGCAAGGATGCTTGCCAGAAAAGCTGGTAAACGTCTTCCTACAAATGCAGAATGGTTTTTTTGTGCACAGTCCTGTAAGGATCCAGACCTTTATTATCGTGGAAATGGAAAAGAATATGGAAATATCTGGCCGCTTAGCATCCCTTTAAATAGTAAGGATTTTGCTGGTGTAACAAATAATCCTCATGGACAAAATGGTGTAAAACTTACAGGTGGAACTCTTACAGGAACCTGTCCTCTTGATGTGAATATGTATGGAAACTATGATATGGTTGGAAATATCAGAGAATGGGTTAATGATGCATCAACTGGAAAGGAACCGCTTGAAGATGGATATATTGCTGAAGTCGATGGTAATGGAAATGTAACCAAAACCCAAAAATTACCTAATAAGGCATTTAATGGTGATTATTATTTATCATCCAGAGGTCGGCCATGGAATGCAGTTTTACGTGGTGGATGCTGGTATGATGGACAACGTGGTGGAAAGTATTATCAGAACTTGTTCTGTCGCCAGGCGTATTTCAGTTATTCAACTGGTTTACGCTGCGCAAGATAGATAAATCAAAAAAAATATCTATATAATTTATGGGGGCCAGATTTATCTGGCCCTCTTTTGATATCCTTTTTGTTTTTTCTCTGTGTCTTTGTGCGATTTTTATTTTTGAAAATTACTCGATCTCTTCTTTTCTAGTTAGTATTTTGAAACTTTTTCCAGATTTGATAAGGGTATCTTTCATAGTTGATTCAGTGATTTCCCTATCTAGTTCAGTTCCATCGCTAAGAGTACCTTTCATAAAAATACTGTATGTTGTGATGTATTTAGACCCTTTCTGTACAACACTTTTAACATTAACTATTATCTTAGTTGTTCCAAGATTTTTTATCTCGTTATCAAGTTTTTTTGCAAAACTTGCATAATTATCACTTTCGTCCTTATATTGTTCGGAATAGCAATTTTTCAAGCTTGCAATATCTTTGCTATTATAATGTTTTGTGAAGGAAGCGTAAAAAACGTTTATCTTTGATTTATAATCCTTTTTTTCTATTTTCTTTTTCTTAACTGGCTTTTTAGCTTTTTTGACAATTTCCTTTTTTGCTTTAATTACAGGCTTCTCTTTTGTTTTAAACTGAGAAGAAACCCATTTGCTGGTAGTAGATACCCATTTACTGGCACTGGAAAAAAATACTCCAGCATTATCAATAATTTTTCCGGTGAAAAGGAAAGCACAGTTTTCGATAACAAGAATTAAAATCAGAATATACAGGAATTTCTTAATATGTGGGGGAGTACAAAATACTTCCTTGATTACTTTTTTTTCAACTATCTTAGTTTTGATTTGTGGAGCAGATCTTTTGGTTTTAATATTTTCCTTGGATTGTTTCAAATCGTTTTTGTCAGAAAACCATATTTCATGAAGTGCTATCAACTGTCTTCTATTATCAATGGAATCAGTTGTGATGATTTTTTCGAGAAATTCATTTTTATTGATTTGTAATTTGTTTTCCTTAATAGCTTTTACGAATTCGCTGATGTCTTCAGTTGTAGTTTTAGTATCTTCATTATCAACAAGAGATTTATTAAAGTTGAAATAGATTTTTCTTGCAAAAGACTGGATGTTTTCAACTGGATTATTCATTTCTTGAAAAGCCAGATCTATTACCGCTTTGCAATCGTCATTTTTTACAACAGATAACGTTTTTAATTTCAATTCATCATTTTCTTCAAAATTATAAAGGTTTACAATAAGATCGCCGAATTCTGAAGAATAAATTTTTTCAAAGATTTCAAGGATAATTAACCGGATGTTCTTTTCAGGATAGTAATGGTATAGATCGAGAAGAAAAGTAAAATCACTTTTTCTTACATAATTTTTTATATCATGTAAAAGATTTACAAGATTTTCAGGGGAGCTTTCTTCAATAATATCCCGGGCAATATCTTTGAGATAAAGATTCTCTATAGATTCTATTCTTTTGAGAATATCTTTTTTCTTTTTTTGCCCATCATCTTCCAAATGATTATCCTTTTGCTCATCTTCATCAGTTATATCCTGCTTGATTTCATTCATTTCTTCTGATATTTTGTTTATCAATGCAGTATTTTTTTTGATTTTTGTAACGCTTGCATCAAGAGACTCACCAAGATAGAGTAATGTTCTTTCGCTCCAGTAAACAAGATTATCATCGTTTGAATTAGCAATATAATCTCTTAATACAGGAATAGCACTTTTTCCGACTTTTCTAAGATACAATGCAACTTTTTTTCTTAAAGTCCACTTTCCATGTCCAAAATATGGAATCAAAGCGATGATTATTTCTTTTGTAACAAGTCCTGGGTTCATTGTTTCGATAATTACGTTCAGAATATCCTCGTTATGGATATTCAAAAGTGTTGCAATTTCGTCTCTTGCCTCAAATGGATAATCTACCATGAGTTTGGAAAACCAGATGTATAATTCTATATCAATAACATTGTCAGGAGCATTTATATAATCTCTAAGAAAATTAATAGTATATAAACCAAATTTTACAAGCTGATTGAAAGCATAGCGTTTTACTTCCCAGGATTCATCAAGCAATAAGTCGACAAGCAGATTCATCGATTTTAAACTTCTGACTTCAGAAAGAGCTGCAATTAGATAAAAACTTCTGTCTGGAAGATCTGCAATTAAATTCCTGATTGTATTGATACTGCCTTCACCTTTGATTTTTGCAAAAAGTTTAAGTGCGGAGACTTTTAAATTTGAATGCCCTTTTTTAAATAATCTCTCCAAATCTGGAAAGATCTTTTCCCCCATGTTTTCCAATATTTCAAATGAACTTGCCCTTATCAGGAATGATTCGTCTTCAAGTGCCTTGATCAGTATTGGAATTGATTTATCAGATTCGGTCTCTCCAAGTGCTATTATTGAATAATAACGCATCATGTAGTTGTTTCCACGGCTTGCTCTTGCAAGATTATCGATACTTTGATTTCCCATTAATCTACCAAATATTTTCATGGTCCAGTACTGGACATTTCTATTTTTTGAATTTTGAAATGCTTTGATTAGAAATGGAGCGATTTTCTGACCTAATTTTATGATATTTTCGCTGACCTCCTGTCTAACTTTCCAGTCAGGGGATTTAAATAATTCTATTAATGCTTGAATTGAAAAATCATCATCAAAGATCATAAGGGCGGGGATGTAGTGTTTTGCAATAAAATAGCACTTTTCTTTAAAACGTTTTTTGATAACAATTATCAGCTGATCCTTGTATTCAAGAGCATATTTTTTTTCAAAAATAAACAGTTTTACACACCAATATGTAAAATCTTCATTCCTGTTGGTTTGCATATGTTTGAGGGCTTCAGAAAAAACATCTGGAGATAATTGACTATACAATTCATCAAATGCATTTTTTCGTTCCTGCCAGGAATCAGAAGCAAATTTTAAAATAAGTTTCTTAATGTTATCAGCCATTTTATTCCAATATCTTCAATTATTTGTTTACTTTTTTTTCGTGCCCTTTGTGGTTAATTTTTTTGTTTTTGTAAATATGACACAGTATGCAAGAAACACTCCTATTATTTTAGTCAATCTAAGCAAGTTTTTCAATGTATTTATGGGAATAAAAAAAGGAAGAACAAATTTGCTCTTCCTTTTAAAAAAAAATTATTGAAAATTTGATTACGGATTTATTCCAGTCATCCTTCTATATTCGTTTTTTGCTTCATCGCGTTGAAGTTTAGCTAGTGTTTCGGTAACGCTGTTATAAGATGCGTTATGATATTGTCTATCGAAACGTCTGAAATCATCATATGCTCTGTCAGGATTGTAATAGAGATAATTGCCTCTACTTTTATGTGAGTAATAATCCGACTTCCCATATTTGTAAGCCATTTTAGCTATTGCTTCATCAGTGGAATTCATAGGGGAATTCTGGTAAAGTCTGTATTGACGAATATATTCATCCCATGCGCCTCTGGCAGATGGATAAATGTTGTAGCCCTGCGTGATCATATCATCAAGTTTTCTTTTTGATCTGTTGTACTCTCTTTTTGCATCTCTTTCTTCCCAAGATCCATAAGCAGCTCTCTGATATCGCCTGTACCAATCCAGAACATCATTATATGCCTGAAGACATGAATGATATGAAGGAGGATTGTAAGGTGGCGGCGATGGAGGATTATATGGCGGTGGTGTCGGCGGATTATACGGTGGCGGAGTTGGAGGATAAGGATTTGGAGCATTAGGATGCGGTTGCCATGGCCAATGACCCTCACCTGGTGGAGGAGTTGTTGGGCCTGTTATCGGAGCACTTGGTCCCCAGCTTCCCCATACAACTGTACCGTTTGGTCCGCCCAAGTGGTAATGTGGGTAAGACGAAGAATGGTCAAGATGTACGACCTTGGTACTGAGTTTATTAAGCTTTTTGATATAACCCTGTACAGCTTTTCTATTTGTTTTATTAAAAGTGGGTGCTGCTGCCATGAGGAGTTTATTGATTTTTATGATTGAAAGGCCATCACTGGCTGTAAGGTTTTTTGTATAATATTTTTCAATGACAGAAAGGTTCTTTTTTACGTCACCTTTTTTTATGCTTTTTGCAATATGTTTAAGGACTATCATTCTTTCAGAATTCCAATGTTCGATGCAGGTTCCTGCTTTTGTAGGTTTTCTAGTCCTCGAAAGGCTTTTAAGTCTTAAGTTTGCTTCTCCAAGTTGATCCAGTAGTTCTGTAAGTTTTGGAATCCTTACGCCCTTTTTATCTGCAGAAAATGCAAATGAAGTGAATGCAAAGACGAAAAGTAGTAAAATTGTAAATTTTTTCATAAATCCTCCTCTATTACCTGAAACAGGCTCAGTATTAAATTATAAGTAGAATTAATATATTTGTCAATTATTTCATCTTTCAAGAAACTACTTTAAAAAAAAGTAAAAAACCATTATAATGTGAAAATCTTGATACTAGAAAAGGAATTAATACAAAAATATGGCTTTGACTGATTTTACACTGATTGAAAAAACGAAAGATTTTAATAAATTCTGTCAGTTTTTAATGAATGAGAAATATATATCCCTTGATGTCGAAACGGCAATGTATACTAATCCGCCTAGATTATGTCTTATCCAGATTTCGACTGAAGAAAATAATTGGATTTGTGATCCATTAAAGATAATTGATATTAGCGCAATTCAAGAAGTTCTTGAAAATAAATCGATTATTAAGATTATCCATAACGCTTCTTTTGAAAAAAGAGTTTTTAAACAGTACGGATATGAAATTGAAAATGTATTTGATACTCTTGCAATCTCAAGAAAAATTAGAGGAATGAAAATCTCAGGAGGACATACGTTGCAAAGTGTTTGCTCCAGAGAACTTGATGTCAAAATGGATAAGTCACAACAATGTTCTAATTGGATACTTCGTCCATTAAGTCAAAGGCAGCTTGATTATGCCTATCTTGATTCCAAGGTTTTGATCGATCTATATGCAATTTTTACCAAAGAGCTTAATCCGAACATTTGACGAGCGATCTTTGAATTTTCTCATGTCAGTCCAAAGTTCAAAATACAGAAGAGTATTCCTCGCTTTGATCAGACATGAAAAAATCCAAATCTCATCTCGGCAAATGCCCGGATTGTATTAGATTAAATAAGAAAAATACTAAATATCAATAAGATGGGATCACATGGACTTTTGTTATGCTCGGAATTCGAGCATCATGAAAGTGCTTTGACCCCTGCGCCAGATTAGTTGTTTCCACCCAAAGTGGTATAGAAAATATGCGATGTGGTGTCCAGGTCTCATTTTGGGAACGAAATCCAACGAGAGACACTGGCACCGTACAGTCAGTCTGCGGATTTGATAATAATGCCAAATATAAATATAGATTGTGTCAGAAGGACTTGAATTTTCTTTGATGTTCAAAAAAATTCAATGTGCCCTGATGCGTTATGACAACGCCATATTACCTCGAGCTAAACAAAAGTCCTTCTGACCCTAGCTGATATTAACTTTTCGCTCTTTCTTTGTGCCTTAGTGCCTTTGTGTGATCTATTTACTCTTTTTTTCTCTGTGGTGAGTCTTTTTTCTTAATTTTTCTTCCTTTATGTACCTTCCAAGTATTGTATTTTCTATAGATTAATAGTAATATCGTGCGAAACTGACTAAATTTACCGGAGTAAAAGTAATGTTTAAATTTATTAAAAATATATTCAAAAAAGATAAAGTTGAAGAGAAAAAAAAGGAATCAACTGTTGTAGAAGAAATTTCTGTTAAAGTTGAAACACCTGCGGTTGCTGAAGTTTCGTCGAAAGTGGAAACGTTGGTTAAGGAAGAAGTAAAAGAAGTTGGAGTGGAATCTGAAAAAGATGTTCAAGAAGAAATAACAGCTGAAACTCCTGTCTCTGAACCGGATATTATTCCCGAACCAGTGGTCGATGAAGTTCCTGTACCTGAGATTATTCCCGAAACCAAAGCAGAGGAAATAGCGGAGATTAAGGAAGTCGATGATACAATAGAAAAACCAGTCGAAAATGAAGAACTTACATGGCTGGAAAGGCTGAGAGTGGGACTTACAAAAACAAGAGAGAGTTTTACCCAGAAGATCAAGGAACTTGTTGGTAAAAGTCATAAAATTGATGATGAATTCCTGGAGGAACTTGAAGAAATTCTTATTACGACTGATGTCGGTGTGAAAGGGATGACCAATATTCTTGAACATTTTCAGGAAATTGCAGAAATGGAAGAAATTCAGGATCATAGAGAATTACTTGATCTTTTAAAAGAAATATTTCATGTGATTCTTGATGATAAGCCAGTTCCTATTAAACTTAATGATGGCGAATTAACAGTAATCATGCTGGTTGGAGTTAATGGAACTGGAAAGACTACGACGATTGGAAAACTGGCTAAAAAATATCGAGACCAAGGAAAAAGTGTCATGCTTGCAGCAGGCGATACATTCAGAGCTGCTGCAATTGAACAACTTACAGTATGGGCAAACAGAGTGGGATGTGACATAATCAAATATGAAAGCGGCGGAGATGCAGCAGCAGTTGTATTTGATGCAGTAACAGCTGCAAAAGCTCGAAAGAAAGATATTCTCCTTATAGATACTGCTGGAAGACTGCATACCAAAGTCAATCTCATGGAAGAACTAAAAAAAGTAAGGCGTGTAATAAAGAAGGTGATTCCTGATGCTCCTCATGAAACTCTGCTTGCACTCGATGCAACAACAGGGCAGAATGCAGTGAACCAGGCAGCAGTATTTCACAAGGAAATCGATCTGACTGGTTTGATCCTGACAAAACTTGATGGAACTGCCAAGGGTGGTATAGTTGTTGCAATAAAAGAGGAACTGAAATTACCTGTTAAAATGATAGGCGTTGGTGAAAAAGTTCAGGATCTTCATGTTTTTGATCCTTCGGAATTTATTGAAGCGCTTTTAAGTTAGAGGAGTACTAGATGAAATCTTTACGAGAATTTGGAATAATTGAACTTATTGAAAAGTTGAATTCGCTTGATTCACCCCAGCTTTATCTAAAAGAAATTCTTACACTCTGTGAGAGTGAAAATATGGCAATAAGATTATCGGCTTTGAATGTATTGAAAAAGATGGATGATAGTGAAAGTGAAGCAGCACTGTTCAGGTATTTTCTTGAAAATCATGAATCGAAATTCTATGTTGTAACTGAAGCTATAATTGAAAGAAAGTGCTGTTTGGAAGAAATCTGCAGAATAATAGTCGATACTGAATATCCAGTTAAATTAAGAAAAACGGGTGTATATATACTATTGCGGATTTATACGGAAAGTAATGACCAGTCTATTTATCAGAGTATTTTAAATACTCTTTCATATGTGAAACAGACTTTTCAAAAAGAAATACTTGGCTGGATCGATAATTTTGGGATGATCGAATTTTCAGAATTACTGTCATCTAAACTTGGTGTTCAAATTATGCCATCAAAGGCTTTAAAGCCTTTCAGTGTTGATCCGAACCTGAAAAAAAGACTTGAGCGAAAAACCCAGCACCTTGTAACAACTCTTACCGCCTTCGATATGGAACTTGCCGGCAGGATGAGTTTTTTTATAACCAATCAAGATATTGCTGGTATGATTGAAGAAATCTCTGATAGATTGAATGTAGAAAAGAATTCCAAGATTGTTGCTATTCTTATAAGGCTGCTAGGATACACAGGAGAGAGTGGAATTATTCCTGTAATTATTCCTTTTCTTGAATGTGAAGATTCCAGGGTAAGGGCTGATTCAGTTGAAACTCTGGTCAATACAAGAAATGAGAGTGTGATAAAGTTAATAATGCCTTTAATCGATGATGAAGATAATCGTGTAAAAGCGAATGTAGCGTCTGGACTCTGGTCTTTTGGTGGTTTAAGAGCGATCAGCATTCTCAAGGAGATGCTTGATAAAACTGATTCATTGATGAGGCAAAGCGCCGTATATGCTCTTGGAGAAATCAGGAGTATCCAGGTATTGGATATTCTAAAAGAGATTCTATATAATGATCCTGTATTTGATGTTAAACAACATGCAATATTAGCTTTGGAAAAAATACTTGATCCTCAGGTTGTTCCAATTCTGGCTGGTTTTATTATTGATGAATCCATAATGATGGCAAATCTTAAAGTAGAGGCCGTTGTTATTCTCTCAAGGATTGGAAATGAAGATGCTATTGAATTTCTTGAGGAACTGATTGAATATAAGAGTCTTTCTCTTCAAATCAGAGAAGAAGCAAATTTCCAATTAAAAATGATGCAGAAGGAGGGCAGAACATAATGTTTACCAGTCTAAGTGATAAATTACAGGGCATATTTGAGAAACTAAGGGGAAAAGGCAGGCTGAATGAAAAAAATATTCAGGAAGCTTTAAAGGCAATAAAAATGTCGCTTTTAGAAGCTGACGTTAACTATAAAGTAGTTAAAGATTTCATGAAAGCTACAAAAGAAAAGGCTTTGGGTCAGGATGTTTTAAAATCACTTACTCCAGCGCAACAGCTTATCAAGATTGTATATGATGAACTAGCAAGAATTATGGGAGAAAGTGCCAGTGAATTGATATTGAATGTAAACCCACCTTCTGTTGTGATGCTGGTTGGTTTGCAGGGATCTGGTAAGACAACTCATGCTGCTAAACTGGCTAAAATGTTGAAAAAACTTGGCAAAAAACCGTTGTTGGTTGCAGGTGATATATATCGTCCAGCGGCTGTAAAGCAGATTCAGGTTCTGGGTGAACAGATTGGTGTGGATGTTTTTTCAATGGGGACCAAGCTTAGTGTTCCGGATATCGTTAAAGGAGCAATGGCATTTGCAAAGGATAATGAAATTGATGTTGTCCTGGTAGATACTGCAGGACGTCTCCATATTGATGATACTTTGATGGTAGAGTTGGAAGATGTAAAGAAGGTTTGTACACCTGATGAAATCATGCTTGTTGTTGATGCCATGACTGGTCAGGAAGCAGTGACCGTTGCAAAAGAATTCGATGATCGTCTTGATATAACCGGTTTGATACTAACGAAACTTGATGGTGATGCAAGAGGTGGAGCAGCATTATCAATTAAATATGTAACCGGTAAACCAATTAAATTTATTGGTGTCGGAGAAAAATTGAATGCCATTGAAGTTTTTCACCCAGATCGAATAGCTCAGCGTATTCTGGGAATGGGAGATATGCTGTCTTTGATTGAAAAGGCTGTTTCTACTGTTGATGAAGAAAAGATGAAAGAGATGGAGGAAAGACTCAGGAAACTTGAATTTACATTTGATGATTTTCTTGTCCAAATGGAACAGATCAGAAAAATGGGTCCACTCGAAGATCTTCTTGGAATGATACCGGGTTTTTCTCAAGCCAAAAAACTAAAAAACATCAAGATAGATGATAATCAGTTGAAAAAAGTAGAAGCAATTATTAAATCGATGACTCTTGCTGAAAGAAATCGACCTACCTTGATTGATGGTAGTCGCAAACGCAGGATTGCTGCAGGAAGTGGGAATAAGGTTCAGGACGTAAACCAGTTATTGAAACAATTCAGTGAAACAAGAAAAATGCTTAAGCAGATGGGTGGACTTGAGAAGAAAATGAAAAAAGGAAAAATGGGATTTCCTTTTCCAGGAATGTAGATGTCATCTGTTATTGTATCAGGTTTTTATGGCAAGGGAAATCTTGGCGATGAAGCAATTTTGTCAGGATTGAAAAAAATATTTTCTGATACTTCCAATAATTTGAAACCTTTGACTTTTGATGTTGAATACACTCGGGATTTACATGGTCTTGAAGGAATTAACAGAAATACTTTAGCTGATGTCATCGATGGAATAAAGAACAGTTCCATGATTATTAGTGGTGGGGGCGGACTGTTTCAGGACTGGTCACTGTTAACTCCATTATATTACGGTTCTGTTTTTTTTCTGGGTAGTTTATTTCAAAAAAGAATATTTGCTATTGGTCAAAGCATTGGTCCATTAAAACGAAAAATATCCGAAATTGTAACAATTGCATCTTTGAAAAAAGCAGAAGCGATTTTTGTGAGAGATATTTTTTCTAAAGAATTTCTTGATCCCAGAATAAAAAAACCTGTTTATCTATCAGGTGATCTTGTTTTTCAATTGGAATCGGATTACTCGTCAAAGAAGAGCCCTGAAAAACGGTTAACATCATGTTGTCCTGTACATATAGGAATCAATCTTCGAAATTGGAAATTTACATCAAAGGATTTTACAGGGATATTGTGTTCTGCATTAAACAGGATTTCAGAAGAATCAGAATCAACGTACAAAATAATTCATTGTCCATTCAGAGGAAATGATGAAGGGGAAATTACTCAGAGAATTACAGATGCAATTCCATCTGCAGAGACATTTATTACTCGGGATCATAGGGATATGATTGGGAAAATTGCAGATTTTGATTTGTTTATAACAATGAGGCTGCACGGAATAATATTTGCTCTATTAAGTGCTACGCCATTTCTGGCACTGTGTTATGACGACAAAATGCTGAACTTCCTGAATACATTTGGACTTGGAGAGTTTGCAATAAAAATTGAGGATTTAACTATAGAGCATTTTAAAAAAAAGTATTTGCTCATCACTAACAATTATAATAGAATCAGAGATAGATTGGTGGTTATCAAACAACGGATACGTGAGATAAGCATGACTGATCGCAAGATTATCAGGGAATTGACAGGCCGCGCAGGTCGTACCTGTCGTACAGGTTAAATAAATGTTAAGACAGAAATTATTTTTATATTTTACAGGAGTTTTCATACTTCTGATTATTGGAACATTCTTTTTTACATCGTCTAATATTAGAAGTATTTTTTCACAGTATGAAAAAGGGCGTCTGAAGGATGCTTTAAGTGAAATTAAACAGCAATATTTGGATATCAAGTTCCAGAGCGAGAATCTACTGCTTTCACTGGTTTCCAGACACAGTGTGATAAAAATTTTACAGAAATACAGCAAACAGACTTTTTATACTTTAAAGGAGAATGCAAGAAGAGAACTGATTTCAGAACTGATTGATATAAAAACACATCGTGGAGTTTCATTATTGAGGGTCTATGATACGAAAAGCATGCTGGTCCTGGATCTGTTTAATTTGAATCGCAAAAGCGGGTTGATTTCTAAGAAATCAATTATAAGAAATGCGATTGATAAAAAAGAAAAGGCAGAATTTGTAACTAAAAATTCGAAAGAGTATATTTATACTTTTACAAGTCCTATTTATTCATCTAATGGTAGCTGGCTAGGATCAATGAGTCTTGGCTTCAGCATTTCTCAAATACTCCAGCAAGTTAGAGAATTAACTGGTTTTCATCTGTTTTTTGTTGAGGATGATAATGGTGTAAAAAAATTGTTTTTCTCGACAATGAGATTTATGTCTGAGGAAGTACGAAAAAAATTCGAACAGGAGATTACTGTCCAATCAGATATTTCAAAGTATTCGATCTCTGAAAGAGACTTTTCTTTTGGAACCTCTATAAATATAAAGGGTAAAGAGAAAGGGAAGTCATTCATTATAATAGGCAGTATGGAAAATTTAAAGATAAGGTATTTGCTTGAAGAGCTGAACAGGGATTTTCTGATTATTTTTCTTGTAGCAGTACTTTTAGCAATTATGCTGACTTTTTATATTTCAAGTATTGTTACGTCGCCCCTTAAAGAATTGATAAAAGTATATAGAAAGTTTGGTGAAGGGGAATATGATTCCAGGATAGAACTTAAGACCGGGGATGAATTTCAGGAGCTTGGAGATACTTTGAATAATATGGCAGAAAAGATTATGAATTCTGATTCAGAATTAAGAAATTTTAATTCAGAATTACAGAAGGAAGTTGGGCAGATCAGTTCCGAACTAGGAGTACTACATAAGGAATTGAAACAAACTGAAAAGCTTTCAGCTTTAGGTGTCCTTGCCGCTGGAGTTGTTCACGAGATAAAAACTCCTTTAACAACATTGAAGGGAACAACAAGTTATTTGAAGAATAAATCTAAAGAAGGCGAAGTTCAATTCAAGTATCTCAGCACGATGGTAGATGAGATTGAGAGGATTCAGGGGATTACCCATAATATAATGAACTTTGTAAGAAAAGATCGTGATTTCAGAAAAATAAGTGAAATCCTTGAGCCCATTCAGACAATTCTTAATCCAGCTATGGTCAAGGAACGGATTTTTCTCAATATGGAGATTAAAGATAACCTTAAATTCAGCCTGCCTGCTGACAGTATGAAACAAATTCTTATCAATTTGATGATGAACAGTAAAGAAGCTATCAAGGAAAAGCCTGGTCATATTTCGGTGACTGTCGCTATAGTTGATGATAAAACAGGACCGTCCTGTACGACAGGTTGTATTATCATCAGAGATGATGGCGAAGGGGTTGCGACTGAATATAAGGAAAAAATATTTGAACCATTTTTTTCAATTAATAAAAAAGATGGGACAGGACTTGGTCTATCTATCGTTAAAAAAATGATCAATGAAGCTGATGGTCAGATAATTCTGATTGATGATGAAGAAAAGGGTGCTGCTTTCAAAATTACTCTTCCTTTTGTAAAATGATGAAAAAATACCTGTTTTTATTAATATTGTTTCTCGTAATTCTTGTTGGTTGCTCAAATAATGTTGCAACAAATTCTAAACCATTGGTAACAGTTAGTATTTTACCTCAAAAATATTTTATCGAAAGAATTGCAGGGGATTATATTGAGGTACTGGTTATAATTCCACCTGGTGCAAGTCCAGCAACGTTTGCGCCAACGCCAATTTTATTGACTAAAATGAATCGGTCCAGACTTTATTTCAGTATCGGCCATCTTCCATTTGAAAAAGCCTGGATGTTAAAAATAACTGGTTCAACCCATGACATGAAAGTAATCGATACATCATCAGGGATTTCTATGATTACACCTGATGAACATGACCATCATGGAAAAGATCATGATCATAGTGGAATTGATCCTCATATCTGGTTATCTTGTAAAGAAGTTGAAATACAGGTTAGAAACATTCAAAAAGCACTGAGTAATACTTTTCCTGAAAAAAAAGAAATGTTTGAAAAAAATGGATCTAAGTTTTTAAAAGAAATTAGAAGTCTTGACGAAAGTCTGAAAAAACATTTTGAAAAAATTAAGTGCAGGGAATTTATAGTTTTTCATCCTGTCTGGTCGTATTTTGCCAGATCATATGGCCTGGTTCAACATGCAATTGAAGCAGAAGGGAAAAAACCATCTCCGCTACAGATGAAAAAAATTATTGATCTGGCAGAAAAGCGTGGAATAAAGGTTATATTTGTACAGAAACAGTTTGATATAAGGAGCGCGCAGGCTATTGCTGAAGAAATAAATGGAAAAGTAATTGCACTGGATCCTCTGGCAGAAGATTGGCTGAGCAATATGGAAAAAATTAGTGGTGTACTTTTAAAAGAGCTGAAATAAGAAAAAAATTACCACGAATAACACGAAAGGAATAAGAAGAAAATAGTAAGGAATATAAAATAATTAATATAAAAGGGGTCAGAAGTACTTTAATTTTCTTTGAAGTCAAAAAAATTCACAGTACCCTGACCCTCGCGCCAGGTTAGTTTAATTCTCATAAACAAATAAAGAGGAACAGGCAAATCACGCAAAATATGAAAAGAAATATTTGAATATCGAACATTTATTAAAGGACAAAATATGAACTGGCTTTTAAAACTGGAAGATGTAACAACTGGTTATGATGATAAAATAATAGTCAAAAATGTAGATCTTACGATCTATGAAAAAGATTTTCTAGGAATAATCGGTCCAAATGGCTGTGGAAAAACAACGTTATTGAAAATTATCATGGGATTACTGGAACCTGTTGAAGGAAAATTGATATATGCTGAATCTCGACCAAAGATTGGCTATCTTCCTCAGTTTTTGGCTAAAGATAAGAAATTTCCAATTTCGGCATTTGATGTTGTTCTTTCTGGAACAATGTGTTTGAATAATAAAATTGATTCTTGTAAAGATACAAAAGAAAATATAAAACGTGCTAACGAATTGTTTGAAAAACTCGGTATTAAAGGCCTGGAAAATCAAAACTTTGGAACACTGTCTGGTGGTCAAATGCAGAGGATATTTCTGGCTAGAGCTCTTATTTCCTCTCCGGAACTTCTCGTTTTAGATGAACCAACCACTTTTGTTGATACTGTTTTTACAAAGGGATTCTATGAACATCTTGCTGAACTTAATTCTCAGATGGCAATAATTCTGGTTTCTCATGAACTTGGTGTAATTTCTTCACATGTTAAGAATATAGCCTGTATAAATAAAACGATCCACTATCATAGTGGAAATGATCTTTCAAGGGAAGTTCTGGACCATTATGAATGTCCTATAGATATTCTTGGTCACGGGGATATTCCACACAGAGTATTGAGGAAACATGGAGATAATTGATCTTATAACTTATAAGTTTTTTTTGAAGTCTCTGATTGCTGCATTTTTTGCAAGTATTGCCTGTGGCATTATCGGAACATATATTGTTTCCAGAAGGATTGTGTTTATCAGTGGTGGAATCAGTCACGCTTCTTTTGGCGGAATCGGTATGGGATACTATCTTGGGATTGATCCTGTAATTGGAGCAGCCGTTTTTGGTGTAATGGCAGCAATCGTTGTTCAATTTATGAGCGAACATTCAGATATCAGACAGGATTCGTTGATAGGAATTCTGTGGTCATTTGGAATGGCAATAGGTATTATTTTTATCTATATTACTCCAGGATATGCACCTGATCTTATGAGCTATCTATTTGGAGATATTCTGACAGTGACTTATCTGGATGTTTTAGCATTGTTTGCTATTGTTATATTGTCTATTTTTACTTTTACTTTCTGGTATCGCAAGATTCTTTATATTTCATTTGATGAAGAATTTATGAAATCACGTGGAATCAACACTAGAATAGTTAATTATATTCTTATTTGTCTTGTTGCATTGGTTATTGTGACATGTATAAGGGTTGTGGGTATCATATTGGTTATATCATTGTTAACTGTTCCTCAGGCAATTGCAGAATTATTTACAGATAATTACAGTAGAATGATAGTTATGTCCAGCGTCTTTGGATTTTCTGCAATTGTGATTGGTCTTGTTGTTTCGAGTTTACTTGGTATACCAAGCGGTGCAACCATTATTTTTTCACTTGTATTTTTATTTATGATTTTAAAAGGGATGCAATCAATCAGGATAAGGCTAAGATTGAAAAGTAATTTAAGAAATACAAAATTTTAAAATTTTGTCTTCGTTCTTTTTTACCCTGTAAGAAGGCAATTTGCTAGAAGTATCAGCCCGAGAGTTAAAAACATGAAAGCGGTAAGAATGATCAGTAATGGTTTAGTCATATCCTGATTTTCAAGAATACTTTCTTTGGGCTTATTGGGATTGTACTGGACTGCGACTCTCATTCCGAATCTATATTTTATTGCAAGTTCAAGTTTTGTCTGTCTGGTTGGGAGCATGTATCCAAAACTTACTCGATGAGATTTATATTCAACTTTGTGTAAACTATAACTGTAATAAACTTTCTCAACTTTCGTATTTTCTGCATGTTTAGGATTATATATATCAGGAAACTCTTTATTGGACAGAATTTTACCATCGGTCATTGGCCAGAATCTACATGCTATACATTTAAGATACAGACGAACTCCTAATATCAATATAATTAGTCCTATTCCAATGAATCCTGCAGAACATCCAATTTGATCCTGCCAGCAACTCATAATCAGTTCAAATGACATTTTTAGTCCTTTTACAATTTAAACAACATATTAATTAGTTTATCGGTATTAATGGATATCTATTTAATTGTATAACTATATTAATATTATATAGAGTGTAATCAGATTTAAAATAAGAAAAAGAAATGCTCTCACAAAGGCACTAAGGCACAAAGAAATAAGATAAAGAATGAAACACAGAGGACAAATAATTAATCCTTAGCGGTAAATCTTCATTGTATTGGACAGGCACAGGGGCCTGTCCCTACTATTTTTGACCTTCTTCTCTTTTCTTTGTGCCTTAGTGCCTTTTTGTGAAAACTTTCTTATCTTTTTTTCGCAATTATATGATTATGATATAATATGAAAAATTTCAATTTTTAAAGGGGAACGGTTATGAGAAAGTGTTTTCATTGTGAATGTGAATTACTGGAAATCAAGATGGAAGGGGAGCTCGTTGATAGATGCCCGAAATGTGACGGTATATTTTTTGATCCAGGAGAACTGGAGTCAATATGCAAAATTGTTGAATTGTTTCAGGATGCTGTCATTAATGAAGGGGATATAGATACAATCAGTGATTTTGAAAAAAATCAACATGTTACATGTCCCAATGATTGCGCCCAGATGTATAACCGTGAAGTTGGTGGCTTAACTGTTGATATTTGCCCTGAATGCGATGGTATATGGCTTGATGGTGGAGAAATATCAGCTTTAAAACTGGCCGAGAAACATATTAAAAAGAATATTCAACTCTATATCAGGCTTGGGAGCTAAGATTATGAAATATGTAAATAAAAAAATGGTAGTTGTAATAAACAGGATGGTTTTTAATATTACGGGTGGGATGTCAGCCCAGGGGAGTAATCTAAGGCCTGGAATGGGTTTAGGATTTATTGACAACATTCATGCAAATGAGATATTTGGACAGAAAATTTATCCTGATATATTCCACCAGGCTGCTGCATACATGTTTTTCATTATAATGAATCATGTTTTTCTTGATGGTAATAAAAGGACTGGTCTTGCTACTGCGATAACATATCTATCCTGGAACGGTATTGAGTTTTCTCCTTTTGATGAAGATCATGTTTTTGACTTTGTTATTTCAATTGCAGATGGTGTAAATGAACCTGATGAAAAAATTCCTGAAATTGCAAACTGGCTAAAAACACAGGCTGTGTAATGAATAACAAAGAAATACCATTCAAATACAGAAACATTCTTGAAGATCTTGATTTCGATCTAAACCTGGATAATATGGTTTTTAAGCCAAACGCTGGATTTGATACTGATGCAGTGATTATTGATAATGAATATGTTGCACTTTTTTCAAAAAACAGAAATTCTGATTCGATCAAAAAGACAATCATGCTTTCGGACCAGATAAGAGATTATGTTACATTGCAACTTCCTTCATCGGTTTTAAGAACTGATGAAGTAATACTGAGCCCAATGATAAAAGGTTTTCCATTAGAAAGACATTATATAAATGCTTTAACCGGGAAACAAAAAGATGGACTTGCTGATCAAATTGGTAATTTTATATCTGAACTTCAATCGGTACCAGAAAGCATAATCAAAAAACTTGAATTACCTGACAGGTGTTCGATTTATACTCACGAAGCCATATGCAGTAGATACATAAAAATGGCTAATCGGATTGCTCCAAACTTAAATTTACACACAGCTGAATGGATAAGGGAGCATTGCGAATCTTATTTGGATAATAATAAAATTGATGCGTGGGATGGAGTGTTGTGTCATGGTGAAATGGCCCCTGTTCATATACATTGTGACTATGAAAATACTGAAATTATCGGGATTCTTGATTTTGATCAATCGTATGTAGGTGACCCGGCTGATGATTTATTTTTCATGTTCTGGTGTTATGGCCAGAGTTTTGCTGAGCGAATTATAAAGAAGCATAATAATCTTGAAAAACACTTTCTACGTGCCAGATTTTTAATGGGATTCAAAATGATTGAATGGTTTTATAAGGGGATTACGCTTGATAAACACAGGTGGACTGGACAGCTTCTGTCGCTTCCGTTTGATTTCACCCCAATTACTTATGCTGAGTTTGATAAAAAAAATAAATAATTTGAACCAATATTGATATTCAGTTGTATATTAATTAGGAAGCCGGATCACTCCTCGACTGTATCAATAATTGACTGCTGCTACGACTGAAGGGTAAAGTGACCCGGCTTTTATATTATATCAAATTTTTTCCAAATCGTATATTGTAAATCTAAAAAATATTACGATTTTTTTCCTTAGTGCACTTCGTGGTAAAATTTTTATTTTCTTTGTGCCTTAGTGCCTTTGTGTGATCTACCTTTTTTCTCTGCGTTCTCAGCGTTCTCTGTGCGAGATGTTTTTTTTTTTTATAATGGGGGTTGATTTCATAAAGAATTTTTAATAAAATGCAATCAAGAAATATATATATAATATGGAGAATCAAAAATGGCAATAAAAAGTCAAGATTTGTTGAAGTATGGTATTACTGATGTTGAGGAAATTGTTTACAATCCGACATATGAACAGCTTTTTGAAGAGGAAATGAAACCTGGTTTGGAGGGTTTTGAAAAAGGGCAACTTTCAGAATTGGATGCTGTGAATGTAATGACAGGAATTTTTACTGGTCGTTCCCCAAAAGATAAATTTATTATTAAAGATAATGTAAGTCAAGATAAGATATGGTGGACAACGCCTGAGTCTCCTAATGATAACAGGCCAATGACTACTGAAGTTTGGAGTAAATTAAAGAAAATCGTTGTTTCTCAGCTTTCGGGGAAAAGATTATTTGTTATGGATACTTTTCTTGGTGCAAACGAGAATTCACGATTAAAAATTAGAGTTATTACAGAAGTAGCATGGCAGGCTCATTTTGTAAAAAATATGTTTCTGCGACCTACTGATGAAGAACTTGCTGATTTTGGAGAACCTGATTTTGTACTTTTGAACGGCTCTAAAACCAGTGACCCGGATTGGAAACAACATGGTTTAAATTCTAATGTTTTTACTGCGTTCAATTTAACAGAAAAAATGCATGTAATTGGTGGTTCGTGGTATGGCGGAGAAATGAAAAAGGGAATGTTTGCCATGATGAATTATTATTTACCACTTCAGGGAATGGCAGCAATGCATTGTTCTGCAAATAGAGGTAAAGATGGTGATGTTGCTATTTTCTTTGGCTTGTCAGGAACTGGGAAAACGACTCTTTCAACTGATCCAAAACGTGAATTAATTGGTGATGATGAACATGGCTGGGATGATGACGGAATTTTTAATTTCGAAGGTGGTTGTTATGCAAAAACCATAAATCTTGATTCCGAAGCTGAACCAGATATTTTTGGAGCTATCAAACGTGACGCTTTACTTGAAAATGTTACACTTGATGAAAATGGGAAAATCGATTTTAATGATAATTCAGTAACTGAAAATACCAGGGTGTCATATCCTGTTTATCACATCGATAATATTGTAAAACCAATATCAAAAGCAGGGCATGCCAATAAAGTTATTTTTCTTTCTGCTGATGCATTTGGTGTTTTACCGCCGGTTTCAAAATTAACTTCTGAACAAACTAAATATCATTTTTTATCAGGATTTACAGCTAAATTAGCTGGGACTGAGCTTGGAGTTACTGCACCACAACCTGCTTTTTCAGCATGTTTTGGAGAAGCATTTTTATCACTTCACCCAACCAAGTATGGTGAAGAATTAGTGAGAAAAATGGAACGACATAATGCAGAAGCTTATCTTGTAAATACCGGATGGAATGGTACAGGGAAACGTATTTCTATTAAGGATACACGTGGAATTATCGATGCGATTCTGGATGGTTCAATTGAAAAAGCTGAAACAAAGAATATTCCTATTTTTAACTTAAAGGTTCCAACTTCTTTACCTGGAGTTAACCCGGAAATTCTAGATCCTCGTGATACATATTCTGATGTTTCTGAATGGGATGGAAAAGCTAAAGATCTGGCTGCTCGTTTTATTAAGAATTTTGAAAAATATACAGATAATGATGAAGGTAAAAAATTAATTGCTGCTGGACCACAATTGTAATAGTTCGTATAAAGAAAAAAGATAAGAATATGTCACACAAAGGCACCAAGGCACAAAGAAAAAGATTAAAACACAGAGAGTACAGGAAAAATTAAGAGAGATGAAATATAGTAGGGGCGGACTCTAAATCCGCCCTTTTGTTTATTAGGGCAGGTTTGGAACCTGCCCCTACAATAATTATAAATATGTATTATTTTTTTTAGTTCAAAGTCTAAAATTCCAATATAACTCCTGTCTTTAAAGGAAAATAAATAAAATTATTCTTGACAAAGTCTTGTCTACTCTGGTGTAATAATGATTCGGTGCCATATATGTGATGGGACACTACTTGTGATGTTAATATAAATTTGTTGAGTTGCAAAATAATAGAAATTTTGTTGAGGAGGAAAGAAAGTGCCTACGATTAATCAGTTGATTAGAAAAGGTAGAAAGTCCAAGGTAAAGAAGTCAAAATCTAAAGCCATGGAATGCTGCCCACAGAAACGCGGTGTTTGTACAAGAGTCTGGACAGTTACACCAAAAAAACCTAACTCTGCTTTGAGAAAAGTAGCAAGGGTAAGACTTACAAATGGTTTAGAAATAACAGCTTATATTCCAGGTGTTGGTCATAATCTTCAGGAACATTCTATCGTTTTAATAAGAGGCGGAAGAGTGAAGGATTTACCAGGTGTAAGATATCACATACTTCGTGGTGTACTTGATACACAGGGAGTTGAAGGAAGAATGCAGGGCCGTAGTAAATACGGAACAAAGCGTCCTAAGAAGTAAGGAGACAGACAGATGCCAAGAAGAAGAAGAGCTATTAAACGAGAAGTTATTCCAGATGCTATTTATAATAGCAAACTGGTTACCAAATTTGTTAACCGACTTATGTTGGCTGGCAAAAAAGGTGTTGCTGAAACAATATTTTATGGTGCACTTGATATTATCAAGAAAAAGATGCCTGGCGAAAACCCAAATGAAATATTTAGAAAGGCTATTGAAGCTGCAAAACCTATATTAGAAGTTAAATCAAGAAGAATTGGTGGTGCGAACTATCAGGTTCCTATTGAAGTTAGACCAGAAAGAGCACAAACATTGGCTCTGCGTTGGATTGTGAATTATACTAGACAACGTAAGGAAAAATGTATGGCTGAAAAACTTGCTGGAGAATTGATGGATCTTAATAATGGCAATGGTGCCACTTATAAGAAGAAAGAAGATACACACAGAATGGCTGAAGCTAATAAAGCTTTTGCACATTATAAATTCTAGACGATCTAGATTTAGAGGAATATAAAGTGTCTGCAGGATTGGAAAAGATTAGAAACATTGGGATTATTGCCCATATCGACGCTGGTAAGACAACTACCACCGAGCGGATGCTTTATTATACAGGAAAAATTCACCGGATAGGAGAAGTACACGAAGGTACGGCTACTATGGATTGGATGGAGCAAGAGCAGCAGAGGGGAATTACGATTACCGCTGCTGCGACTACTTGCTACTTTGAAGATACGGTGGTGAATATTATTGATACGCCCGGCCATGTGGACTTCACAATGGAGGTCGAAAGATCAATCAGAGTGCTTGATGGAGCTGTTGGTGTATTTTGTGCTGTAGGCGGAGTAGAACCTCAAAGCGAAACCGTTTGGAGACAGGCTAACAAGCACAAAGTTCCTAAGATGGCTTATATCAATAAGATGGACCGCGTAGGTGCAGACTTTTTTCAGGTTGTAAATGAGATCGATGAGAAATTAGGTTCAAACCCATTGGTGCTTCAAATACCTATTGGTGAAGAAGATAAATTTGAAGGAATAATTGATCTTATATCAATGAAGGCACTTTATTTTGATGAAGAGGATTTCGGACATACATATAAGAGTCTTGAAATACCTGAAGAATACAGGAAAAATGCAGAACTTTGGCGTGAAAAAATTTTGGATTGCGCGAGTAATTATGATGATGACCTTATGGAGCTGGTACTTGAAGAACAACCAGTGCCAGAAGAGTTGATCATTAAAAGTATTAGAGAAGCAACGATTTCTGATGGTATTGTTCCTGTGTTTTGTGGAAGTTCGCTTAAAAACAAAGGTGTTGTTACATTACTTGAGGGAATAGTAAGGTTTATGCCGACTCCTATGGATATTGAACCTGTAACGGTTTTAGTTGGTAACAAGAATAAAGAAGTGAAAATAGAACCAGATGAAAGTAAAAGTCTTGTAGGATTGATTTTTAAGATTGCTTCAGATTCATTTGTTGACAGAATTTCTTATTTCAGAATCTATCAGGGGACTTTGAACAAAGGTGATCAATTGTGGAACAGCCGTACTGAAAAGGTTGAACGGATACAGAAGATTTTTAAGATGCATGCAAATCATAGAAATGAAATTGATGTGGCTAAAGCTGGTGACATTGTTGCCCTTGCTGGTCTGAAGAACTCATTTACAGGTGATACGCTGTCAAAGAAAGCGCTTCCTGTTCAACTTGAAAGTATTTCTTTTCCTGAACCTGTGATGAGTGTAGCGATTGAACCGAAAAGCAATGCGGAACAGGAAAAACTTGACAAGGCGATGAAAAAACTTGAACTTGAAGATCCTACGTTCAGAGTTAGCGTTGATTCAGAAACTGGACAAACGATTATCAGTGGGATGGGAGAATTACATCTTGAAGTGTTGGCGCAGAGATTATTGAAGGAATTTAAAGTTTCTGCCAATGTTGGAAAACCACAGGTTTCTTATCGTGAATGTATTAGCGAGAAAGTTGCTTCGGTTGAAGAAATTTATGATAGAGAATTGCCAGGAACTTCAGGCCGACAGCATGGTCATGTAGTGTTGAGTTTGATTCCAGGTAAAGCAGGTACCGGACTGGTTTTTGAAAGTAAAGTTACTTTTGGCGATATTTCAAAACCTAATCAACTGGCAATCGAAGATGCTGCTCTTGGTTCCGCTGGAAGTGGACCTGTTATGGGTTACCCGGTAACGAACATTAAAGTAGTACTAATAGGTGGAAAGGAAATTGAAAAAGTTTCCTCAGATATTGGTTTTAAAATTGCAGTTGGAAAGGCTTTCAGGCGTGGACTTGAAATGGGAACCCCGATATTACTGGAGCCTACAATGAAAATGGAAATGATTACTCCTGAAGAATACATGGGTGATATTATTGGTGATATAAACTCTAAACGTGGAGTAGTCGTCAATATTTCTGAAAAACATAAGATGAAGTATATTCACGCAGTAGTGCCATTGGTAAACCTGTTTGGATATTCGACAAAGATCAGATCACTTTCGCAGGGAAGAGCAACTTTTACTATGGAATTTGATTCATATGTAAGGGTTCCGGGACAGGTTTTTGAAAAAATGATGCAAAAAATGATGGGATTGCTTGACAATTCTTATAAATGATATATACTTGAGGGTTATTTCCCAAATGGTATTTGACATATAATGAATAAGTAAGTAAATAAATATTAAGATTTGAAAAGGATAAGGAGGAATTTGAAATGGCAATGAGATTTCGGATTTGTTTAAAGACATATGATCACGAGGTACTGGATAGATCGGCTCATTCAATCGCTGATACAATCAAGAAGACTGGTGCAACAATTTCTGGACCTGTACCACTTCCGACAGAGATCAGTCGATATTGTGTGATTCGTGCACCGCATGTAAACAAGGATTCAAGAGATCAGTACGAAATAAGAGTTCATAAAAGATTGATAGATGTTTATAACTCGAATCAGGACACGATTAGTGAATTAAAGAACCTTGAGTTACCATCAGGTTTAAAAGTAGAAATAAAACAATTCTAAAGAGGTGGGAATAATGATTGCAATAATTGGAAAGAAAATCGGGATGACTCAGATCTTTGATGAAGACGGAAGAGCAATTCCTGCTACAGTAATTAAAGCTGGACCATGCACTGTTATGCAGGTTAAAACTAAAGAAAATGATGGTTATTCTGCGGTTCAACTTGGATTTGACGAAGCTGGTAAGGTAAATAAACCTAAAGATGGACACAATAAAAAATGGGGCGGAACAAAGTCACGTGTGATCAAGGAAATCAAAGTTTTAGAAGGTGAAGAATACAAAACTGGTGACGAGATCAATGTAGAAATCTTTAAAGATGTGAAATATGTAGATGCTTCAGGGATATCAAAAGGTAAAGGTTTTGCCGGAGTTATCAAAAGATACCATTTTGGTGGTGGTAGAGCATCTCATGGTGGAAGACTTAGTAAAAGAGGAACCGGTTCTATCGGTAACTGTGCGAGTCCAGGCCGTGTTGTAAAAGGGAAGAAGATGCCAGGTAGAATGGGAAACCAGCAGGCGACTGTTCAGAGTATTGAAGTTGTAAAGATTATCCCAGAAACAAATCTTCTTATAGTAAAAGGTGGAGTACCAGGACATAAAGACACTGTACTTATGATAAAAAAGAGTGTTAAGAAATAGCATAGTCTTGCAAAGGAGGAGCACAGGAAATGATTAAAATACCCGTATATAATTGCAAGGGTGAAGAAGTTAAGAAAGTTGAACTTCCACAGAATATATTTGACGTAAAGGTAAATGAAGTAATGATCTCGGAAATGATCAAACTTCAGTTGATGAATAAAATGCGTGGTCTTGCATCAACGAAGACCAGAAGTGAAGTTCGTGGCGGAGGAAGAAAACCATATCGCCAGAAAGGAACTGGACGCGCAAGAGCTGGATCAAGTAGTTCACCAATTTGGGTTGGTGGTGGTATTGCTTTTGGACCAAGACCAAGAGAAAGACATTACGATCTCCCAAAGAAAGCCAGAAGAGTTGCTTTTAAATCAGTTTTCAGTTTGAAAGCTAAAGAAGGAAACCTTTGTCTTGTAGATGAACTTAAAGTTTCAGAACCAAAAACGAAGCGGATGGCTGAAGTTATAAAAAATTTGAAGTTTGAAGATAATAAAGTTGTTTTTATTGATGTAAAACTTGATGCAGATGTGAAAAAAGCTGCAAAAAATATTAAAAATATGAAAACTCTTGATTTTACACAGCTAAACGTACATGACATGATGAAACATGAAAAATTAGTGTTGACTGAAGCTATGCTTGCAAAATTACAGGAGGTTTACAAATAATGGATACTGAAACAAAATACAGAGACCTTTTGATTAAACCTATTATCAGTGAAAAAACATATATGCTGATTGAACAGAATAATTCGTATGTATTTGAAGTACATCCTAATGCAAATAAAATTGACATTAGAAAAGCTGTTGAAAAGCTTTTTAATGTACATGTACTGAAAGTAAATATTCAGAATTATGTTGGAAAGCCTAAAAGACTTGGTATGTATCAGGGAAAAAGAAGATCCAAGAAGAAGGCAATTGTAAAATTGCGTGAAGGTGAAACTTTACCATTCTTTGAGACTGTATAAATTAGAAGACTATAAAGGAGTAATACCATGGGTATAAAGAAATATAAACCAACAACCCCAGGTCGAAGGGGAATGACTGTTTCAGATTTCGCAGAAATCACTAAGACGAAACCTGAAAAGAGTCTATTAGAGGTGAAAAAGAAGATATCCGGTCGTAACAATCATGGACGTATAACAGTACGTCATCGTGGTGGTGGTCATAAAAGACACTACAGAATAATTGATTTTAAAAGAAACAAGATCGGGATTCCAGCTAAAGTGGCTGCAATTGAATATGATCCAAATCGTGGAGC
This sequence comes from Candidatus Muiribacteriota bacterium, assembly GCA_030633305.1. Taxonomy (GTDB): domain Bacteria; phylum Muiribacteriota; class DAOVTB01; order DAOVTB01; family DAOVTB01; genus DAOVTB01. The sequence goes on from DAOVTB010000010.1 coordinate 42,951, forward strand.
AAGAATAGCTCTTGTTGTATACGCTGATGGTGAAAAAAAATATATTATCGCACCTTTGAAATTAAATGTAGGCGATATAATTGAAAATGGACCAGATATTGAAATTCGTGTAGGAAATGCGTTACCAATAAAGAAAATACCTGTTGGAACAATTATACACAATATAGAGTTGAAACCTGGAAAAGGCGCTCAGATTGCACGAAGCGCTGGAACTTCAGCACAGATAGTTGGTAAAGAAGAAAAATATGCACAGATCAAATTACCATCTTCTGAACTTAGAATGATTCTTACAACTTGTTATGCAACTATTGGACAGGTTGGTAATACAGATCATGAAAATCAGACTATCGGAAAAGCTGGACGGAAACGCTGGATGGGTATCAGACCAACTGTACGTGGAGTTGCTATGAACCCAGTTGACCATCCACATGGTGGTGGTGAAGGGCGTTCTCCACAGGGTAATCCACATCCTGTAACACCATGGGGTGTTCAGACTAAGGGTAAAAAGACACGTAATAAAAAGAAACCAAGTAATAAATTTATCGTTAAACGAAGAAAGTAAAATATTGAAAGGAGGATCTCATGAGCAGGTCACTTAAAAAAGGCGCATTCCTTCAGGAAAAGTTAAAAAAGAAAATTATGTTTCTTAACGAAACAAACAAAAAAAGAGTTATTAAAACCTGGTCTAGACGGTCAACGATTTTCCCAGAAATGGTCGGGCATACTATTGCAGTCCATAATGGAAGAAAACATGTACCTGTTTTTATTACTGAAAATATGGTAGGACACAAACTTGGAGAATTTGCTCCAACTAGGATGTTTAGAGGACATGGTTCTCATACCGAAAGAACTATTTCGATTAAGTAAAGGAGGAAATGGTAATGGCACAATTATTAGGACAGGATTTATTACAGGGAGAAAACATTTTAGAAGCTTTACTTGAACTTCCTGGAATGACTCAAGTAAAAGGTAAAAGAGCTTTAAGACTCGCAAAAGTCAGTAAACATAAAATGGTTGATGATCTTTCCGATGAAGAAGTTAGTAAAATCGATGCAAATATCGATTCTCCAATGGGGAAAGTGAGTCATGTGCGGATTTCGCATAGGAAAGCAAACGCAGTTATGAGATTAATCAGAGGCAAACAGGTTGACAATGCTTTTGATATTCTGAAATTTACTCAAAAGAAAGCTGCAAGGATTATTGAGAAAGTATTGAAAAATGCTGTAAGTAATGCAAGTAACAATTTTGATCTTGATCCAGAAAGCCTCTATGTACATAAAGGTGCAGTAGAAGAAGGCTTTACGCTGAAAAGAATTCAGCCAGGACCAATGGGGCGTGCTTTTCGAATCAGGAAAAGAACAAGCCATATTAAAATTGTTGTGAAAGAAAGAAAGGAGGCTAACTAATGGGACAGAAGACAAATCCTATCGGAATAAGAGTTGGAATCATTAGAGGATGGGAATCTAACTGGATCAGTGACAAAAAAGATTATGCAAAGTTCCTCCACGAAGATATCTATATACGTAAGTATATTTTTGAAAAAGGTGCTCGTGCAGATGTTGGAAAAGTCTATATAGAAAGACCTTCTCCACAAGTTATTAATATAACTGTTCATACTGCAAAACCTGGAATACTCATCGGAAAAAAAGGTGCAACAATTCAGGAAATAAAAGAGCATATAGAAAAGAAAACTAAACGTACAATCAGAATCGATACTCGCGAGATTAAAATAATGGAAACCAATGCATTCCTGGTTGCTAAACATATTTGTTTACAGCTTCAGAAACGTTCGTCTTTTAGACGTGCTATGAAGATGTCTGTAACAAGGGCAATCCAGCGGGGTGCTGTTGGAGCAAAAGTTTTAATAAGTGGTAGAATCGGTGGTGCTGAAATTGCTAGAAGCGAACACCATTCTGATGGAAAAGTTCCTCTTCATACATTAAGAGCTAATATTGATTACGGTTTTGCTGAAGCAAAAACTACTTATGGACTCATTGGTGTAAAAGTTTGGATCAACAAGGGTGAAGTGGCTTACGGTCAGAAAGTAGAAGTATAGCTTACAGCATTGATAGAGGGAGGAAATAATAATGTTAATGCCTAAAAAAATGAAATATAGAAAGATGCAGAAAGGTAGAGTTCGCGGAGCAGCAAAACGTGGATATTCAGTATCTTTTGGCGAATATGGTTTGAAAGCGATGGAATGTGCCTGGATCACAAACAGACAGATCGAATCTGCCAGACAGGCAATGACTCGTCACATAAAAAGAGGCGGAAAAGTCTGGATAAGAATTTTCCCAGCCAAACCGATCACAAAGAAACCTGCTGAAACCAGAATGGGTAAAGGTAAGGGAGCAGTTGAATCATGGGTTGCGGTTGTAAAACCGGGAACCGTAATGTTTGAAATGCAGGGTGTTGAGTATGAACTTGCTAAAGAAGCCATGAGACTTGCTTCTCGCAAATTGCCAATCAGGACCAAATTTGTGAAACGGAATGAAACGTTATAGGCTAGGAGGATTAGCGAAATGAATGGACAGGAATTAAGAGATTTGACTAAAGATGAACTGGAACAGAAATTCAGGGATTTTAAATCGGAGTTTTTTAATCTTAGATTTCAGGCAGCAATTGGTCAGCTGACAAATACAGCAAGGATCAAGCAAGTAAAAAGAACGATTGCCAGAATTAAAACGATTATGAAAGCACATGAAATAAAAGAGATGGAAACATAGGAGGATCAAAGAATGGAGCAGAGAGGAACACGTAAGACTCTTGCTGGTAACGTGATAAGCAACAAGATGGAAAAGACTGTTGTTGTTCAGGTACAGAATTTTAAAAATCATCCCTTATATAAAAAGCAGATAAAGACTTTTAAAAAATATAAGGTACATGATGAACAAAATGAATGCAATGTTGGTGATAAAGTTGAAATAGTAGAAACACGTCCGCTTAGTAAAGAGAAAAGATGGAGAGTTTCTAAGATTGTCCAGAAGGCCATAGGTTAAGGAGGCGAGAAAAAATGATTCAGAATGAAAGTCGTCTAAAGATTGCTGATAATACAGGAGCAAAAATTGTTTTATGTTTTCGCATTATGAAAGGTGGAAACACAAAATATGCCAGTGTTGGTGATATTGTTAAATGTACTGTCAAAAAAGCGATTCCTGACGGAATGGTTAAAAAGGGTGAAATTGTTGATGTTGTTATAGTTCGGACTGCGAAAGAAATTCGTAGAAAAGATGGAACATACGTCAAGTTTGATGATAATGCAGGTGTTATTATCGATTTGAATAAAAATCCCAAGGGTACTCGTATTTTTGGACCAGTTGCCAGAGAACTTCGTGAAAAAGAATTCATGAAAATAGTTTCACTTGCACCTGAAGTGATTTAGACAGGAGGAAGAGACAATGTTTGGGAGAAATAAAGTTAAGAAAAAGAACCTTAATAAGATTCATATAAAAAAAGGTGATACAGTAACTATCAGACATGGCAAATACCAGGATAAAGGTTCAAAAGGAAAAGTTTTGAGCGTTCTGGCAAAAGAAGGAAAAGTGATTGTTGAACATATCAACATGATTAAGAAACACCAGCGCCCGACTGAAAAGTTTAAGAGCGGTGGTATTATTGAAAGAGAAGGTGCAATTCCAGTAAGTAAAGTAATGTTGGTTTGTACAAAATGTAATAAAGCAACTCGCGTAGGTCATACAAAGATTGAAAGTAAAAGAGTCAGAATTTGTAAGAAATGCGGAGAAATTATAGACAAAGTCTAATAGGAGGAAAGCAGGATGGGACATGAACCAAGATTAAAGATAAAATACAAAGATGAGATTTTACCTGCTTTGATGGAATCAGGAAGATTCAAGTCAGTTATGGCAGCTCCAAAACTGATCAAAGTAACGATTAATTGTGGTATTAATGAAGCAAAGGAAGATGCAAAAATACTTGAAGGTGTTTTAAAGGATATTGCACTTATTACTTCTCAGAAACCAGTAATTACACGTGCAAAGAATTCAATATCTAATTTTAAAATACGTGAAGAAATGCCTGTTGGCTGTAAAGTAACTTTACGTAAAACACAGATGTGGGAATTCGTTGACAGATTCTTCAATATTGTGATTCCAAGAATCAGGGATTTCAGAGGATTATCACCTAAGTCTTTTGATGGTCGTGGAAATTATTCCATGGGTCTCAAAGATCAGATGGTTTTTCCTGAAATTGATTTTGACAAGATCGTTAAGGCGCAGGGAATGAACATTTGTATTACTACAACTGCCCAGAATGATAAAGATGGTTATGAACTTTTAAAATTACTCGGTTTACCGTTTAGAGAAAGATAAATATTTAGGAGGTACAGGTTGTGGCAAAAAAATCAATGATAATAAAAGCAAAACGACCCAAAAAATTTAAGGTAAGGGAATACAACCGATGCCAGCTTTGTGGAAGGCCTCGTGCTTTTCTCAGAGATTTTGAAATGTGTAGGATATGCTTCAGGAAATTAGCCAGCAATGGTATGATCCCCGGAGTAACCAAATCCAGCTGGTAATCATTAAAAGGAGGAGAGAAATATGGTTATGACAGATCCAATTGCGGATTTCTTATCAAGAATACGAAATGCAAACAAAGCTCTACATTCCAGTGTTGATATTCCAATATCAAAATTAAAGGAAAGATTAGCTTGTATACTGCTTGACGAGGGTTATATAAAAGACTTTAAAGTTGTCAACAGTAGAAAAGAATCAAAAATCAGAGTTTTTATGAAATATAAAGGCGAAAGTGAAAGAGTTATTAAAGGTATAAAAAGGATTAGCAGGCCTGGTCTTAGAATTTATGCTAAAAGGGATGAAGTTCCAAAGGTACTTGGAGGTCTTGGTATTGCGATTATATCAACTTCTTCAGGTCTTATGACTGATCGTGTAGCAAGAAAAACTGGTGTGGGCGGCGAAGTTGTCGCTTATGTCTGGTAGGAGGGTTGAAATATGTCTAGGATTGGAAAATTACCAATTGAAGTCCCTAAGGGTGTTGATGTTAATATTACTAAGAACAAAGTAACTGTAAAAGGTCCTAAAGGAACTCTTGAAAAAGAATTCCTTCCAGAAGTAGATATACTTATGGAAGATAATAAGATCCTTGTCAAAAGACATGGTGATACTGGACCGAAAAAAGCTGTTCATGGTTTGACTCGGGCTTTGCTGGCAAACATGGTGACTGGTGTTTCCACTGGTTTTTCAAAGAAACTTGAAATCCATGGAGTTGGTTATAAAGTTGGCTTAAGTGGTAAGAAGATTATTCTTAATGTTGGCTATTCAAACCCAGTTGAAGTAGAGATTCCTAAAGGACTTGAATGTACAATAGAAGGTTCTAAGGGCAAAGAGAATATTTTGATCATTTCTGGTCATAATAATGAGCAAGTAGGACAATTTTCTGCTGATGTAAGAAAAATACGTCCACCTGAACCATACAAAGGTAAAGGGATTCGTTATTCAAATGAATATGTACGTAGAAAAGCCGGAAAACGCGGTGTTAAATAGTTAATTTAAAAATAATTATAAAGGAGTAAATGTTATGCCAAAGCTTAAGACAAGAAGAGAATTCAGATCTCGTAGACATAAACGGGTCAGAAACAAGATCGTAGGCACTTCGGAAAGACCAAGACTTTGTGTCTTTAGAAGTAATAATAACATATATGCCTCTCTTATCGATGACACAGTAGGGAAAACATTGTTTTCACTGTCGACGCTTAACAGTGAATTAAAAGTTAAGCTTAACAGTAGTACTGGAAATGTTGAAAGTGCTAAAGCCGTTGGACAAATGCTTGCTCAGCAAGCTGTAGACAAGGGTATTTCGGATGTAGTATTTGATAGAGGTGGATATTTGTATCATGGAAGGGTTAAAGCTCTTGCAGAAGGTGCCAGAGAAGGTGGTTTGAAGTTTTAACACTTCAATAATGGAGACTTAAATTATGGCTTATAAAAAGAAAGATTTTAGAAAGAATGAACAGGATTGTGAATTTGAAGAAAAGGTTATCAATATAAATCGTGTTGCCAAAGTTGTAAAAGGTGGTAAACGATTTGGTTTTAGTGCTATTGTTGCAGTAGGCAACAGAAAAGGAACTGTAGGAATCGGAACAGGAAAAGCAAGAGAAGTACCTGCTGCTGTTAGAAAAGCTGTTGCAGATGCTAAGAAAAGTCTTGTAAACATTCCTGTAGTTAATGATACTATTCCACATGAGATTCTTGGTAGATTTGGTGCGGCAAGAGTAATGCTTAAACCTGCTAGTGCTGGTACCGGTGTTATTGCTGGTTCACATGTAAGAGCTGTTGTTGAACTTGCTGGAATTAAAAATATACTGACAAAATCTCTTCGTTCACCAAACAAAATCAATATTGCTCGCGCAACTATACAGGGACTTTCAAGTCTTAGAACAGTTGCAGAAGTTGC
>DAOVTB010000143.1 GCA_030633305.1 Candidatus Muiribacteriota bacterium
TTCAAAAGAATGGCAACATGCAGAGAATTAAATATTTCAAAAGACAGGCTGAGAAGACTGATACAAAAATTTGAAATCCAGGATGTATAATTTTACTTATACTGGAATTATTTTAAGCCCATTTTATCTTCTTTATAGGAATACCTCTCCGCATATTTTATATTTTCTTTTTATCTAAGTACTTATGCCTATTGTTCTTAATAGACTCAAAGCCCAAATAAAACTTTAAAAGTCATCAATTGGCATACTTCTTACTTAAATATTTAATATTATCAATAAAAGAGTTAATGAAATGGAAATAATACATAAAAATTTTATCAGTCACTTGGATGTCAGAGATTATGAATGTGATCTTCAGGGTATCGTAAATAATGCTGTTTACTTCAGCTATCTTGAACACAGCAGACATATGTTTTTTAAATCAATTGGAATCAATTTTTCAGCAATGCACGATGATGGAAAAGACATCGTGGTGCTTAACGTTGATATGAAATATCTATTTCCGCTTAAAAGTGGAGATAGCGTTACCATTAAAACAAATATTCTGGAAGAAAGTAATTTCAAACTAAGATTCCTTCAGAATATCTATCTTCATCCTTCAGAAAAACCAGTACTTAATGCAAAAACTACTCTGGTCTGCCTGAAAAATAACAAACCCAGCATTGATGCATCAATAGTAGGCATTGTAAAAAAACAACTAGTTTCATATAAAATAGCTATCGTCTAAAGGAGTATTGGAAATGTTAGAAACTCTTTATGAATTCAGTAGGTCAGGTTTTTTAGAACTTCTTAACACCGTTCCAGAATTTGTACTTGGCGCGCTTTTACCTGCACTACTTTTATCAGGAGCATTAAACGTTTTTACAACCAGAAACCATATAAAACATATTTTCGGTGGAGGAATATATCAACCATTTGCATATTTAATAGCAACATTTATTGGAATTATTTTTTCGGGTTGCGCATGTGGTGTTCTACCTTTATTTACAGCATTGCTTGAAGCAGGTAGTACTTTTGGTCCAGCAATAACTTTCCTTTTTGCCGGACCAACAATTAATATAACCGCAGTTGTGCTTACTGGACAGATATTTACATGGTCACTGGGCTTTTATCGGATTTTATTTACCATATTCTGGGCTCTTCTAATTGGTGTTTTTATGCAATTTTTATTCAAAAAAAACTACGATCCTTCAACAGATTATGAATGCGAAGACTGCGGATGTGACGCAGAAACTTGTGAAACCAAAACCAGTGATAAAATAGAAGTAATTACAACCAGTTCTGGCAACCTGATATTTATTATGATTTCGCTATTAATTCTTTTGTTGCTTGAAAGTTATACTGAATTTGAAATATTTACAAAGATTTATATCTGGATTGGATGGCTTGTGATTTTTATCCCGATACTTCTTACCAGATTCAACAAACAGGATATATCAAAATGGCTGGTTAAAACAGGGCATTTTACAAAAAAAATAATGATTCCACTTGCAATAGGAATTTTTATTGTAGGGGGGTTAAAATCATTTCAGCAAAGTCATTTAAAACTTCTCCAAAATTATTTTGGAAATGAAAGTTGGAGTGCTAATTTTATTTCATCTATCATTGCATCTCTTATGTATTTTGGAACCTGCGTAAGCGTAATGATAGTAAAATTTTTCCAAAATTCGGGAATGGCTAACGGACCCATGATCTCAATTTTTCTTGCTGGCCCTGTTGTCAGCCTTCCATCAATGATTGCGATGTATCGAATCATAAAGTTTAAAAGAACAGCAGTTTATGTTGTACTTGTAATTATAGCCGGAACAGTATCTGGATACACTTATGGTAATTATCTAGTAGAACATAAGCATGTTGAAATATCACATCTTGATACTTTTGTTTTTTCTACAGGAGTCAAAAACAAGATCATTCTTGAATATTTCCCGAAACAATCCAAAAAAGTTACTAAAAAATTCCAGGCAGAACCAAGCAATGAAATAATTAAAGAATATGTTAGCTATATCAGGAATAAAATCAAAAAAGATGGTAAATATAAAATCATAATAAAACATCCTGTTCCTAATGAAAATGAATTGAATAAAATTCTTAAAAATAAAGGATTAGAGATATCCAAGAGAAATTAACTGTTCTTTGACTACTGTCATATCATCTTCCGTTAATTCCCTTTTTATTGCTAATTCAGAAAGCGGATGTCTGATTTTTCCCCAGGAAATTCTCTCCCAATAACGTTCATGATAATAATACAAAATCAAACGAATGCTGTGAAATACTAGGGTAATTATTGTCATTTCTTTAACATTACCTGTTATTACATATGCAATAATTCCTAAGAGAATAATTCCAGAAATTCTCCATGAAACAGATTTTGCTACTGAACGTTTTCTGCTATCCATACAAGTTTATTTCTCCTGGAAAAATAAATTTCTGAAATAAAATTTTTTCCCATTATATTCACTTACTACAAGTTTATTTTGATTGATTAAGCTTTCAACCTTTGAAAATTGGCTATTTGATTTTTTCAAATATTCAAAAACAGCGTCTTCCCTCATCGGATGCACAGATGTTATACTCAGCAAATCTTCTTCAACATCTCCGGTATATGCAAATTTATTTCCTTCATAACCGGTTAAAAACTCTACTTCCAGATTCATTGAACTAAAAACCTGATATACCATACTCAAAATCTGCTCGTCAGGAATTTTTACCCACTTTTCTGCAGGAGGCCGAATTGGAACGCTAACATATGAAATTAAAGGATTAATCTTTTTAATGAAAGAAGCTAGATTTTCAATATCCATATTGCCAACATTCAGGTTTTCTACAAGCATAGTTTCAGTATATAATTTACCAGAAAATTCCTCACTGAATTTCAAAATTCCTTTTAAAATTGCTTTAAATTTCAGTTGTTTATGAGCACGATCAATTTTATGCCAGATATCAACATTCACTGTATCGACCTTAACTGATACCCAATCTGCTTTTAACAGATCAGTCCTGACTTCAGAAATATTTATCAAAGAAGAATTTGTTATTACTGCAACTGGAATATCAAACTGATGAAGAAGGTCTATTAGTTTTCCAAAATTAATATCAAGTGTCGGTTCACCATCAGATACAATCGTAAAATAATCTATGTTTTCAGAATTATTTTCGATCTGTTTAATCTTTTCACTTACTTCTTCAAACAAATCTTCAGGGGAAAAAAAATTCTGTCTTTCAGAAATCATTCTGGTAGTTCTACCAACTTGACAATACACACATGAGTAAGTACAAAATTTTGGCGGAATATTATTTATTCCAAGACTCATACCTAATCTTCTTGATGGCACAGGACCAAATACTTTCATATACTATCTCGATATAAATTCTAATTTTTACCTGAGTTAAGCAATTATTTTTGTTATTTCAAATCATTCCCGAGTCATTGCAGCTCCACATTTTGGACATTCTCTGTTAACACAGGGAACTCCCCTTGTATGTGGGACTGAATTATTACATTTTGTACAAATACATTTTCCGCCTGGTCCAGCTGTAATTCCGTTGCCTTGTCCTCTTCCAATTCCTTGACCTACAGGTCCAGTTCCATCTTTTAGTGGCATAATAAACTCCTCCTAATTATTTCCTGAGTTGAGCTATTCTTTGGAATCGCTCAGCTCAGGTATTTCTTTTTTTACCATTATTTTTACCAAAATCAGTAAAAACTTCCATTTGAAGTATTCCATATTTGTTAAAGCATATTTTTAATGTCATCAGTATTGAAAGAATAACTGTTGAAGATGCACATGCCACAACAGAAACCATAATCATAATCTGATATTTTATGGCAACAAGAGGACTTGCACCACCAAGAATTACACCCGTCATCATTCCGGGAAGAGCAACGATACCAATTGTTGCCATTGTCGCTATACTCGGTTTAAGAGCAAGTTGCACGCTCTCTTTCAAATAAGGCAGTATAGCTTCATTCCGATCTGCACCAAGTGAAAGAACATACAGAAATCTTTTAGAATCCTTTTTTATACTCTTGTAAAAATGAGATATTCCAATAATACTTCCTCTTAATGAACTACCTAAAAGCATTCCGCTAAGGATTATAAGATACTTTGCATCAAAAATATTTGTTAATTTAATAACCATAATATTCAAATAAACTACAACAGAAAATATTGTTATTAAAAATGAAATAAATACAGGAAAAAATACTTTTTTAATCTTTAAAGCAGAGTCTTTTAAAACTGAAAACACTGCAACTGTAACCATAACAATTATCCAACAGACATTTATCAGAGAATTGTTCCAATGGAACAAATACTTTAGAAATATTCCAATTAAAATAAGCTGAATACACATTCGGAATACCGCAAATAATAAAGGTTTTATAATACCAAAACCATATTTTAAACTTAACAGAATCGGAATGCCTAAAAGGAAAAAACTGAAGAAAAGCGAAGAAAATGCAATATCTATTATGCCCATGTGCATGTCTCCATTTCAAAAATCTTTGTATTACTGCTTTCAAGCCAAATTGGATCGTGTGATATGATTAAACAGGTCCAGTCATCTTTATCGAGATAATATTCTGCTACTTTCTTTTTTAAACTTACATCTATTGCAGATGTTACCTCATCAAGCAAAAAGACTTTTCGTTCTAGTAAAATTGAAATAATAATAGCAATCCTCTGTCTTTCTCCTCCAGATAATTCTTCCAGATTTTTATTTAAAACTTCATTTTCAAGTTCAAAATATTCTATAAGTTCATTAATTCTATTTGAAGAAAATTCCTTCTGTGCATTAGTCTTTAATTCAGAAATAAACATAAGATAATCTAAAGTATTTCCAATTCCCAGACTACTTTCCTGATCAATATATGAAATTTTCTTTCGAACTTCCCATACATGTTTCTCATCAAGTTTTTCAGCATCAAATAATATTTCTCCCGAATCTGGTTGGACGAATCCAAGAATCATATTAAAAACAGTGCTTTTTCCAGATCCAGATTTTCCAGATAAAATAATTTTTTCACCAGGTTTTACTTCAAAAGAAATATTATCAATTACTTTTTTCCCGGAAAACGAGAGTTTTACATTTTTTAGTTTTATCATAATATTTTATTTATGCGAGCGGGTCGCACAGACTGTGTCACAATCCAATTTGTCATCCTCGGGGTTCGGGGATCCATTTTATTGACTTTGCCAATTGGAATAGATTACCCGATCAAGTCGGGTAATGACAGCAATAACAAGACTTTTTAAATTTACCTTTTCGTATTTTTTTTTATTCTTTATTCTTTCCCCATTATCAATAACCTGCGTTCTAAATGAGATGATATTTGGATTTTTCATGTCATTTCAAACCGAGGCGCACTATTCGTGCGTCGCAGGCTTTGAGTAATGGCATTAAAAATTCAAAGGTCGCTCATTCTAGGCACGCAGGTTGATTGCTTTTAAAACTATGTCGTCTTCACTCACTCCTATATGATCTGCAATTACAGAACATTTGACTTTAAGAAGAAAAAATATACTCCTTTTAACTTCTGAAAGACCTTCATAATTCCCCTGTCCCTTGCTAATGACCATTTCAGCTTCATCAAATCTTTTAATAAATTCTTCATTACAAAGATTTAACACTGTTGCTGGTGCTGTGGTCCCAGAAGAAATTACTTCAGTTACGACCTTATCAATTCCTATTACTCCTACTTCTTTAAACGTAATATCATTTATGATTGGAATGTCTCTGACTACATAAGTAACAGGTTTATTCATTGTTTCAATAAGGATACGATCAAAAACACCTTCTCCTGAATTATCTCCAAGATATAAGATGGATTTAGCAATTTCAAATTTTTCTTTAAACTCATTAAAATCACATATAGCAAAATCCTGCTTTAAAATCTTTTTAACGTCTTTTGTAATATTAAATTCTTTATTTACACCAAGATCTATTACGTTACCAGCAATTGCTATTTTCACAGCAGTCAGTAAAGGATCTTTGGATTTTTTAACAATTTCCTTGAGCTCCGGATACAATTTCAGGGCTTCTTTTATATTGGATTGTTTAATTTCTTCATATGGATCTTTTACACCAGTAATTTCATGGATTTTCTTATATATCTTTGCTCCAATTTCTGGAGGAATATCTTCTAAATCAATTTCCTTGACCATTGAACCAACATGATCAAGTAATTCCTTTATCTTTGTTTCGTCACAAGTTGTTATTTTCCCAGCTTTCAATGCCTGTTTCATAAAGCAGGGAATACATTCCAGATAAGTTTTCATAAATTTTTACAACTCCTTAAGTTCAAACAAATTATTACATTTATCACTTATAAAGATAAGATCTGAAGTTTCTCGTTTAATGCAAACACTATTATAACCTTTCTTTACAACTTTTCTGTAATATTCTTCCCGATTGGATACTGAAATACATATATGATTAAAGCACAATCGACTTGCCCCAGGACGAATAAATACTTCAAGTTCAAAATCACCATGTTTTAGATAAAATACTTTTATTGAAACAGGATAATTAAAAATTTTTTCTGCTAAAGTCTTATCCAGAACAAAGGACCTCAGAATTTCAAATCCAAGAATATTTACATAAAATTTTTCAATTTCTTCAATATCATGGATTGCTATGGCTATGTGTTGTAATTTCATATCAGTTTTAAAAAGGGCAGCAGCCAGTAGTGCAAGTATCATTACCTGCTGATCTAGAAATGGAATGTACATTTGATGGAATCAACTTCTTAACATTTTCAGATTTGCACTTATCACAAATAATCTTATTACCATCATTCCCTGATAAAATCAAAATATCGGATACTTCTCCACAATCTTCACATTTGTATTCAAAAATAGGCATATTCTTCTCCTTTGAAATTTTTAATCTTTCTATTTATCGGTACAATATTTTTCACATAATTCTTTACTACATAAACTTTTTCCAGACTTTATTACACCATTTCTTAAATTATCAATAACTTCTTTTACAGTTCCCTGAATTCCCGTAAGCACTTCAATATTATGCTCTTTTAAAATACGCTTTGCATATGAACCTATACCGCCACTAATTACAATATCAGTACCTATTTCAGCAAGCTTTTCTGGTATTTTAGTAGATTTACTCTCTGATTCATTATTCAATTGAACAATTGTACAACCCAGGTCATCAAATTCAACAATAGTAAACAATTCACATTTTCCAAAATGTTGTGATATTTCCTTATTTTCCGTTGCTATCGCAATTTTCATATTCTATAATCCTTAATTATTTTACCCATGATACAATTATTCATTATCTTTTATGGAGTATTTATTACAGTCTATTATCTTTTCTGATAATACATTATTTTTTGAAGTTACTCTTTTAATTGATCTATCTGAGCCTGAAATTTTCTTTTGAACGTAATTAATTAATCCTTTAATCCTGCTTTTCTCAGATAAAAGATCTGCAACAGCAATTCCTATATAATAAACAATATTTTCAAATCGGAAAAATCTTCCACATTTTCTTCGTTTTTTTCTCATAATTACCTACTATAATTTAATGTTTTATAAAATCCGCAAAGACGGATCATATCGCAACAAAAAAATTACCACGAAGGGCACGAAGAACACAAAGGTAATAAAAAAATTTAATTCTCTTCTTTTTTCTCTGTGCCCTCTGTGGTGAATCTTTAATCTTCTTTTACTGTTTTATCAGAAGATTTATTATCATTCATCTCAGCAAGCTTCTTCTGAACATTCTGTAATTCCTGTGTTAATAATTCTGTTTGATCACGAAGAAGTGATAATTCTTCTTTATCACCATTATTAACATTGGAGGAATTATTTCCAAATCCATTTCCAAATCCATTTCCAAATCCCATTCCATTACCACGGCCACGACCTTGGCCTCGGCCTAAACCAAGACCTCTTCCTCTTCCCATTCCGTTTCCAGCACCTGAATTTCCGTTACATAATCCAGCACCTCTTCCAGTCATTGGTCCTTCACCTTGTGGTCCAGTTCTATTTCTTCCTGGCATAACCTTATCCTCCTCTTAATCGATTTTATTATTGTATTGTAATTTTTGCGCCAAAAACAGAAGATCAATAATAACAGTGCTTTTCAAGATTTGAGGATATTTTTGGGATTATTTTAATTCCATAAAATTCAGAATAGAAGCATAATGTTTCTATTGCCTATTACAATTTTTTTGATTATTTTTGATTATTTCGAATCACGTTGAGGATCATGACCCTAGCAGTAAACTTTCAGTTTACCATCAGCGGTTCTTTTAACTATCTAAGTTGAGCGATTGATTGTTAGATATTTTAGAAGTATTAGCTATTACTTTTTCAGCCTGTCGATCATAATAATTTTCAACTGCCTTCTTCAAAGTATTGACACCTAGTAAAATACAATGCCCTGACTCACTTGAGGGAAATCCCTCACATATCTTGATAACATCTTCATGATCTATATTTATTACAAAATCCAGTGATTTTTTTACAGCAAACATTGCAACTGCACTTCCACAGATTATCGAGTCAAAACAACCATCAGTAGTATAACTGGTTGCTACAATTACATCATCTTTGATCTTCAACCAGAATTCGAAAGTATCACCGCAGGGCCCAAGAAGTCTTGCATTACCATTTGCATCACAACCCGGACCAAAATTTGCCGGGACCATTTTTGAATTATTTACTATATCTTCTATATTTATTTTTTTCAATTTTTAACTCAATTCGCTTAATCATTATTTTACAACAGTCACGCCCCTGCACTTCCTATTTCTAAATTCACCTTCCTGGTAAATTTTGAAAACATTCTTGTTCCTCCGCCTTCACTAACAACTCGGCTTACTTCATTACCATCCTTGATTATCATTCCAGATAAAAGGTTTACTGGTGTATCTTCAAATAATGAAGTAATTAAAGGAGCAGAAGGACCAACCAGAAGAACTTTCCTTGCATTATGACAATGATACAGCAAATTGTCAATCGTTCTATTAATTATTGATGTTGCCGTAAGAATAACTACAGAGCATTTTTCAAGAATATGAGATTCTTTGTGTATTGAAACATGATTCATTGGATCAAGTCTTTTTTTCTCAACAATATGGAGATGTTTCGCAGAATCGATAATTTTTGGTACAAATGGACCAAAAAATCCAGCCATTCCAACGACATCATTTTTGGTTAACTCAAGTAGAGAAATTGGATCTCCATCAGTTTTATCAGATAATTTTCCAAGGAGATTATAATATGAATTAAGTGCTGCAATCGCAACACCTCTTTTTAGATCATCTTCTGTTTTCATAAATTCCATTATTAAATCTTTAAGAGGCATACCTCTTAGTGGCTTTTCATTAATAAGAAATGAACAACTTCCCTGCCAGTTTCTATGAAAAGAATAACCCAGGCCAAACCTGAGCATTGAATTTTTTACACAAATATATCCAAGACCAATCCTGACATCTTCAATTATTATATCCTCCGGTATATCAGTTACAACTTTTAAAATCTTCTTATCAAATCCAGTTATCGTGTCCATTTTTTATTCTCCTTCAAAAATATTCAATCTGCCAATCAGTAATAAGTAAAAAACAAGAAATGCCTTAGAAATTACATACCAAAAACTACAACA
The DNA here is from genome assembly GCA_030633305.1 of Candidatus Muiribacteriota bacterium. GTDB lineage: Bacteria > Muiribacteriota > DAOVTB01 > DAOVTB01 > DAOVTB01 > DAOVTB01. The sequence goes on from DAOVTB010000143.1 coordinate 9,634, forward strand.
TTATTACTTCGATATCAGTAATTATCATCCATTTTTTCTTCTGTATTTTTTTAACTTCATGTCCTTCAAGTTCTTCATGGTTCAATCTTTTCTTCTGTTTTTCTTCGTAGTAATTTTTCTTTATATTCCTACTATTTTTGTTAACTTTTCCCAAATAGTTTTGAGTATTTTAGATGCTTCAGAATTTACATTGTCTTCAATGACCGTTTTCCCTTTTTTCTGCGCCTCAAAAAATTCATCCATATATGGAATTCTTCCTAAAATAGAACAATTTTCAGACTCGCACCAGTTTTCAATCTGTGTTGAAATAGAACTATTGATATCAGCCTTATTTATGATGACTCCTGATTTAGGACCAAGTTGTCTAGTCAATTCAAATACTCTTTTTAAATCATGGAATCCTGATAATGTTGGTTCTGTAACCAGTACTACAATATCCACTCCTGTAATTGATGCAATTACGGGACATCCAATTCCTGGTGAGCCATCTAATATTAGCAATTCGTATTTTCTCTCTTCAGCAAGTGCCATTGCTCTATCTCGAATATCACTAACCATTTTCCCAGAATTACCTTCTCCTGGATTTAACCTGGCATGAAACTGTGGTCCATATTCAGTATCAGATAAATAAATATCTCCACAATCAGCCGGTAAAAATTCAATTGCTCCTTCTGCACAAAATCTATGACAGATACCACATCCTTCACAAGCAACTTCATCTACTGTAAATGTCTTTTCCACGCGTCCATTTCCAGGACCATCATATTTAATTGCTCCAAATCTACATATTTCTTCACATTTTCCACACGCTGTACAATGTCCAGATTTAATCTTTGCTTTTTTTCCACCTGAAAAAATTGATTTTGATATCTGGCGTGATGAAAAAAGAAGATTAAGGTTTGCAGCATCAACATCACAATCAGCAGAAACACATTTTTTACTTAATGCAATAAATCCGCCAGCAACACTTGTTTTTCCAGTTCCACCTTTTCCACTGAGAATTACAATCTGTTTCATCTTGCCACCTCCTCAAGTTTATCTGCCAGATCAATGAACATTTGCCTCATCTCAGGAATATGGTCAATTACAAGATTACCCACTGAATAAACTTCAGCAATTCTTCTTTGAATAGGAAATCGGCCAATTATAGGAAAATCCATTTTTTTACTATATGATTCGATCTCGTAAGTATTTCCCAAACCTGATCTATTGATTATTATTGAACCTCTGAGTCCTAGTCTTTTTACCATTTCTCCAGCAGCCTCAAGGTCATGCATTCCAAATGGCGTTGGTTCGGTAACAAGAACAACCATATCGCAATCCTTAATCGCTTCAACAGCAGGACAGGTTGTTCCAGGCGGTGCATCCATAATAGAAATTTCATAATTATCTTTAATGATATCTTCTTTAACACTTGCGATTATAGAAGGAGATAGACTTCTTCCAACCTTAAGCCGGCCTTCTACAAAATGAAGCTTTCCACTTTTTCCAATATTTATTTTTCCTGATTCAAATTCTGCTTCCTTAATTGCTCCAAACTTACATACAAGTGAACAGCCACCACAACTATGGCATAGTTCTTCAAACAAAAGAACTTTTCCTTTTCCTATATATGAAAGTGCTTTATATTCGCATATATCACTACATGCGCCACAACCAGTACATTTTTCAGGAAAAAATTCTGGAACAGGTATCGTAGATGAAATTACTTTTGTTATTTCTGGTTTCAAAAAAATTCCACCATCGGGTTCTTCTACATCAAGGTCTGCATAACAGGTATTATATTTTTCTGAGAAAATTTTAGCAAGATTTGTACTAAACAATGTCTTGCCAGTCCCCCCTTTTCCGCTTGCAATTGCTATAATCATATATTCTCCTTCATAGTTTAACCTCTTCTTTTTTGGTTAAACTCTTCTTCTTTATCTCTAATATAATATACTTTTTATTTTCTTCATTGTACCTATGGCTGATTGTCATAGCATGGACAGTTACAATCAGACTGTGTCACAATACACTTCAATACAATATTTGGTAAATAACTTATCTGGCGCAGGTGTAAACTGTTTCACGCGAAGCACTGTTTGTGATGCTCAGATTCCGAATGCGTCATCATAACGGGTCAGAAGGGCTTGTCACCTTTTTTTATTTAATTTTCCCTTTATGTTTCTTCGTGCCCTTCGTGGTAAATCTTTTCTTTCTACTTTTATCTGTCTGTTTGTTTAGAATGAGATGAAGATTGGATTATTCAGTATCCGGGCAGGCCGAGGCGCACTATTCGTGCGTTGTATGCGTATAAGGTGCCAGGGCACTTGAATTCCACTCCTTCACAAATGCCAAAAGAATTAAAGTCCATCTGACACCGGTATTAACTATTTCCCGCTCATTCTAGACATACAGATTAGCCCCAGTGGCCTTCTACATCAGGCTTATCTAAAGTTTCAAATTTACCATTCCTGAAATCATCAACGGCTTCTCCAACAGTTGATTGCACACCAGATATTACCTTAACACCATGTCCATCCAAAGCTTTAAAAGCATTCGGTCCACAATGTCCTGTAAGAACAAATTCAGCACCTTTTGCAACTACATTTTCAGCAGCCTGAATACCAGCTCCACCCATTCTCTTCATGTTTTCTTCATTATCAATTACTTCAAATTCATCATTATCAAGGTTATAAATCAGATGATATTTAGCTCTTCCAA
>DAOVTB010000212.1 GCA_030633305.1 Candidatus Muiribacteriota bacterium
AGGTCAGCCCCTTGTTTTTTCTTTTGATTTGCAGAAACATAATAATCTGATTTAAGGAACATCTGCGTACTTGGGTCCTGACTTAGATGCACAATCATTTTATTGATATTTCTTACTTCTGGAAATGGCGTGAAAGGAATTGAATATCCAAATTTCCTCAATAATGATGCGGTCTTATAGTCTTTAGCACTTGTTGGTATGCTGGCAATATTTTCGCGCAATGTTTTTGGGCGAGAAGATCTATTCAAATAGATCTGTAATTCTTTCCATGTATCTACGATGAAATAAATTTTTTCAAAGTTCTCATATGCAGGATGCTTTACACTTATAAAATAAGGCCCGTTTTTTAATGATTCAAATATGGATCGTCCATAGTGATTTGTATATTTTGTACCTGCGTCGCTGACTTTTATCTGCGCATTGAATACTGGTACAAACTCTTCTTCATCCATAACTGTAATAGCCACATTTGCTATTTGCGCGCAAAGAAAAGAAACACATAATATTGAAAATACAAATATAATAAATAGTCTTTTAAAATATTCCATATAATGGTTTTCGGAAATTTGGGCCAATTTATTTAGTAAATTTATAATAGAAATTATTTAAAAAGAATATTCTTTAAATAGATTATGCTATAATTCAAGTATATTCAAGCCGGAGTTATAAAATAAAAATGGTTGAAAAACACTGTGATTACAAGTTAATTGATAAACTTTTTAAATTCAGGTTTCTTGTTGTCATAGCGGTATTTGTTATAACGGTTATTTGTGGATATTACAGTAAGAATATACGAATTGTAAATGAAGTTGCAGCTTCAATTCAACAAGCTGAAGAATTTAAGACATTCCAGGAATATACAGAGAAATTCGGAGGTTCTGAAAGCATATTTATTGCATTTTCAGTACAGAAAATATCCAAAAAAAGTATTCTTAAATTGTCTGAACTTGATATTGAATTGAAAAAGGAAAAGGATGTTTCCAGAACATTAAGCATTCTGAAACTTTTAAAATCTAAAGTTGATCATGCAAGTCTAAATGAAAAGAGGTTGAAGAAACTTAACAAAACCATCTTACATAACAGTTTTTACTCTCAAAATTTTGTAGGTAAAAACAGTAAAAGTCTCGGGATACTTGTTACTTATAAAAGTGATCTAAATGAAAAGCAAAAACTGGATCTTACTGTCAGGTTAAAAAAAAGACTGACTTCATTTTTTAAATTGCAGAAATATTATCTGGCTGGTTATCCAGTTCAAAATGAAGCTTATATTCGTTTAATAAAGAAAAATACGGTTTTGTTTTCTTCGCTTGCACTGATTGCAGGAATTTTGATTCTTGCAATAATGTATTGTAATTTCAGGCTGGTATTTGGGATTACAATAGTATCTCTGGTTCCTGTTATATGGTTATTTGGTTTTGTTTACTTTATAAAAGGAACTTTGAATACACTCACAACATTGCTTATTCCACTTGTTTTATCCATTACTTTAAGTATTTCGATAAGGCTTATTGCCGGTTCAATATCAAATCTTAAAAAATACGAAGTACCTTTCGCCGTAAGTAATGCCATGATATCCCTTTTTCGCCCTGTAATGCTTTGTGGGCTTACAACATTTCTGGGTTTTGTTTCCCTGTGCCTTAGTAAAATTAAAGTAGTCTACTATTTTGGATTATTTTCTGCGATAGGAGCATTATTAGCAACTTTTTTTGGTTACGTATTGACTCCTATGGTTTTATTGATGGTTTTGAAAAAGACGAACCATCAATATTATCGACGAATCTGGTTTGATAAATTCAGCAGAAAGACAATTATGTTGATAAGGTCGATAGTATTAAAACATAAAAAAAAGACATTACTTATTTTTATTATTATCGTATTTATCTCAATTTTTGGGCTTGGAAAGTTAAAACCCGGAAGCTCTTCTTTGGATGCATTTCTAAAATCGTCACACGTTTCAAAATCAGCTGAATTTATCAATAATAATTTTTCAGGAATCTATTCTATAAATGTAATTCTCTATAATTCAGAAGGCGAAATTATTTCCTATAAAATTTTAAAGAAAATTGAAGGATTTCAGGAAAAACTGAAAAAAGAGGAAAATGTAATAAATGTGTTTTCATTAATTGATCTGTTCAAGGATTTACACTTTAACATAACAAATCATTACACTGAATTACCTGATACAGACAGGGAACTAAAGATATTTTGCAGGTATTTCATGAAAAAAGGTATACTTTTACCTTTTCTTAACAGATTCAATGATGAGATGAATATTATCGTCAGGGTTGAGAAACCTGAAGCATTTGAAATAATGCGCCTGGTTCAAAAAATAAAGACATATTCAAAGACAATATTTAATGATGATATCAGAGTAAAAGTAACAGGGAGATTGTATCTTGGTGCATTGATCAATGTTCAGACAGTAAAAATGGAATTGATCAGTTTTATTGGAGCATTTACATGTATAATTTTAATTATTTCACTTGTATTCAGATCCATATATATTGGGTTAATCAGCCTATTCGTAAATATAATTCCAATAACTGTGTCTTATGGAATCATGGGCCTTTTGGGATATTCACTTGATGTGGCTACCGGGACTGTTGCGACTGTTACTATTGGTCTTATTGTGGATGATACAATTCACTTTCTTGATTCATATAGAGAATTCTCTCTTGGGAAAGTCAAAAAAAACGCTGTGTCAAAAACAATTATTTCTGTTGGTAAACCAGTGATACAGACTTCAACTGTATTGGTTTTAAGTCTATTGATTCTTGTAAGCGGAAGTTTTTATCCTACAATTAATTTTGGTCTTTTTTCTGCTATTACACTTTTTTTTGCACTGCTGTGTGATCTGTTGCTGCTTCCTATTCTGCTTAATAAGTGATATAATAACCGATAGAGTGTAAAATATATTTTGGAGGTAGTGTAATGTCCAGTCATAAAATCATTTTCATATCATTAGTGTTCTTTTTTGTTTTTTCCTGTGTTGGTATATTTGCTGCAAGTTCGCTGAATATAGGAATAATAGGATCATTGACACCTGAAAAGGATAGAGACAGCTATAAACCTCTGGTTGAATATTTACAGAAAGAATTGGGAATTAAGATAAAACTTCGCGTTTATCCGACTTATTCTGACCTGCTTCATGAGATTGGAAACAAAGATACCGGGAATCTGGATATGGCTGTGATGTCTCCTGTTATTGCTGCTCTGGTTTCTGATGTAGACTGGATTGAATTTCTTGCAACTATTGTACATGATGGCAAAATTTTCTTTAGATCTATGATAATTACCAAGAAAAATAGTCCAATAAAAAGGATTCGAGATCTGAGAAAAAAGAAAATCGGATTTACCAATCCATTTTCAGCAAGTGGATTTATATACCCTACGAAGTATTTAAAAGATAAAGGTCTTTTTATAAAGGGAAAACCATTATATAAAACCTGTTTTTTTCAGATTCATGAAGCTAGTGTAAGAGCTTTACTAATGGGCAAAGTAGATGCAATTGCAACATATGACCACTTTTTCAAGAGAAAAGCACGTGCTGGAGAATTTAAAAATCTTTCTCTTAGCTCTTTCCGTGTCCTTGCTGAAATCCCGGACCAGATTCCTATGGATGTTATTATTTGCAGGAAAAGTATTGGACCAGATTTGATAAAAAATCTAAAAATAGCTTTTGAGGAATTTAAAAATAAGTCAGGATTTAATAAAAATAAGGAAGTATTCTGGTATGAAGACTTCCTGTTAAATAACCGAGAAGCCTATGTGAAAGTAAACAGTTTTCTGAAAAGTATCGTGAAAGACTAATCACTAAGAGTGTATAAGTTTATATCAAATTACTTAAAACATGCCATTTTGGGACTTTTTAATTCCAGGTCTTGCTATAATCCTTTGCTTGCCTATGTTTATCTTACTTACAAATGTAATCTGAGTTGTAAATACTGCGATGATGGAATGGGTGTAAAATATCCTGATAAACAAATTGACAGGGAATTATCTGGAGATGAATTTCTGGAATTATTCAGAATTGTTAAGAAAGAAACTGATGGTGTGATATTTACTGGAGGGGAACCCTTCATGAGAAAAGATCTTGAATACATTCTTCGTGGAGTTAGGAATATGGGATATAATCCGATTGTTCTTTTAACAAATGGATTTAATCTCGATAAAAGACTTGAGGCACTAAATTATATTGATATTCTGATGATTAGTTTAGATACACTGGATTTTAAAAAAGGTGATGAAAGATATGAAACCCAAAATGGTGTTTCGGAGAAAATTTTTGAAAATATTCTTCTTGCCAAGTCTTTATCTTCACGACTTGGTTTCAAACTTTATTTCAATGTCTGTATAACTCCAGATAATGTTGAAGATGTTGATAAAGTTGTAGATTTTTGTGTTGAAAATGACATTGGCTTTGTTCCCTTGCCTGCATTGGTAAGGGTTTATCCAGATGAAGGGTTAAGAAATAATGAAGGTTATAAAAAACTGATAAGAAGAATCAAGAAGTTGAAGATTGACGGGTTTCCAGTGATGGGCAGTATGGGATATATTGGTGGTATTGAAAAATTTTCCAGATATAGATGTCATCCCACACTTTTAATTCGAGTCCAGCCAAATGGTAATATACTATACCCTTGCAATAAATTGAATAATGTTGGTGGTAATATTTTGAAAATGAAAAGCTACAGGAAAGCTTTGGATTACAGTATTGAAAAATACGGTAAATTTGAGAAGTGTCAGTATAACTGTCAAGTTGGTTGTTACATGGATTTTTCTCTTGTTGTTGACTACCCGATGTTTGCAATTGAGGATAATATATTGAAGTTAAAAGGAATAGTTAAGAAAAAACTTGGATTTAGAAAAACAGGAGGAAGTTTAGGATGTTGAAAAAGTGTTTAATGATTGGTTTAGCTTTATTTGTATGTTTTATGTTTTTTGGTTCAGATGAATTGATTTCAAGAGAAATAAGTGGTGATACAGGAGTATTTGTTGTAAATGATCCAAAGGATCTTAGTCTTACAGATCTTGGCGAAGGATACTCTGAAATTGTAGAAACTTTGAAAGGGAAGGGAATCATAGGAAAAGCCAGAACTGCGGCCCTGAGTTTAAAAATGAGAAGTATTGGAATGGGGAATCCAGCAAAAAATCCTCTGCATGTGGGTTATGTATTTAACAATGGAGCCCAGCGCTCAAGTCTTATCATGGTTACAAAAGGAAATATTAATAAAAAAAAGATGGACAGGTTTCTTTCAAAAGAATACAAGAAATACAGTAAACGCGAAAACAGGATCGCTGAAGAATACAAAGGAAAACCAATAGTATCAAAAACAAGTCAGATTACTATTGAAGGTTGTTCTGCAACTTCTTTTGCTTATGTGGAAAGACCGTATGAAGTAATTTATGGTGGCGTGGATGATTATTATCTGATTGCAGCTGTTCCTAAAAATGATCATAGTTTATTGAAAAAAACTTTGAAGGTTTTAAAGGGAGAAATACCACTTAATCAGAACCTTCCAGATATGGTTCAGGCTTCTACTAAATTTTCAATGACTAAAAGAGAAGCAAGAAATATTGAATATGTAAACACTGATAAACGATCACTTAAAAGTAAAGTCAATAAACAATGTAAAAAGGTGTTTTCGCATCTGGGAATAGATGTAACTGATAAAAAACTTGCTCCGCTGAAAGATAAGATAAGGGCTCAATTGATAAAATCTGATTCTGTAGATATTCTCTATGAATATAAGAGGGATTCGGATAAAAAATCAACTTATATGGTTCAATATACAGTAGATTTTAAAGATGATGCTGCTGCTAAAAATATGAAGAGCCTTATTGTAGAAAAAATTGTAGATATTGCTGAAAATGCATCTGGTGATTCAATTGCTGATGATTATAACAAGTTAACAGTATTCACTGAAGGAAATAGCCTTTTGCTGCAGTGCGAGCTTGATGGAAAGGAAGCCCAGTTCAGCATGTTGTCTTCAATGTCTGGTAAGATAATGGAATACAGCTTTCTAGACACTTTATTGGAATCAAAGTAATCTCTGAACTGAGCGATTATTCGTTTAATCTTCCTTAGGAGAACAGAGAGTTATCAATGGTGCGTTAAGTATAAAATTGTGATTGGCGGGAATGTTTTTATATACAGGTGCATTGGCACTGATAAAGACATTTTCCCCAATTGTGATACCACATCTGATACTGGCATCTGCGCCTATGATAGTATTGTTACCAATTCTTATACGGCCGATTCTGAAATATTTATTGGTGATTTCATGAAAATACATTTTAACCCCAAGTCCGATTAAAACATTATCTCCAATAGTAAGTAATTCCGGATAAAGAGGATCAATAAAGACCTTCTGTGAGATGTAGACCTTTTCACCTATTGTTGCTCCAAAAAGCCTCAACATAAAGACTTTAGGGGTTGACCATGGAAGATGCTGCGAAAAGTAAACCAAACCATATTTTAGATGTTTAAAAAGAAGTGTTAAAGGATTCTTGCCATTGGTATGACATATGCAATCATTAAACTCTGTTCGGGAGGTTTTATATGTATAGACAAAAGTGCTAAGTTTATTATTTTTGAAAAAATGTTTGTATTTTCCCCATGTTTCTCGAAAATGATCAGATCCCATAACTATTAGTCTTATAATTTCTGCAGGACGGTAAGTCCATTACAGAAGCTTTCATGTCTGATGATAAAGCCTTTCTTGATACAGATAAAATCGATTTCTTCATCCAGTGTAGTATTAAAATGTTCTTCGATTGCTCTGATTACTCCACGGTGATTATTCCATCCAAAACCGATACTACCATCTTTGTGGTAGAAGTATTTTTGTAGATTTGTATCGTGGAAAATTACTTTTGCATTATCTGCCAGAAATGGGAACCAGTGTTTTATTTCAAGTTTAGTATGTTCATATTCGTGACTGGTATCAATGAAAAGAAGGTCAATTTTTTCCTTCAATTTATTTTTTTTGCAAAATTCAGGATATTCAGCTGCAAATTTGATATCATCCGATTTTACAAATTTCCAGTCTTCCCAGTTACAAACCGAAGAACAATCATCTATATCAACACTAAGAAGTGTAGATCCGCACATTTTAGCGACTCTTTCATATACAAATGTACTTGCGCCACCACGTGTTCCAAGCTCAACAATTGATTCAGGTCTATGTGTAATGCTTTCATAAAATATTGTTTTCAAGTGGTCGTTGATATCTGTTTTCTTTTTTGCATAACTGGCGATTTCATTCAAAAACTCATCATCATTTGGATGTTCAGTAGTTTTTTTCTTTAAATGAAGAAGATTGTTATAAAGTTTGAATGATGCACTTTTGGGATGTCGCAGGCTTTTGATACCATTAATAATTTCTTTTATAATATACATTGTTATTAACCTAAAAATTATCCAGGAGTTATCATAGGTTTGCGTTTAGTTGGTCTGTAGGATCTTTTGTAACGATATCTGTACTTTGGAGTCACAATTTTTTTA
>DAOVTB010000175.1 GCA_030633305.1 Candidatus Muiribacteriota bacterium
CACCAAATATTTTATTGGTGCTATATTCCCATATGAAATCATTGTTCGAAATTCAAATTTTAATTACTTCATGGTAAATTTTTTCTTTGTGCCTTAGTGCCTTTGTGAGAGTTAATTTTGTTTGCCATTTTTTTTAAATCCATGAACCATTATTTTATGAATGTGGTATATTTAATGTAGTGTAAGTTTTTTTATCCAGGGAGGGTATAAAAATGTCTGGAATAAGTGGTGTAAGTTCTGCAATAAATGCATACAGCAATGCAGCATCAAAAATTTCAAGAGGACAGGGGAGTCTTGCAGCAAACTCTGTCGAAATGATTACTTCTCAAAATAGTCTTGAAGCCAATGTAAATGTAATCAAAGCTCAGGATGAGATGTTAGGGACTTTGCTTGATATCAAGGCTTGAATGATAAAATATTTTTTTAATGCTTTTCAAAAAAGGTTTTTCAATAAATCCTTTCTTCCAAAGTTTAATCCTGTAAAAATAAGGAAAATTCTTTTACTGCGCAGCAATACAATTGGTGATATGATCACTTTTCTGCCAGTCGCCCAGTATTTAAAGAAAAAATTGCCTGATTCTATAATTACAATGGCTGGAACCAATACAGGTATTGCAGTTGCTCGCCATTCAAAATTTATTGATAATTTTCTAACGATTGATTTTGATATTTTAAATTCAAACACTCTTAAACTTCATAGATTTCTGGCTCATTTATTTGGAAAGAAATATGATCTGGTTATACTATCCACTGCAGATTATAACTTCAAGGAAATGAAATATCTTACAAATACCTATACTGTGTCACCAGAACAAGAAAATTCAGGATGCTTTTCATATTCTGTCATGCCGCCTGCTGACAAAAGCGAAATTGTTAGAAATCTTTCAATAGTTGAAAACTTATTTAATAATCATTATGATGATTTATATCCAGAAATTTATCCATTAAAAAAATATGATATAGATGATTTGGATGAACCATACGTTGTTTTTCATGTTGGAGGAAAAAGACTGACTAGAATATTGCCGCTTGATATTCAGATTACATCAATTAGTAAACTTGTAAAAACCTTTGGGAAAAAATATAAATTTATCTTAACTGGCCACGGTAAAATTGAGGATGAAATTATTGGAAAGATAACTGATGATGTCAAGGGCGTGGTGTCTTTCTCATCAAAACTTGATTTAGAACAATTGATATATGTACTTTGGAATAGTAGTGCAGTTATTTCAAATGATACTGGAATTGCACATCTGGCAGGTGCTTTAAATAAACCTCAAGTTGTTATCTGGGGTCCTGGTGATATAAAAAAATGGTGTCCTGTAAACAGAAATAAACAGGAAATCATATATAAGTCAGTTGATTGTTCCCCATGTTATCTTTATCAATGTGACTCTATGAAGTGCATGAATTGGATCAAGCCTGAAGATATCGTAAATGCTCTAAATAATATATTGTAATCATATTTTGTTTATTTATTATTATTTAATGTTCTCTGCGTTCACAGCGGTCTCTGCGCGAGGTTTTTTTTATTGTGACATAATTTTTAATATTTATTCAGAAAACTGATATCGATCTTTTTTATCAATCTTGTATCTGTCATAATATCTGTTAAACAGATCTCTGTAATATTTCTTTGTATTACTATCAAATTTATTATCAGTTGTAGAAGAATTAGGACTTGTTCCAACACTTTTGTAAAAATCTTTATTGAAGTATACGCGCTGGGCTTTTTGAGAAAACCCATAATTCTGAGAATAATTCGATCTTCTTGAATTGTTTTCCGAGATATTACTATCCAGTTTTTGAATCAAAGTATCAACAGTCTCAGACTGTTTGTTTGTTGCATTAAGATCAAGTTCATATTGTTCATTCATCTTATCGATATCAGTTATAAACTCAGAAAGTTCTTTTTCAAGTCCATTTGAGATTGTAGGATTGTTAGCAATTGGATTTGAAGTTCCCCAACCAGGTTTTACAACTTTGAATGTAGTCACTTTAATAATTGAAGAAAAGGGAAACAGTTTACCATCAATTATTACTTTTGCACCTAATCCGTTACAGGCATTATAAAGCTGTTCAAATGCGCTATCTTTAACAAAAGTATAGACTTTTCCATCTGACTGATTTTCTATCGCATAGGTATGTCCTGAAGTTGCGCAGTTTGAAGCGGTATTAAAATTACATTTACTGCAAATTATTTTTCCAATAAAAGCAATTCTTTTCATAGGGACGCTGAAGGAAAAGGAAGATAGAATTAACAAGGCTATTATAAAGTAAAAACTTTTTTTCATATGTTCTCCAATTATTTGGAATCGATTATTTTTATCGGACAGGCAGACAGTGTCGCAATCCACTCGTCATCCTCGGGCTTGACCCGGGGATCCATTTATTAACTTTGTCAATTTGAATAGATTACCCGATCAAGTCGGGTAATGACAACGATAACAATACTTTTCCAATTGTTCCTTTCTTATTTTTTCTCTGCTCACTCTGCGCGAGGTCTTCTATTTTTTTCTTATTTAATCAAACAATTCTGTATCGAGATACCACTGGGCGGAATCGCAAATCAAGGTTGCAATCTTTTTACCAGGATATTTTCTGGAACATTGAATGGCTCCCCAAAGATTTGCACCGCTGCTGATTCCAGCCATAATCCCTTCAGCTCTTGCCAGTATTCGGGCGCAGTCAAAGGCATCGTCTTCTTCTACTGGTAGAATATGATCAATGACTTCAAGATCAAGAGTCATTGGCCGAAAACCAGCTCCAATACCTTCAATTTTATGTCGTCTGCTAATTTGTTTTGTAAGATAAGGAGATTCTGCAGGTTCTAAACCAACAATGATTACACCTGGCTTTTTTTCCTTCAGATATCTGCCAACACCTGATATTGTACCGCCAGTGCCTATTCCGGTTACAAATATATCAATGTCGGGGAGATCAGCAAGGATTTCCGGTCCTGTAGTCGTAAAATGTGTTTGTGGATTTGCAGGATTCTCAAACTGAAGAAGTTGAAAAAAGTTATTTTCACTTGCCAATGAATCGGCCATTTCCACAGCTCCAAACATCCCATCTCTTTCTGGAGAATAGATAATATCTGCGCCAAATTGCTTTAAAGTCTTTATCCTGGCAATGCTCATATTTTCTGGAATGACTAATTTAAGTTGATAGCCTTTATGTGAACAGACTAGCGCGAGTCCAAGTCCTGTATTTCCAGCAGTTGCTTCGATTATAATACTATCGGAATTGATCATATCCATCTGTTCTGCGTAATTGATCATACCAAGAGCTGTTCTATCTTTTATACTCCCGCCTGGATTCATTGTTTCCAGTTTAAAATACAAATTGTCAAATCCAAGCGAACTGACAAGTGGTGTGTTTCCAATACAATCCAGCAATGATTTTTTTTCTGTTGACACGATTATTTCCTCCACTATTCTTCTTATTTTAACATACAATTGGTCCATTTACCAAATCTTGACTTGTCAAAATGTGCATGATAGAATATCCCGTAAAATATATATTAATATTATAAGGAGGAGTATATGTCATCGAAAAGATTGAAAATCACTATCTTGTGCATACTGGTAATGGTATTCATTTTTGGTTCCATGAATGTATGGGCTGCAGCGGAAGTAAATCAAGACCGTCGCGGACCATTGGCCTGGTTAAAGAATTTTGTCAAGGCTACATTTAACACGAGTGAACCTTGGATTGATTGGAGTAAATCGAATCTCTTTGTTGCTTTTTTTGTCATTGCATTTATCATTATTTATTACATCTTTATTGCTCAATCAGGTAAGGATATTTATATTAGGAAGATTGCTGGTCTTGCAGCGATTGATGATGCAGTAGGACGTGCAACTGAAATGGGGAGGCCGATTCTTTATATTTCCGGTATTATGGATATGGAAGACATCCAGACTCTTGCAGGTATAGGCATACTTGGGCATGTTGCTCAGAAAGCAGCCGAATATGAAACTCCAATCATTGTTCCATGTTCACGTTCAATGGTTATGAGTACAAGCCAGGAAGTTGTGAAAGAAGCATTTATACGTGTAGGAAGACCAGATGCGTATGACAGAGATTCTGTTAAATACATTACAGATGACCAGTTTGGTTTTGCTGCAGGTGTTGACGGTATTATGGTTCGCGAAAGACCAGCGGCTACATTCTACCTAGGTACCTTTTATGCTGAATCTCTGATTCTTGCTGAAACAGGACATCACGTTGGTGCTATTCAGATTGCTGGTACTGCGATGCCAAGTCAGCTTCCATTTTTTATCACTGCATGTGATTATACTCTTATTGGTGAGGAACTTTTTGCCGCAAGTGCATATATTTCACGAGATCCCCAGATGATTGGTGGGCTTATTGGTCAGGATATGGTTAAAATGTTGTGTTTTGTAATCATATTGATTGGATCATTTTGCGCTACGACAATTTCTGTGATTTATAAACAGGTGCCATCTAAACTTGTTTTAAATGCTTACCCTGTTGAATTGTCATATGGAAGTTCGAAAATGGTTAGTGTAACTGTAAATGAAAGTGGGAAAACTTTTGAAAAGAATTTGCCATTGAAATTGAAATTCTCTATTCCAGAAAAATACAACAAAGTGATCAATTTATTGGATTCGTTTGGAAAGAAAATAGAACCTGTTGAAATAAAGAAAGATTTTGCGTTTTATAACGTTGCCATTGATGTTGGTAAGAAAAAATCTTTTAAAGAGATTCTATTCAAAGTCCAGGAGTCTAAAGTTAAAGAAGCGGCAGAATTCGATATAAATTTTCAGATTGAAAACATGGATAAAAAAGATTATTCTGTTGCTCTTAAAACCAAAATTGAAGGCGGAAAAAGCCGAAAATACAGTTATTTAAAGAGTTTCATTAACTTTTTTGATATAAAGAAATAGGGAGGCAACTATGAAACGAGGTATACCACTATTAATCGTTTTTTTCACAGGTATGATCTGGCTGACGCAGTATTTTATCCCTCACTATCCTTTCAATAAGGTCATGAACCTTTTGAGCGATTGGATGAAAATCATTGCAGCATTTGCGATGGTACTTGGAATTTTAAATCTGTTAAGAGTTAATTTCATTAAAATAAGCAGGAAACATTACAATTGGCAATATTCGATAATTTTGATTATCGCACTTCTTATTACGATTGGATTTGGATGCATCCAGGGGATAACAGAAAACGTTGATACTACTATTCTTGTGTATAATAGCAAAAGTAATGAAGTTATAAGTTCCAGTATCTTTGTAGCACCTGCTATTATTGAAGGTTTGAAGAATTTTAAACCGATATCAAGTGAGGATGTTGAAAAAGACGGAAAGAAAGAGACTATCCAGAAAGGTATGATGGATATTACAACCAAAAATGGAAAAGTCGTAAAATATACAGATTCAAATCCTGTAAAAAGAATTATTGTTAAAGATGATAACAGTGTCATTGAAACAGTTATTGTTAAGACTGGAACGGTTGGACATTGGATCTATAAAAACCTGATTGAACATCTTAGTTCTACTATGTTTTCACTCTTAGCGTTTTTTATAGCTTCCGCTGCATTCAGAGCGTTTCGAGCCAAGAGTTTTGAAGCGATGCTTCTTCTTGGATCAGCTTTCATTGTTATGCTTGGAAAAGTTCCAATTGGAGATGTATTTGGAAAAATCGAAATACATGAAAAGATAATTATCAGTTTTCCGTCAATTCAGGTTTGGTTGATGAACTATGTTAATACTGCAGGTCAAAGAGCGATTTTACTTGGAGCAGCAATAGGAATCATTGCTATTTCAATAAAAATTATCATTGGCCTTGAACGCACCTATTTTGGTGGCGAATAATTAAGGAGGAAATGACTAATGAATATATTTATACGACTTTTAAAATCAATAGATAGAAAATTTATATTTATAATTACATTTTTTGCTGTTGTAATACCGATGTTTTATCCATTATATCTTCCTATTATTCCGGAAGATAGCGTTAGAAGTATTTTCAAGAAAATTGATGCAATTCCTGAAGGATCAAAAATATTGATGTCTTTTGACTATGATCCTGCGAGTAAACCAGAATGTCATCCTATGGCAATTGCAAATTTACGACATGCTTTTAAGAAAAATCTGAAGATAGTAATTATCCAGTTATGGCCTTTTGGTGGAGCGATGGCAACTGAAGCAATCGATGAACTTAAAAAGGAATTCAAAGAAATCTACAACAGGGATATCATCTATGGAGACGATTATTGCATCCTTGGATACAAGGTAGGTGGAGCTATTCTGATACAACAGTCCGGGAAAGACTTTAATGGTACTTTCATGGAAGATATTGACGGGAAAAAAGCAAGTGAAATTTCGCTTACTAAAGATGTAAAGACGATTAAGGATTTTGAGCTTGTCTTGAGTTATTCTGCAGGTGATCCAGGGATAAAACAATGGGTCATGATAGTAGATGCACAGTATAAAGTTCCTGTTGCTGGTGGAGTAACTGCTGTTACGGCTCCGGAAATCACCCCATATTTGAATTCAGGACAGCTTCTGGGTTTAATGGCTGGTCTTAGAGGTGCAGCTGATTATGAAACACTTGTTAACAAAAAGTACCCTCCATTTAAAAAGTATGTGAATTCTGGTACTTCTGGAATGGATCCGCAGAACATTGTTCACCTCATGATTATTATATTCATCATCATTGCGAATATAATTTACTGGCATGACAAAAAAATGGGACTCGTAAGGTAGGGGGATTTGAAATTATGAATATAAGTTCAGAAATTGGAGTTTGGATCGGAGCTGTTTTAACGCTCTGTATTTGGAGTTTTTTATGGAAGGATAATTTTTTATATAAAACTGCCGAAGCAATTTTTATCGGCTGTAGTGCAGGATATATCTTTTCAAAACTGTTTCATGAGTCTTTCATGGCAGTTCTTTGGAATCCGTTGACTGAAGGAACAACCTTTTGGGGTGTTATAACAAATCCACTGTCAAAAGGAAATGCCTTTCTTTTTATACCATTTTTCCTTGGATTGCTGATGATCACAAGATTATTTCCAGGAATAGGATGGATGTCTAGATGGCCTATGGCTTTTATTGTTGGATTAGGTGCTGGAATGAATATTTTCATTTCTCTACAGTCCTCTGTTGTTGCACAGTTACATGCGACTATGCTTCCTTTGGTTAAATTCCATGGTGGAGTATTTGATATGACAGCGTTTGTAGATACATTTAATAACTGGGTAATTGTATTTGGTACTTTATGTGCCCTGATGTATTTTTTCTTTTCCATTGAGCACAAAGGTTTAGTCAGTGTAGGAGCGAGAATGGGGATTTATGTCTTGATGATCAGTTTTGGTGCCAGCTTTGGTGCTACTGTTATGGCTAGGATCTCTCTTTTAATAGGTAGAGTTAGATTTTTGAAAGAAGTCTGGCTGGGAATTGTATAGATCGTTAAGAAAATGATTTTTTCTTTTGAGATGTTTCCATTAAAGGAAAACCTGGCGATCAGTTTTGCGCTGATCGCCATAGCCTTTTTTATAGGTATATGCAGTTTTTTCTGGTTGGAAACAATTGTTGGAAGTATTTTCTGTACCGTGATTTACATTGTCGGATTATGGGATTTTTTTGTTAAAACTGAATATAGATTTTTTGATGACAGGATTGAAAAAAAGTCTTTATTCACAAGCAGATTTTCGCTTGACCTGTATAAAAGGCTTGAAATATATCCAAACGGAATTTATTTCCTGAGAGGAAAAAATACATATCTTAACAGGATGAGAGGTGTATTTATCCCGGTTCGCAACTGGGATAATATCGCAGAAGATAAATTTAATTGTTTTCTGGATAAAATTGGTGAAAAACTTGAGATCGTCAGGATAAATCCTGAGTCTGGAACTAAGTAAATATGGAACAAACTGGATTTTCTTTGACAGAAGAACAGGATGAATTGTTAAACAGAATTGCGGGATATATCGTAAAGAAGAGATTGTCTCCAGCTGCAATACTGGCACTTGAAACATCTCTGCCGTTTAATTTTGTTGGAAGTCAGCTTATGGTTTTTTTTCAACCCATGGTTGATTTGTTTATCAGCATGAAGGAATACAATATGATCATGGAAATGCTAGATAGACGTGAAAGTATAGAGATACTTATGAATAGAATTGAAGAGTTAGAAAATAAATACGATCCTGCAGAGGTGCAACCTGCGCTTCAGGATAATGAACAAAGAGGTGAAGATAATGGAAAAAATTAATCCTTCTAAAGTGAACTCGATACTTGCCACAGATTGTGGAAGTACAACAACTAAGTGTATTCTAATTGAAAAAAAAGATGATGAATACCGGTTGGTAGCTAGAGGTGAAGCACCAACAACTGTTGAAGCGCCAGTTGAAGATGTTACACGTGGAGTCCTGAATGCTGTTTCTGAGGTGCAGGAACTCGTTGGACGACCTATTCTCGACGGTGACAGGATCATGAAACCCAAAAAAGAAGACAGGGGTGTTGATTTATACATATCAACAAGTTCTGCTGGTGGTGGTCTTCAGATGATGGTAGCAGGTGTTGTTAAGACTATGACCTGCGAAAGTGCTGCAAGAGCCGCTCTTGGTGCAGGTGCAATTGTTATGGATTCAATTGCAACAAATGATGGTCGTCTTGCTCATGAACAGATTGAAAAAATCAGGAATCTTCGTCCAGATATGATTCTGCTTTCTGGTGGAATTGATGGGGGAACAACAAAACATGTTGTAAAACTTGCACAAATCATAGCTGCAGCTGATCCACGTCCGAGACTTGGGATTTCCTATCAGCTTCCAGTTATCTATGCTGGAAACATTAAAGCTCATGATGAAGTTAAAAGAATTCTGGGAGATAAGGTATCACTTGATATCACTGAAAATCTTCGTCCAATACTTGAAGAAGAGAACCTTATGCCAGCTCGGCAGAAGATTCAGGTTCAGTTTTTAGAGCATGTAATGGCTCAGGCTCCTGGATACAAGAAGCTTATGGCATGGACTGATGTCGATATTATGCCTACTCCTGGCGCAGTTGGTGCAATTATTCAGAGAATCAGCGATAGAGATAATATAACTGTGGTTGGAGTTGACATTGGTGGAGCTACTACAGATGTTTTTTCTGTATTCAAAGATGCTGATTTAAATAGTATTTTTAACCGTTCTGTTAGTGCTAACCTTGGGATGAGTTATTCAATAAGCAATGTTGTTTCTGAAGCTGGAATGGAAAATATCATGAGATGGCTTCCATTTGATATTGATGAACGTGAAATTAGGAATCGTGTAAAAAATAAGATGATCCGCCCGACAAGTATACCGTATTTACTTCAAGCGCTTGTGTTTGAACAGGCAGTTGCAAGGGAAGCTTTAAGGTTGTCTTTTATACAGCATAAATCTCTTGCTGTTGGTTTAAAAGGTATTCAGCAGTCAAGAACGATATCAGATGTATTTTCGCAGAAGACCGGTGGTGAAACCCTTGTGGATATGATAGGGCTCGATATTATTATTGGTTCTGGAGGTGTATTATCACATGCTCCAAGAAATGTACAGACTGCTATAATGATGATTGATTCCTTTTTTCCTGAAGGAATTACAATGCTGGCTAAAGATTCGATTTTCATGATGCCTCAACTTGGAGTTCTTGCCCAGGTACATCCTGAAGCCGCAACTCAGGTTTTTGAAAAAGACTGCCTGATCATGTTTGGGACATGTGTGGCTCCAGTTGGAGTGGATAAAGATGGAAAGAAATGTATTTCGATTTCTTTTATCAGGAAAGATGGGACTACTTTTCAGAAAGATTACAAGACTGGAGAATTGAATATAATTCCAATGGCAGAAGGTGAAGAAGTAACAGCTATGATCAAACCAGTCAGGAAATTTGATATTGGGGCCGGAAGAGGTATAG
>DAOVTB010000243.1 GCA_030633305.1 Candidatus Muiribacteriota bacterium
GGTGTTAGTAGGGAAATATATTCTGTCCGGAGCGCTGCCTTGCATCTTCGATTCATCTACTGTATATTTCAGATAGCTTTCAGAAATCCGTTGTTTTCCTTCTATAACAGGACATTTTATTTGTGTTAGATCTATATTTTCGAGTTTTATATTGTTAGTGCTCATTTTTTATTACCTTCATGTTTCTTCGTGACCTTCGTGGTAAAATTTTGTATTTTTTTCACGTTTTGTGCGATTAACCTGTTCCACTTTATTGGTTTGGGTGGAATAAACTAACCTGGCGCTGGGGTCAGGGTCACTTTCATGAACTTGAACATCAAGTTCACAAAAGTCACTTCTGACCCCTTCTATCTTTACTATTTTGTCTTTTTTCTTCATAGTAAGGGCTATTTTTTTCTTTTATCAGTTTAATCAGTGCATCGATGATGATTTCGTAATCACTGACGATTCCATAATCTGATATTTTGAAAATATCAGCTGCTGGGTCGCTGTTAATTGCAATCACAGTTCCAGAAGCCTGCATACCTACCAGATGTTGTACTGCTCCAGAAATTCCAAATGCTATGTAAATATCAGGTTGTAAAGTCTTGCCGGTTTGTCCGATCTGTCTGGCATAATCTATCCAGCCTGCATCAACTGCTCCTCTACTTGCGCCAACTGCGCCATCAAGAAGTTCGGCAAGTTCTTCAAGTTTCAAAAAAGATCTCTTTTTGCCAATTCCTTTTCCACCGGCGATAATAATTCTACTGTCTGATATATTAAAACTTTTTCCAGAATTTTTATGAACGGATAATAATGTAATTTTACCGTGTGAAATATTGTTGGGAATAAAATGCAATATTTTTGCTCTTTTTGTAGTTGTTTTTGAAAAAGTTTTCTCAAATACATGGGGTCTGACTGTAGCCATCTCAGGCTTTAAATCTTTGCAAATTATTGTTGCAAGAATATTTCCCCCAAATGCCGGGCGTGTCTGAAGAAATTCACCAGTTTCAGGATCTATTTTAAGTATCGTGCAATCTGCAGTTAATCCAGTTTTCAACTTAACTGCTAACCTCGGCAACATTGCCCGGCCAAATGGAGTAGCGCTTCCGAGTATTATATCAAAGGCATTTTCCTTGACCAGTTCCTCAATCGCTGAACTGAAAACCTCAGTATCCGGACACTCAAATGTAGAACCTTCAATGTAATAAATGATATCAACATTAAGTTTTTCTGCATCCAGTTTTATAGTATCAATCTTTTTTTCGATGAATACAACTGAGATTTTTGATTCATTTCCTTCAACAAGTTTGTTTGCCTCCGAAATCAGCTCTAAAGTTGAATCAGTGATCCTAGAATCAACTAATTCACCAATAATCAGCATGTTTTTATTAAATTTATTGTAGACTTTCTTGTTGATTCTTTCATTTGTTTGGACTAGCTTGGAACTAGTGTCCGGACTGGTAATTATTTTGTATAATTCTGTTGCAATGTCATTAGATGATCCTTGAATAAAAGTTGTTTTTTTCTTAAAATTAACAGGAGTGATTTTTTTTACCATTGTAGGGGAGCCTTTTAAGCCAGTATTTTCTTTTTTTAATCCAAGAGTTTTCCTATCCAATGTATTTATTTTTTTACGTTTTGCATTTATCCACGCAGGAAAGCTTGTAAGGCGTGGAGTATTCAATTCCTTTACAACTGTCAATACAACAGGTAATGTAGCAGAAAATATATCGTAACCTAGATCGGTCATTGATTCGATGCAAATATTTTTTTTATCAACAGAGAGAATGTTTTTGACATAGCATAGACAAGGGATTTTAAGGAATTCGGCAATGCCCGGTCCGACTTGTGCAGTGTCACCATCAATAGCCTGTTTTCCACAAAAAATTAAATCTGCACCACCAAGATATCGTATTGCCATAGCAAGCGTATATGAAGTTGCAAGTGTATCGGCACCAGCAAAAGTTTTATCACATAAAAGAAAGCCTTCATCGGCACCACGGGCGATTGCTTCCCTGATTGCATCCTGTGCCTGAGTTGGACCCATTGATATTACAGTTACCGATCCTCCATATTTTTCTTTTAATCGGACAGCTTCTTCAATGGCATATAGATCCAGAGGGTTAATGATACTTTTTACCCCGGTTCGGCAAAGATTATTTGTGACTGGATCGATCCTGATCTTTGAAGTGTCGGGAACCTGTTTGATACAGACTATATATTTCATATGAAGATTTTAGAGTAATTATCGTTATTTTTCAACTATCGAAGAATTAAAAATAAGAAAATGTCTCACACAAAGGCACAGAGGCACAAAGAAAAAATTAAATTAAAACGGGGAATAAATAATGCTAAAAACCAATATTGATGGTGTTACAATACATCTGTGATCCCCGGGGTTCGGGGATCCATTTTATTAACTTTTTCAATTTGAATAGATTATCCGATCAAGTCGGATAATGACAACAATAGCAATCTTTTTTGTTTTTTACTTCATGCCCTTCATGGTGAAATTATTATTTCTTTTCTTTGTGCCTTAGTGTCTTTGTGAGAAGCATTTTTTCTTTATTTAACTGTGTGATATTATGTATGTATAACTGTAATTTGGAGAACAATATCATGATAAATAAAGGTTTTGGAATATCCATACACGAAGATTCATTCGAAGCAGGTTCAAGAGCGGCTCGCCGAGCAAAACAGCAGAATTCTGATCCGGATATATGCCTGGTTTTTGCTTCATCAGAGTTTGAAGCAAAGGAAGTAATGAATGGTATAAAATCGGTTGTTGGTGATGTTCTTCTTTTTGGATCTTCTTCCCATGTTGTGATCAGTAATGCTGGAATTCAGGAAAAAGCTGTAGAAGTTTTACTTTTATCAGGAAAAGGAATTGAATTTGATATTTTTCATCACAAATGTGATGAAGATGGTCCTGAAAAAACTGCAGAGAAAGTTGTAAAAAAATATTTACAAAAACATGATGTTTCATCAGAAGATAATATTTCCTGCATTATGCTGGGAACAGAAGAGCATTTTTCTGGAATTAAATATATTGATGGTATAAACAAAAGTTTTCCATTCCCGCTACCGGTATCTGGAGGTGGTTCAATAGGGAAGGGAGATAATTTTTTTCATGGTTACCAGTATTTTGATGACAATGTATATCAGGATAATCTTGGGATGTTGTTTATCAAGATGAAGGACAAGGAAAAATTGAAATTCTGCTATTCCTTTGAAAGTAAATGGGAACCAATTGCTCCTGCTGTTAAATGCACTAGGACAGAAGGTTCTTTTGTGCTGGAAGTTGATGAACTTCCAGTTATGACATATATGAAAATGTATCTTGGTGAAAATTTCAAGGAAGCTCTTAAACATACCAGCTATAAATATACGTTTATTGCCAGACTTCTTGATAGCGGTGGAGATAAATACGTAATCCGGACTCCGATTTATGATTTTGAAAATGGGACTTTAAGTTTTTTTCCGAATGAAGATATGCATGGTGTTGAAATTCAGCTTGTACAGCTTAATCAGGATGAGATGCTAAGAAGTGCAAGTAAATCTGGAAAAAAAGTAAGTGAAATTCTTGGCGATTATGTTCCTGAAGTTGTATTTGTTTTTTGCTGTCATATTAGAAATTCACTGCTTCATTCTAGAAGTGGTCTTGAAGTGGAGATGCTCCGCCAGGAATTAGGAGATAAAGTACCGATTGTTGGAATGTATTGTGCAGGTGAATATGCACCTCTTTATGAAAAATATGATGATGTTGTAAACCTGAAAAATTCTCTCTGTGGTTCAAGGCAGTTTTCTACATCTCTTACTATGATGATTATAGCCTCAAGACGGGAGAAACCTGATTCTGTTGATTATAATAAATTACTTTTGAGTCATATTAATGAAGATAATAAAATTATTGATGAGAAAACTTTGTTGAAAAATAAACTTAAAAAGGCAGAAAAATTACTTCAGGAATCTGAAAATGTAATTGTAGAAACAGAAAGAGCATTCAAATGCATTAATAATGAACATTACAGTTTGGCGATGACTCTGCAACAAACAAATAATTCACTTGTAGAAGCAAATCATAAGAATGAAAGACTACAGAAAATCATCAGACAGTATACTCCGCATAATGTATGGAAAAAAGTACATAAAACTGCAGAAATCGGAAAGTTTGCAATCCCGGATGAAGAACTGATGACAACACTTATGTTTCTGGATATCAAAGGATTTACTGCATTTTCTGAAAAACATCCATCCTGGGAAGTAATTGAAGAGATTAACCGGATTTTTGAACCAGTTACAACAATAATTTATCAACATTCCGGTGATATAGATAAATTTATTGGTGATTGTATTTTTGCAGTTTTTGAAACTCCTGCGGATGCAGTTATATGTTCTTTGGCAATTCATAAATTTGTTGAAAAAAT
Source organism: Candidatus Muiribacteriota bacterium (assembly GCA_030633305.1). Taxonomy (GTDB): domain Bacteria; phylum Muiribacteriota; class DAOVTB01; order DAOVTB01; family DAOVTB01; genus DAOVTB01. Next base: position 4,410 of record DAOVTB010000243.1, read on the forward strand.
TGATACTCCTTTTTTGATTAGAATAGGTATTAATAGCGGAAGAGTCATATCGGGAAATGTAGGGGCGAGAATAAGAAAAGATAATACCCTGATAGGTGATGCAGTGAATCTTGCACAGAGACTTGAATCAAAGTGCACTCCCGGGGCAATACTTGTTTCTAGAGACTGCTTTTTAGATGTTCCAAACGAGTTGCTTGATGAAAAGAAGATTGTGAAAAGATCTTTGACTGTTAAAGGGAAGTCTGAACCTATTATTGCTTATGAAATTTTTTAGCGTTCTCTGTGCGATGTCTTATTTTTTATCTTTTTCTTTGTGTCTATGTATAGATATACATTATTATGCTTATATAATAAAAAATCAGGAGATATAAATGAAAAAAGTATTATTTGTTTTACTGATCACATGTATTTTAATGAGTTATACAAGTCTGTTCGCAACTAGATTATGGGATGTTGCATTAATGCATCCACCGAAATGGGTAAATCTTTTCAGTTATAAGAACCACAGATATGCAATTGAAATTCGAAAACTTGCAGAAATGGAAAAAATGTCTCTCCGTGATGCTCTTGAAGTGCAGAATCATTATTATGATTTTGTTATGGACCGTGCAAACAGGACTTCTCCTGAAGTATGTTTTCAAAAAGCTCTTGCAAGGGTAAAGAACAGCAAGGATAAATATGAACATGTGTGGAAACAGGAAAATGTCGATAAAGCAAAATTTATAATTGTTTTTGATCTTGATGATACTTTATTTAATCAATACTACAGTATTGGTGCAAAAGGTCCTGCATACAGAGATATTGTACTTGGTGAGAAAAATTTCAGAATAGATAAAGATAATCCAGACTGGCATGATAACTATTTAAAATTCACTCCTGGGTGGAAAGAGGTTTTCAAAAGAATTAGAAAACTTGGTGGCTCAGTTGTTCTTTTTACAGCAAAAAATGATTATATGGCAAACAAGATTTACAAAAAATGGATGTATGATGAAAAAACTCATATTTCGGAGCATATTGATGGTTTTTTAACTAAAAATCACCTGACACTGGTTCCTGGTATAAAATGGAACCGTGGAAAAGCTTATCCAATGAAGGATATGGAATTGATTGATCCGACACTTACAAAAATTATAATTGTTGATGATTCTCCATCAAAAACTTATCAATCTCTCCATGTAAGATTTTTGCAGGAATATAATCCTGATATTCATCTTGCTGATAATACCCCTGTTGAAATTAAGAAAATGTATGAAAATCTTCTGAAAGAAGTAGGTGACGAAATTGTTGAATCTGTTAGATACATGAATGGAAATGAAGGAGTTACCTTTAATGATGCATATAAACCATATAGTCTTCAGGGAAGAGTTACTTTAGATTCACTGATTGCTACAGGAATCAGTAGAAGTGATGCTCTTAAACTTATCAGGGGAAATAAAGATATCATTCAGAACAGGTTTTAAGTACACATAAACAGTCTTTTTTTCAATTGTTGAATTATTGAAGATAATAATATATAATATTGCCTGATAGGTCAACTTTTAGCGGAGGTCAGAATTTTTGTTTAATCTTTTCAGTCTTTTAAGTATTTTTAAATTGTCAAATTTGAAAATATTTGGAGGATTATATCTTGGCTGGGGAATCGGTGCAAACGATTCAGCAAATATATTTGGTACAGCTGTTGCAACAAGTTCGATAAAGTACCGGACTGCAATAATACTTATTGCTATTTTTGTGATTCTCGGTTCAGCAACCAAAGGATGGCATCTTTATAAAGATTATGATTTTTCAAAAAAAAGCTCTAAAGCTGGAAC
>DAOVTB010000213.1 GCA_030633305.1 Candidatus Muiribacteriota bacterium
AATGGACTCTAAAGCAGAGATTTTTTCATTAAGCGATGATTCAAGAGGTCTAAAAATGACCTGGAGAGATTTTATCCATTTTTCACTCAGATCAAAAGAAAGTAATGGTAAAGCTTCAGTAGATATCGGAAATATCCATAAAGGAATAGAATTATATGATGACGGCACTAAGGGAGATATATTAGCAGGTGATGGCATTTACGAGTTAGATTACATGGTACAGGTAGACGATGAAACTACTGTCTTAGTAGATTTGAAGGGGAATTTCACTGATGAATTGGGTAATGCAGCAGTTCAGATGATCAACCCAGGCGCAATACGAGTTACAATGAATCGAAAAAATGGTACAATTGGTACTGATACATTATGGACCGCTGGTGAAAGTCCGTATATAATCGACGCTCCTTTAATAATAAGCAACGGAGTAATTTTAAGCATTGAAGCTGGTACGCAATTGAAATTTGTTTCAAATGCTTATATTCAAGTTGATGGATGTATTGATGCAATGGGAGTTAAGAATAACGAAATCCTTTTTGAAGGGACCGGAAAAACTGGTTCTGCGATTCAAGCCATAACAGGTGCAAATATTTTACTCAAATATAGTGAATTAAGAAACTTTTATGACGCTGTTCATCTGGATAGTTCACCATTTTTCAGTTCAGGAAGTTGTAAAATCAATGATTCAAAAATTCATGATAATGATAACTGTGCTGTATATTCAAATTTCAAAGAACTCAAGATTATAAATTCAATCTTGTACTACAATTATTACGGTCTGGATATAGATTTTATTGAAACGCTTGATGTAAATAATAGTGGCATAATTAGCAACAACATTGATGGTATAATATCAGACATTGGAACTACATCAACCATGACTGTTGAAAACAATAACATATATGGAAATGGTTCATATAATCTACGTCTACAAACTACTCCTGATAACTTCACTGCAGAAAATAACTGGTGGGGCACTACAGAAAGTCTTCAAATCGATGGAAAACTTTTTGATACAAATGATGGTGAATTTACAGGAGAAATTGATTATCTCCCCTATCTCGATCAGCAACTAATACCTTATGGCCCCAGATAATTTCAAACAATCGCTCAACTCAGGTTCTAAAAAAATGACTATCTTTAAGCTTTGCAATTTCAGAAAAAAAAATATATACTTCCAGATATTTATTACAAAGGAAGTTGGAAATATTACAATCAAATTGATGAATTGCTATGTTAAATAAAATTATTTTAATCATTCTTGTTTTTATATTTATCAATAGTTCTGTTTTTCCGTTTACTCCCGGAAAAATTAAAACTCTTTTTACCAAAATTAAAAAAGCTCATGATAAGAAATTAATACTAAATACTCCATCATATATTGTGATAAACATTCCTAGTTATGAACTTTTTCTTCATAATCAAGGTGTAATCTCAAAATACAATATCAGAATTGGAAAACAGTCAAAACCTACTGATATTGGAAATGGAGTCATTGTAAAAAAAATATCAAATCCTGTTTTTAGATATACTATTGGCGAAAACACTGGTGAAATAATTACCAAAAGCAGGATTTATGATACTCCAAACGGAAAGCTTCTCAAAGTAATTCCCATGCCCTATGAAAGAATGAGATCTTTGGAACCAATGATCAATGGTAAACGAAATGGACAGATGATTCATTCTACGACAAATTCTGAAACGATTGGTTTTGCGTGGTCAAGCGGATGTATCGGACTTACAATTAAAGATATGCTTGAATTATATCCAAAAATTATTCTTTATACAAAAATTGCTATAAAATATGAAGTTATCAAATACACTGGAAAAGCAATTATACTATATCAGGATATTTATAATCTCAAACCTGATCTTTTTACAGAAATAAAACAAAAAATTCCACCAGAAAAATTTATGAAGCTTGATCCTATAAAACTAAAAAAGCTTCAGGATGATTACAATATGGTTAAATATGTCAAAACTGCTACTGTGATTCCTTTACGACAGTTGGAGTTATAAATCTACTCTATGTAGCCACAGACTTTATAGCCTTCTGGTACATTCAATAGTTTTGAAAAAATTATATCAATGTATGCAGCAATAACCTCAAATGACATATACGGTCCAGAAAACATCACATATGATTCTGCTTCCCAGTCACTAAATTCATATCCTTGAGGTAAAGCAACACCTTTTGAGGCAAAAACATTTTGTGGTTCTTCAGTAAAAGGATAAAAAATATTAAATGTCACACTATCATCACAGATAATTTGAACATACATATCTTCATTATCAACAATATTAAAAGTTGCAAACTCTCCACCTTTTGCTTCATATTCATTTAAGATATAAAGAAAAACCTTAGCTGGAGTGGAGAATTCAGATGTATGACTGTGAATAACAGCACCATTTTTTTTTACTTCCATCTCTTTCAGCTTCTTATTTGCAATTTTTTTACCAAAAAAATCTGCTATCATTTCAATTAAACTCATCATTTTCTCCCTGATTTCAATTTATTTGTTCTATCCAGTAACATTCAAGTAATTCATTCACATCTGAGTGTGGAGTCACAGACTGTATCGCAATAAACCTCTAACAATATTTGATGGAAACAACTCGCCTGGCGCTGGGGTCAGGACACCTTTCATGAATTTGGATTCCAAGTTCACAAAAATTCCATGTGACCCATCTACATTGGTATTTGGTATTAATTATCTCCTGTTTTTCTTCCTTTTTCCTTCGTGGTAAATGTTATTAATTTTATCTCGGACAGGCACAGGGGCCTGTCCCTACAGTAATTTAATTTATTCATTTTTGTTTTTTAACTTCTTCTTTTTATTATTTATTCCTTGTCCTGCGTTCTGAATGGGATGAAGGTTGGGATTTTCAAGACAATTTATGCTGAGGTGTACTCTGTACTCCGCAAGCATAAATTGGTGAAGGAAATTTCAAGATTCGCCCATTCAGGACGCAGGTCAGCCCATTTCCAGGAATGATATTATATCCTCTTCTGTCAGGAGCGAATCAGCTTCCTCACAAACATCCTCAATTATTTCAGCTTTCTCAACAGGCTTTTGGGCAGCAATTTGTGTAGACAGATTATTATCAGCTTTAATTTTCAGATGAACAGATTTAGAAATAGATAGTATCCCGGAAATTTTAAGGACAAGTTCTTCCTCTTGAGCAGTTATCACATTATCTTCAAAAGCTTTTATAAGAATTTTTGTATAAATTTCAATATTATCCTTTTCAAAAGATCTCTCCCTGTATTCAAGTTCGTCATTTTTAAATCTTTGATCAACTTTTTTCATAACTTCCAGAAATTTAGCAGGAGGAATATTAAATTCACGCCTTAACTGCATAATCATTTCCTTTTCATCTTCCTCATAAAGTCCATCTCTAAAGACTTCTTCAAAAAAATAGGTCAGGACATCATATATCGTAAGATCTGTACTCATAATTTGTTTCCTTTCGCCAAATAGATTGACACTTGATTGATTTTAATTATTATATCATATCTTTTAAATGATAATTAAAAGTAAATATAAAGAAATTTTTACCATGAAGGTCACGAAGAACACAAGAAAAGTTGAATAAAAAAGTGTTGAAAAAAAAAGACACTTTTGACAAATGTCGAAAAATTAAGCAAGTTTTGGTTTGATTTTAAACATAATCTACTATGAATTCATCAATTTTGACTATACTGAAGTTGGCATAAAATTTGCTTATTCTGATTGATTGAATTTTTAAAGGACAAAATTATGTTTTCAGAAAATTATAATTCTTGTATGTTTGAGGAAATCTGTCTAATCGACATTTATGGCAGCAAGAACGAAAAAAGAATGCTTGAACTATACATAAAGGATAATAGTATTGCTATTGACAAAATAGCAGAGATCGCTGATAGTTTGCGCAATAAACTTATCGGTAATCGTTCAAGTAAAGTTACTGTTTCTTAAACAGTTCCATTCCAGTCTATTTGAATTGCACATTCTTATTAATACCTAATTATATTCTCATATGTATCGATAATAATAATACGTAATAGTTTAATCACTATTTTGGTATTCGAATATTATGAGAAATTTAATAATTCTAATAATTTTTTTAACTATCACAATTCTGTCGGGATGTCTTTCAGAAGGCATACACGATTATCCCGATGCTTTAGCTGATCTTAATCCAAGTACAGGCTATATATCTGGAAAAGTGCTTGATGCATACAGTGGATATGCTATTCTTGGCATAAAAGTCACTGTTTATGATGAATGGGGCAAGGAAGGCATTTCTATAACAACAAAATCAGATGGAAGCTTTAAATTACCTGTCAGACCAGAATATGGCTATTTTCTTGAATTTTCGAGATACGCTTATATCATGGATATCTATTACGGTATAGATGTATCAAAAGGACAGACTACATATCTTAATGATCTGAAACTTGTACCTCAAAAATATTCAGGATCATGTTTATTAAAAGGAAAAATATATGCTGATGATGGAGTAAGTCCAATAACCGGAGCCAGAATCATCATACGTCGAGGTGCAGGTCAAACAACTGCACCTACACATGTTCAAGCACATGATTGGACCCTTACCGATGGAAGTTTCGAATTTAAAGATCTAGCTGCAAGAAATTATACACTTGAAATAATTCACGTTGGATATGATACTGTTTTCCAAACGGTCCCATGCTTTACAGGTGTTTCGGTTGAAGACTTGAGCATCAATTTGAAAAAAGAAGATATTGATGGAAAAGTCAGAATTTCTCTAAATTGGAGTAATCGAGTCAAAGACCTTGATTCCCATATTACAGGTCCGCAATACTCTCCACAATTTGTTGGAGGCAGATTCCATGTATTTTATGAAAACAAACATTTCTGGGAAGATGGATTTGAATCCCTTTTAGATGAGGATATAAAAGAAAGTTTCGGTACGGAAAATATCATTATAGATCCAATAAAATCTGGGGATTATATTTATTATGTCCACAATTACAAAAATGCTGATTTACCCTATCCAGTTGCATTAAAAAATTCGGGTGCACTTGTAACTTTATACTATAATGGAAAGACCAGGGAATTCAGCCCACCACAGAAGGATGGAAATCTATGGGTTGTATTTCGAATTCGAAATGGCACAGTAGAACTAATTGATGAGATCATCGATGAAAGCAGTGCCGCCAATGTCAAGCGACATGATATACAATATATAAGCAACTAACTCGCGCTGAGAAAAGAAGAATTCTCACAAAGACACTAAGGCACAAAGAAAATAAAAACGGAAAATAATTAATACCAAATACTAATATAGATGGGGTCAGAAGTACTTTAATTTTCTTTGATGTTCAAAAAAATTCACAGTACCCTGACCCCTCTAGCATGGTGGTTATAAACAAATTTCAAAAAAATCATATACCCGTGTGAAACAGTTGCCCCCTGCGCCAAATTAATTGTTACCACCAAAATCAATATAGAAATACATTATGATACAGTTCGATGTCTGAAACTAATTAAATATATTAAAAAAGGGCGAACAAAAAGTTCGCCCCTACAATATAATTTATTATTTCGTATTAAATTTTCGTAACTTTATCAACAAACTTGATATTCATTTTTTCAAGTTCTTCAAGAACAGGTTCATATATTTCAGGAAGAACAGGAATATGAACACCAGTCAAATTGATCTTTTCATCAAGTATAAGTGCTGTTGCAATAGCAGCAGGAAGACTTACAGTTCTTGACATTGCTGAATCTCCGGATGGAATTCCAGTATCAACAAGAGTCGAAGTAATAACCTCGCTTCTATCAGAATATTCTGCTATAAAGTTATGATATAGGACGATAAGATCCAGATCATTTTCATCCATTGAGAGTTTTTCCAGAAGAAGGTGACAGAACATATCCATAACATTATTTTCGTCTGGAAGCATTTTGTCTGAAAAAAGACCTAACCATTCAAGTTTCTTTATAACTGTAGAATGAGGGTCAAGATTTAAAAACTGAGCAGCATCCTCAACTATATCTATACTTTCACCCCAACCAATAAGACGTTCAATCATCTGAGCATATGTCAAACCTTTAAGATCATCACGAGGTGAATCATCAAAAATACCCAGTTCTGCAACTTTTTTCATAGTGTAACACCAACCAGTATTTCTAAGGGTTCCTCTGAATACTGTTTGAGCATCATCAAGACCATAAATCTTTTTATAAGGTACAGCATTTCTATTTGTATATGCTTCAAAAACACCTGCATTTTCAATATCAAGGATTTCATAGTATTTGAAAAGATCACGACTCGGAATATAAACAACTTTCCCATTTTCAAGGAATTGTCCATTATTTTTCCCGGCCATAACGACTCCTCTTGGACTCCATGAAAACTTGTATCCAAATGGATTATTGTTATTCTGCATCGCTGGAAGACCACCACAATAAGAACGGAAACTTACTACTTTTCCACCATTCTTTTTTACATCATCAATGATTTTCATCGCTGACATATGGTCAATTCCTGGATCAAGACCAATTTCATTAAGAATAAGAATTCCTGCTTCTTTGGCTTCTTCATCCAGTGCTTTCATTGCATCACTTACATACGAAGTTGTTATCAGATGCTTTTTATGTTTCAGGCATGCCTTTGCAATCTTCACGTGAAAGATATATGGCAAAAGGCTTATTGCAACATCGCAATCCTGCACAAGTTTTTCAACCAGAGCATCATTTTTAACATTAAGAGAAATCGCTTTCCCGTTTGAAAAACCTTTTACCAGATCTTCAGCTTTACTTACCGTGCGGCTCGCAACTGTTACCTGTATATTTTCCCTTTTAAGAAGATATTCAACTAATGGCCTGGATACCAGACCGGCTCCTAGGACCAGAACATGTTTCATAACTGTACCTCCATTTTATTATGGATCTCTATGATCCAAATTTATTATAAAAATTCCTTAATGTATTTAAAATTATCAGTAAACTCACCCTTAAAGAGAATAACAGCATCCTTAATTGGTTTTGGAAGCTTCAAACTTTCAAAATCTCCTTCATAATCCGCTGAAGCTATTTCAGGGATAAATTCAATAAGTGTTGAACTGAATGCCGTAGAAGATTCTGCTGGAATCTCACATGGCAAATTAGTAACAGCCATTATTACCGGCCCTTTACCTTCAATTCCATCTACTATGACATCATCATCAACTAAATAGGTATAAGTTGGCTTATCTGGTTTAGTCGCTTTTAAAGTACATTCAATAGCTCCTTCGATATCACAGCTGATATCACCAATTATTTTCAATTCCGGCAAGGTTTTTCCAGAAAATAACTTTTTCGTATAAGCCTTGGTCAAAAGCCTCGGATATCTGTCTTCCCAGTAAATACAATTTATGAGAATATTGATATGATCAATGTACTGGTGAAAATTACCATTGTATTTCTGAGGATTATCATAATAATCCTGAAGTTCAAATTTATCATCCTTATTCTTTGGGATTACC
>DAOVTB010000134.1 GCA_030633305.1 Candidatus Muiribacteriota bacterium
GAAATCATTTTCTGTTATCCAGGATTTCTAGCTATTACAATCTATAGAATTGCACACGAACTTTATTCGCAGGAAATACCTTTGATTCCAAGAATAATGACCGAATATGCCCATAAAATTACTGGAATCGATATTCATCCAGGTGCAAAAATTGGAAACCATTTCTTTATTGATCACGGCACTGGAATAGTAATTGGTGAAACATGTGTAATCGGAAATAATGTAAGGGTTTATCAAGGTGTTACTCTTGGAGCCCTGAGTTTTCCAAAAGACGAACAGGGAAGATTAAGAAAAGGAATCCAAAGACATCCAACCATTGAGGATAATGTGATCATATATTCAGGATCAACAATTTTAGGTGGTGAAACTGTTATTGGAAATGGAGCCGTAATTGGCGGTAATGCCTGGGTAACAAAATCTGTCGAACCCCGAACCAAAGTTATCCTTGTAACCCCGGAACTGAAATACCATAAAAGTAAATCCAAAAAATAAAGAAAACAAAAAAAGCCAGGCATGTTAACAAAATTGCCTGGCTTTTTACTATTTAATTCTTACTTTTTGTATTGTTTTTCTATATTGATTTAAACCTGTTTTTTTCTTTTCTTTTTACCTTACCTATCCGGATCTTTCATGAGATGAGCCTTGGATTTTTATGTGACCGGCAAAAGCGAGGAATACTCTTTCGTATTTCGAGCCTTTGACTGTTGCATAAAAGTTCAAGGATCGCTCATGAAAGATTCGGATTAATTTTGACTTAGAATCACTTCATCATATTCTATTTCAAGTCTAAGTTTATGTTTTGCTTCATCAATTGCAATTGATCGAAGAAGATTTTTTACATCCACATTATCAGTCATTTCAGCAAGTTTTGTATAAAGCCTGTAAGAAGATTTTTCTTTCTTCATCGCAATGATCAATATATTCTGATAATCGAGCGGATCAGATTCAGGATCTACATCTACAAGGTAATCTGAAATTCCAAGATCCATAACTTTTTCATCAAAATTTACAGCAGCAATTTTTCCTTCTTTGATATTCATAAGATTTGTCTTATGTCCTTTTTCCTCTAAAGCAAATTCCTCAAGTGTTTTTTTCAATACAGGAAATTTACATTTTTCTGCCAGTTCTGTGTAAAATTCATATGCTCGCTGTTCACCTTCAATTGCAAAATCTAATAATTTATTTACTGTTTCAAGAATTTCCATTTTATTCCTCCATGTTTATAATCTTACTGAGTTGAAATTACCAAAATCCTTCATTTATTTCAAGTGTTTCCTCTATAATTCAATCTTTAAATTTATAACAGAATAGATTTTCACTTGGCTTAAAACAAGCTGCTCCAATCTGGTCAAGTGTGATATCAATAGGAAATTTGAATTTTCTACAAATATCCATTATTTTGAAAACCTCATCCCTATCCACATCAAAGGCAACAGTACAATGAGGAACCCAGTATTCAGGCTGGTAATGATTGGAATAATGCCCACCTTCCCTATCAAATTCATTATGAAATTCGGTATGAAGATCAATAAGTTTTTCTGATACAGTCGGAATCAGAAAAACTACAGCACTATCACCAGGAAAAGTCCCGATCCCTGAGAGTTTCAATTTCACAGATGAATGTGAGGAAGTAAATTCCTTCACTTTTTTTTCAAGTGCTTCAAGATCATAATCAGAATACAAAGCCAAGGAAATGTGTGGTCTTGCGGCAAGCCTCAAAGGATATGATGGAAATCCGGCACGTTCGATAGCATAGAATATCTCATTAACTTTTCTTTCACTTTCTTCTGACATATATAATTCTACAGCAATATTCAAAATAATCTCCTAATTAAACATTATCAGGCTTGTTGTTATTAAGGATACTATAATTCTGATATTATTACTTAAATTTTTTACCAGTATATAGTAATATCTTTCTATGAAACTATTTATCATTACATTTGTCTCAATCTTTATCGCCGAACTTGGTGACAAGACACAACTTGCAACAATGGGATTTGCAGCAAGTAATTCAAGTGCAAAATGGATTGTTTTTTTTGCGTCTGCAATTGCACTTACACTTTCTTCATTCATCGGAGTATTTTTCGGTCAGTATATCGCAAAATATTTTTCACCTGCACAGATTAAAACTGCTGCCGCTATCCTTTTCATTCTTATTGGTGTATTTATGCTTTATAGTTCCGTTACTGATAAAACTGGCAACAAATATGCCAGAATTATTAAATATCTTAATGAGAAAGAAAGCACTGATTGTATCTCATGCGAAAAATTCCAATGTGCTTTAAAAAAAGATGCGAGCAACGAGATTCCTAAGAAATACCATAGAGATGATATACATCCAGCAAAAGATTGTCCAAAATGTAGCGCTGAGAAGCTTAATAAAATGATACTTGAAGAATAAAGAAAAAAATTCGCCTTATAGATACTTTTTCAGTTCACTAAAATCAGCACGTCCCATACTACATTTTTCTGCAAGATCAACAACTTCCTTTTTTCCAACAGCAATTATACTTTCTGTTTTATCTCCGTCCATATACAATTTCAGATAATAATCAGAATTATTGGTTGATCTTTCGGCAAAACCAGAATCTTCTTTGAAACCTGCTGAAAACATATCCATTCCAGATACTTTCAATTTTGCAGACACAACTGATCCATTATACCTGGTCTGAATTCCACTCATATTCAACCCTGCATGCCTTCCCTGTTCCTTTGATGGCATCCACAGACCATATGTCCTTCCTTGATGATTAGAAGCATCTCCTGCACAATAAATGTTTTGTTCAGATGTTTCGAGATAATCATTTACAATAATACCACGATCAACAATAATACCTGCTTCCTCCGCAAGTTCAACCCTGGGCCTGACACCTGCAGAGATTACTACAGCCTGAAATGATATTTCTTCGCCTGATTTAAGTATAACCCCAGTTACAGAATCTTTACCTTTTATCTCAGCAACAGAATCATTTAAGATAAATCTCAAATCTTTGGAATCCTCAATTTTTTTCTTCAGAAACCCTGCACCCTGTTCATCTAGTTGTCGCGGTAAAAGTCTTGGAAAAAACTCAACTACAGTACCTTTTTGATTTTCATTTAACAGGCTGCATGCGGTCTCCAATCCTAAAAGACCACCACCAATAAAAAGAACAGATTCAACATCTCGACAATATTCTTTTATTGTTTGAGCATCCTCAGTTGTGCGCAAAGTAAAGACACCCTTTTTTTCTGAACCATTTATAGGAGGAACAAAACAACTTGCACCCGTTGCAAGCAAAAGTTTATCATATGTTATCCGCTCAGAATCAAGAGCAATACAATTTTCATCAGGATTAATAGAAACAACTTTTCCTCCGACTAAACATTCTATATTCCTGGATTTATAAAATTCTTCTTTATAAATAGTCATCTTTTCTACGGTTGTCTTATCTTCAAGTAAATCTATTATTTTTGGTCGATAATAAAACAATCCTGGAGATTCAGAAATAATCTTTATTCTGCCTTCAGTGTCATTTTTTCTGATCGTAATTGCAGCTTCAGTCCCGGCAACTCCATTTCCAATAATAATATAGTTCATTGTAAACCCCCAATGTAATTTGAAATAATAATACCAAATTTCTAGTTTAATAGATAAATATTTTAGTGCTGTTTTTTTTAATCAAAAGTATATTTTATAGGTTCAATATTTCCACGTAAAAGAAAAAAGCCTCTGAACAAATATGTTCAGAGGCTTTTTTCTTTGTATTAGATTTAGCTATTTAATAAACTGTTTCAATCCATCTCTATCAAAATTTATGATATTGTTGAGAAACAGTTCTTCATTAATTTCAGAATCATCTGAAATTGGAGCTGAGATGACTTCGATCCATTTCTGGAGATCATCCTCAGATATCAATCCACGATATACATGTCTTAAAACACCTGCTTTGTCTATAAAAAACAATACTGGTACTGTAGGTATCCTATATAATTTTCTTATTTTTCCTTCTGGATCTGGAATCAACGGAAAAGTTATTCCATGCTGGGCTTTAAAATTCTGAATTATTTCAACAGATTCCTTAAAATTTCCACCCAATATCTGATATGGACCATCAGCTACAAAATATTTCTGTAGTAAAGGCATTTCATCATTACAGGTTGAACACCATGCTGCCCAATAAGAAAGGATCACACCCTTTTTACCAATATATTTACCAAGTGACTGACTAACACCCTCAAGATCATTCATTTCAAAATCTTTAATGACTGTTCCAGGTTCAGGAATTCTTAAGCTCACTTCTTGTGTTGACCTTAATTTCGTAATTAATCCAAGATACTTTCTGAGAAAGATTATTGCATTAAACTCTTTGTTCTGTGCATCGTAAAATTTGCGATCTCCAGAAGCTGTTACAAAATCAAACTCATTTAAAAATAACATTGTATTGAATGTTTTGTAACTTGCTTCAAGTTCCCTCAAAGCTTCTAAAATCAATTTATCAGAAATTCTTGTAGCAGACTTTGTATTTAATGCAGTAATGAATTCTACAAGAAGATCCATTCCTTTTCTAATACTATAATGTGCTCCTTTAAATTTATCTGAAGCAACTGATGAAGGAAAAGTTATCTCACTGTTAAAAACCATTTCATCCATTATTTTAAGAGAAGAACGAAGTTCACTGATAGCACTGTATATTTTTTCATAAGTCTTTATTTCTTCTATTTTTTTCTTAGGAGAAATATTTACATAATCCATACATTTTTTAATTAGATAATCTCTGTCAGCAGAAATTTGAATCCTGTCTGGATGAAATGAAAAAAAGCTCAACCTGAAAGTACAGGAGCTTACCAGAAGGGAAACATATGAATTTTCCTGTCCAGTAATTGTAAAAGCATTTGTAACGATACCTTCTGCATCAGGAAGCATACGAGTAGTTTGAAGTGGACCCTCTGTAAGTTTCAACTGCCTGGTTCCAAATACATTTTCATTCAATGGCTTGAGCATATCACCTGGTCGAACATATGCAATTTTATCTTTCAGGGCCAGAATATAATCTTTCACAAGAGGAAATTTATAGAATTCATCATCTTTCTTGCCAGAAAATATTATTAACGCTCCCAGAGCCGAGAGATAGTCTTCAAGAATCATTGATTCATCATCGGTGAAAGTATCATTTTCACTGATAACTCTTATTATTACTTTATTGTCATCACAATATTCAAAAACTTTTGAACCAGTTAAAAGACCATTGTTTTCAATTGTCCAAAGTTCATAGTTAACATCCAAACCGCCAAGACTATTTCTAACGGAAAGAACAGAAGCTTCATTTTGACCGATCAAAACAAGGTCTGCAGAAAAAATGGGATTCAAAAAAAAGAATCCCATTACTACTATTATAGTTAGTATTTTTTTCATTATTTAATTATTTGTCGCCGTGACATCCACCATCATTGCATCCGCCCTGATCATCACCATCGTCTCCATCTGGAGGAAGTGGACATGAATCATCGCCATCACCACAAACTAATTTATCATCTGGAAGTGGACATGAACCACCATCGCAACCACCCTGATCATCACCATCGTCTCCGTCTGGAGGAAGTGGGCATGAACCGCCATCACAATCATCACCAACTACTATATCATTGCTGAATGAAGTTGCATAAGAACTCATGTTTACACAGAAGAAACAAATCAAACTTAACACTAAAACCACGCTAATTTTTCTCATTAAAACTACTTCCTTTTTCAATTTTTTTACTAACTCTTCATAACATTGTAAGGGTTATAGTTTTTTTGTCAAGTTTATTTCAAATTTAATTACTACTTTCTCTGTAGGAATTAGGTATTGCTTCTGAATTATTCGATTATTTGTAAAGAAATGTCAAGACTACCCAAAGATTTTATCGTGTTTTATTTTCATTTTTTTAACATTACCGACTCGCTTGTTGCATGAGATGAAGGTTGGAATTTTCCAGACAGGGCAAACTGAGGCGTATTTTTATACGCCGCAAGTTTGAACTGATGCAGAAAATTTCAAGATTCGCTCATGCAACATGCGAGTCAATCGTCACAATCTCCATCATCATCTACATCATATTCACCAACGTCAACCTCATAGTCAGGCCCACCATCTACATGATGATATCCACTTCTTCTACGTCCTTTACCAAATCGTACCTTTCCGAAAAGACCAATTGGTATAAATAGTAATCCAAAAATACCACTGATAATAGATCCCATATAGGATTTGTCACGATTTAAAACACAATCTTCTGGTTCTTGAGGATCATAATAGCAAGGATGTTCAGTGTTTTCTTTGTATCTAGCAACAATTCCTTCAGGCCATTTCCTGCTGGATGTAGAAGTCTTGGATATCGCATATGTATCAGATTCAAATTTTTTACCATCAACTTCATACTTAAATAATATTTTAGGGCGAAACATCTTTGATTTCTTTCCGCTTTTCTTCGAAATGGATACACCCACTTTCGAGGAAGTAATAACACATTTAGTTTCTTTGAAAGTATCGAGCCTTGCCTGTTGTTGAAACATTGCATACGAACCTGCAAGCATTGCCAATCCAATTAAAACAAAAATTATTTTTCCAATCATTTTTTTCTCCTTTATACGAAACGTTCGTCAGAACGCCTGTTCTTCACGTCTTCTGCACTACCTTTCATCCACCCTGTTTTACAGTTATCCTGATGATCAAAATTTTCAATATAGGGTTTAATATCAAGTAATGGTGTTCCATCCAATATATCTATTCCACTGACTGTAATAATATTCTTCTCTACTTTTAAAAGTTCGACAATCGATATTCCAATATGATTTGGTCGCATTGGAGTACGAGTAGAAAATACTCCACGTTCTGTATCGTCCATGAATGGAGTAACAATAAGTTCTGTACGAAAAGTCTTGTGAAAATGATAGATTAAAAAGATATGGCTGAAGCCATCAAGATCTTTCAGACCTTCTGCATATTCTTTATCAACAATAATTTTACCTTCTATACCAGCAGCTCCTTTGGGCTGTATAGGCATATTTTTTAATTCCTTATGCGGAGAATGAATTATTCCAATAGATTGAATTTTAATCATAAGTTTCCTCATTAATTTATTTTTATGACAGTTTAGATAGTTTCGCATATTCAGTCAACTGGAATTTCAAAAAGAATATTTTTTTTGCACTGTTTGATGAATAATACTTATGCTATTTTAAACAAGTAAGATAATCTGCAATTTTTTCCAAAAGAGTACTTTTCAATGTTCATGATGATTATTTTTTCATGAATCTCTTGAACATTTTAGAAGACATAGGTTTTTTCTTGCTGTTGGAAAGTCTAGGACAGTAGATGATGTAGTCACCATTTTTTTTATCTTCAAGTCTGATTGTTTTTGGAATAGCACCTGTAACAGGAATAATTGAGATGATTGCACATTTCAACATCGGATTCATTTTAAGAAGTTTCTGTGCAGTACCTAGACCTTCATCTGAATGAAACGAACCGTTGTAATGAACAATTTTTCTATATGGATATTTTTTAGAAAATTGAAAGATTGATTCTGCCATTGTATCGTCTTTAATACACTGAGCCCGGTATATGCTTTCAAGCATCTTATGTGCAGGTCCGCCCATAGCGCTAACACCGGTTTTCCCGGCACCCATTGTTTTCATAAATTTTTTATAATATTTATCTTTAATGACTACAAGTTTTTCTGCAATGAACTTTCGCTTTTCATAAGGAAGTTTTTCAATCTCCTTCCAACCTTTTTTAGCTACCAGAGATGCATATTTTCTTGGAATATTTGCAGCAATTACCGGGAGATGATGCCTTTTTGCAAACGCAACCATTGGATGATAGTCAGTCATATGTTTAGGCCATGCTCTAGATTTTTTTAGAAATTCTTCTCTACTGATTTTATCAAATAAATAAGCATCCAGTATTTTTTGAACATCACGCTCAAACATTTCCATGGACAATGCAAGTTGGGGATAAAATCTATAAAGATTTGTGAAAATCCTGTTTTCAATTACATGGGTATATACATCATCATGCTTTTCTCCAACAAAGATTACATCGCTATATTTCGCAATAGAATTTATCATTCTGGAAAATGGTATCGCGTGACCAGTTGCTCCATTGAACACCTTATATTCAAACCCAAAACAAAACAGGCTTAATGCAAAAAAAACAGAAATCATAAAAAAATACTTTTTCATAAATACTCCCCTATCAAATTTAAAAATCTATTATATTTGTTAATTCACTCATTTACCATTTTTACATTGTTTTTATTTTAATTTAAAGATCACTCTCACAATATTCAGATAATGAATTGAATTTTAACTTTATTTCCATAGTAAAACAATACAGGACTGGTACAACCAGCATTGTGATAATTTCAATGAACATTCCACCAAATGACGGCAACGCCATCGGGATCATAATATCTGAACCACGTCCACTTGATGTAAGTATAGGTATCAAAGCAAGAACAGTTGTTGCCGTTGTCATAAGACAAGCTCGGACTCGCCTGTTACCAGCTTTAACAGTTGCATTCCTTATTTCATCAATAGAACCAGGTTTATTTTTATCAAAACTATCTTTCAAATAACTTGCAATTACTACGCCGTCATCTGTTGCAATTCCAAATAATGCCAGAAAGCCAACCCAAACCGCAACACTCAAGTTTACAGGATGAATCCGAAACAATTCCCGCATCGAAGTTTCAAATACAGAAAAATCCATAAACCACGGCTGTGCATATAACCACAACATGATAAATCCACCCGCCCATGCCACTCCAATCCCAGAAAAAACAAGCATAGAAGTTATCGTTGATCTGAATTGAAGGTACAGAATAAGAAAAATTATTATTAAAGCAACAGGAATTACTACTTTCATTCTTTTTTCTGATCGGACCTGATTCTCATAACTTCCCGCAAAAATATAACTTACTCCGACAGGAAGATTTAATTTACCTTTCTTTATCATATTTTCAAGATGTTTTTTTGCCTGATTAACAACATCTACTTCAGCAAAATTTTCTTTTTTATCGAAAAGAACATAACTTACAAGAAAAGTATCTTCACTTTTTATTACCTGAGGTCCTTTTATATATTTTATCTCTGCAAGCTGAATAAGTGGTATTTGACTACCATCTGACGCTGCCACAAGAATTTTTTCAATGGATTCAAAAGAATCCCTTAATTCTCTCATGTATCTTACCCTGACAGGATATCTTTCGCGTCCTTCTATTGTAGTTGAAATCCTTTTTCCTCCAATGGCAACTTCAATAACATCCTGTACTTTTTGAAGCATAATTCCATAACGAGCTATTTTTTTTCTATCAATATGTATTTCAAGATAGGGCTTTCCAACTACTCTGTCAGCCGAAACACTTTCAGGTTCTATTGACGGAACCAACATCAGTTGTTCTGAAATCAATATTCCAGCTTTATCAATAGATTCTAAAGAAGGGCCTTTTACCTTGAGTCCCATTGGAGCTCTCATACCACTTTGAAGCATTACAATTCTTGCTGATATAGGCTGAAGAACCGGAGCTGATGTTGTGCCTGGAAGTCTGGCAGCTTCTATAATTTCATCCCAGATATCGCGAGGTGTTTGAATTCCTTTCCAATAAGAACGATTCGGATTCAAATTTTCCAAAAGTGGAAGACGCCATTGCCTGAATGGTTTTCCCATTTGATCCGGAATTAGTCTACCTTTTGAATCTCTTTGATATACTCCATTTACCTTATATTTCTTTCCATCTGGTGCATTAACAACATTTCCGGATTCATCACGAAAATAACCTATCTTCCCGGAATCAAATCTATAGCTAAGTCTGTTTCCATGACTGTCTATTTTATATTCATTTTTATAATTGATAATTGTTTCAATCATTGAAATCGGTGCTGGATCCAGCGGACTTTCAACTCTGCCAAGCTTTCCAACAGCTTCAGAAACCTCAGGAATCCTGCTTATCATCATGTCTTGTTTTTTTAAAACATCATACGCTTCAACGATTGATGCATGCGGCATAGTAGTAGGCATGAATAGAAAAGAGCCTTCATCCAGAGAAGGCATAAATTCCTTACCCAGACCAGGAAGAGCTTTAGATATTTTTCTTACTATTGTACTTTTCCTGACAGACTTAGGAAAATACTTTGTAATCGAATCTGCACCAAGCCAGGCCATGATCCCGAACAGACAGATAAAAAAAGGCAATGAAAGAAAAATCAGTTTATTATTCAGACACCAAGTAAGAATCTGGGTGTAAAACAACTGAAATATCCTGTAAAACAAAAGTACACTTCCAACAAGTACAGCAATAAAAATGAAATTATTTACTATCCCTTTATCGGGTCCAAGAGGAAGCCAGTGTAAAGTCAGATAATACATCACAACAACTATCAATATTATGTTAAAAATCCATAAAAGCATCTTTCTAAACCACACCGGCAAAGTCTGGTTTACAAGCTTAAAAATTGAAACAGCAATTACAAGAATTCCAATATAAAAACTATAGGATAAACCAATAAACGCACCAATAAATATAGTTAGAATATAAAATATTTTTTGAATATTACCAGACTTTTTCTTATGCTGAAATAACATATGCGCTATAGGAGGAATAAAAAATACTGCAATAATTACTGATGAGATAAGTGCAAAGGTCTTGGTATATGCGAGGGGTTTAAATAATTTTCCTTCAGCAGCGGTCATTGTAAACACGGGCAGAAAACTGACTATGGTAGTAGAAATCGCTGTAATTATTGCCCCAGCCACTTCCCTGGAAGCATCATAAACTATTTTTAAAGATGATCCTTTCCCATCGCTTGCCTCAAGATGACTGATTATATTTTCGCATAGAATAATACCCATATCCACCATTGTTCCAATTGCGATTGCAATTCCTGACAATGCAACGATATTTGCATCAACTGAAAAAACTTTCATTCCAATAAAGCACATAAGTACTGCCAGAGGTAAAAGACCTGAAACAAGAAGGGAACTTATCGGATTACCAATCAGAAAAATTACAACTATTACAGTAACCAGTATTTCTTCAAAAAGAGCATTTTTCAATGTTCCAAGAGTTTCATAGATCAATCCAGTCCTGTCATAAAATGGCACAATTTTTATCTGACTGACAGTACCGTCTTTCAGTGTCTTTTTGGGCAAGCTATTAGATATTTCTGCAATTTTCTTCTTTACATTTTTTATTGTTTGAAGGGGATTTTCACCATATCTGACGACTACAACTCCACCAACAACTTCAGCCCCTCCCTTATCCAGTATTCCACGTCTTAACGCTGGACCTAATGTTACTTTAGCAACATTCCATACACAAATCGGTATATTGTTATTCACCTTTATAACAGCATTTTCCAGATCAGACTTGTTTTTTACAAATCCTATACCACGAATTACATATTCAACCTTATTAATTTCAATCGATCTTGCTCCAACATCCTTGTTAGACATCTTTACAGCCTTGATTATCTCATCCAGACCGACTCCATTTGCTCTCATTGCATCAGGATCAATATCAACCTGATATTCCTGAACAAAACCGCCAATAGATGCCACTTCACTTACTCCAATCGCAGACATCAAAGAATATTTTATAGACCAGTCCTGTACTGTCCTTAGTTCATTCAGATCCCACCCTCCGGTTGGGTTTCCATCCTTATCCTGCCCTTCAAGGTTATACCAGAAAACCTGCCCCAATGCGGTTGCATCAGGACCCAGAATTGGATTTACGCCTATTGGCAAAGTAGCGGAAGGAAGAGAATTTAATTTTTCCAGGAGCCTTGATCTTGACCAGTAAAAATCAACGCTCTCATCAAATATCACATAGACACTTGAAAATCCGAACATTGAATAACTCCTGACAGATTTTACTCCAGGAACTCCCAAAAGTGAAACTGTAAGCGGATATGAAACCTGATCTTCAATATCCTGCGGAGAACGTCCAGACCATTTAGTAAAGACTATCTGCATATTCTCGCCAATATCTGGTATTGCATCAACTGGCACAGGATTGTGCGGAAGACCTGCAAAATTCCATTCAAACGGTGAAACAATGATTCCCCACATCGCAATAAGAATCAACAAGATAAATACAATAATCTTATTTTTTAGAAAAAAATAGATACTTTTATTAATTAACCCCTTGGGTTCTTTTTGTATATCATTCATTATGAAACCTATTTACCCTGCTTTACATCTGAGAACTTATCCAGAACTACGCCAGATTTTTTCATCAAATCAAGATATTTTTCAGGGTTTTTCTTAAATATAGCATCACAACCGGGACAACAGAAATATATCCTGTTCCCCCTGAAATCAATAAATACTTCTTTATTTATGTCTCCACCCATAACGGGACATTTGGTTTGAGGGACATTTTTCTGCGGAACCTTTTGATTCATCATGCTTTGCTTGTTTAAAAGCTGCATTGCGCTGTCAATTTTGAAATTACCATTGACAACAACCAGTTCACCTTCCTTGATACCACTTTTTACAATGTAATAATCTCCTGCTCGAGACCCGAGAGTTACATTTCTATATTCAAAAATCCCTTCAGATACTTGAACATAAACTACTGCTCTTTTACCAGTAATCAATGGAGCAGTTGCAGGTATCAGAAGTTCAGTCGAACCTTTTGCATTCTTTTTATTTACATAACCAAGTTTTTCTGTTCTTAAAAGCCGCATACCGCACTTATCACATCTTCCAGCCTTAGCCTTTATGATTTCAGGATGCATTGGACATACCCATTTTCCCGCCAGATATAAATCAAGTTTCTGACCATCAGAAGTGGTACCAGTATGTATAACTGCTCTCACAAACAAGCCAGGTTTGAGTTTTCCTGATGTATTTTCTGCCACTACTCTTACCTTTACAGTCCGGGTTTTTTCATCCAGAACAGGTGAAATAAATGAAATCCTACCATTAAATTTTTCTCCAGGATAAGCTTCTGTTTCAAATTCTACTTCCTGTCCATATCGAAGC
>DAOVTB010000076.1 GCA_030633305.1 Candidatus Muiribacteriota bacterium
AAATAAAGGGTCGGAATTTCCGGCCCTTTATTTTTTGTCATTACAGAAGAATAAAGTTAAAATAAAAGAAGATTAGACAGGATTAACAAGATAAAGAAAGATAAGAAAAAATTACCACGAAGGGCACAGAGAAAAAAAGACAGATCAGTTTTAACCACCAAATCAATAAAATGGTACGGATCACACAAAGTTTAAATAAAACCGGGAAAAAAATGTTAATGAATAATGATTTTAAAAGTGAATAAAAGAGAAATACTAAAAAAATATTCAGGAGTATTCCGTACCCTCTGTATATTGTTCTCCGTTCTATATTTGATACTTTTATTCTGTATAGATAGATCTTTTTTTTGGGATGATAGCTTTTCATTTATTGATAAGGTTGCATTTATTTCAATTGAGCTTCTCATTACTATGATGATTTTATTATTCTTTACTATGGCTGAAAGTGTAATAAAATGGTTTTCAAAAAAAGGTAATGATTCAAATTCCTGTTGTATTCGAATCAGCTTTATTGGAACATTTCTGATATTTGTTTTACTATTATTCTATTTTTCCAGCTGGGCTGTTTTCTGGGCATCTGGTGTATTTATAGATTTTTCTTCATTAAGGATGATGGAAAATGACCTTCTCCAGATTGTTATGCATATGACGGAAGCGAATTTAGTTTATTTTGTTTTGCTTCTATGTATTATATCTGGCATGACTGTTGTTTTCAGAACAATTGTAACCAGGATCTCCATCTCAAGTAATGTAAAATTCCTATACCTTATCTTAATCATACTACTCAGTATTGTACTTTACAGACCTCTGATTTCAAAAGCTGACAATCGCAGGATTCAGGATATGGAGACAGGAATTTATTTTGCATATTCAAATTTGGTGAATCATGCTCGAAAGTATAAAACTGGACCCTTTGGGCGAATAGCTTTTGATTTGTTTGATAAATTAAACAAAAACAAGTATTCAGGAAAACTTAAAGCAGGTTATAAAGTACGGAATAATCCATATATCCCATTAAAATCCTATGTTGCAGCAAATCCTGTAGAGAAAAAATGGAATGTCCTGATTATTTTGATTGAATCTTTGAGACCAGATGTTTTAAAAGCATTTGGATCAAATAAAAGTATTATGCCTGCACTTGATGAGTTTGTGTCAAAATCAGCAGTTTATTCGAATATGTATACTCAGTCAAGCCATTCTGATTATGCTGATATGTGTCCTCTTTCATCTCATTATCCACTTCGAAGCATAGAACATCACTATTATCCAGAAAATCCAACTTATCCCAGGGTTATGATTTACGATATTTTGAAATTGAATGGATATAGAACTGCAGTTATCTCGTCTCAGAACGAACACTGGGGAAATATGTACAATTATCTCAGGACTGGTAATATTGATCATTTTTATCATTCGGATAATGCTGCTGGTTATGAAAGTAATCGTTCAGATGGGGTTTTCCATGACTGGTCAAAAAAGTTTTCGATGTCAGGGAAAATTGATGACAGTAAGACTGTTGGTGAAGCTATCAGGTGGATAAAAAATTCTGAAAAGCCATTTTTTATTTATATGAATCTTCAAAATAGTCATTTCCCATATAGAGTTCCGCCAGATTATCCGAAAAAATTCAAGCCATTTGAAATTGGCTTTCCATTTGCTTTTGGGCGTTTTCCAAAAGAAAAAAAATATATAGTGAAGAACAGGTATTGGAATTCTCTAAATTATATGGATTCTAAATTAAAAATTCTCTTTGATTACTTGAAAAAGAATGGAAAACTTGAAAATACTGTGATTGCAATTACTGGTGATACTGGACAGGCATTTTATGAACATGGTTTTGCCGCTCATGCAGGCCCACTTTACAATGAAGTAATGAAGGTTCCTTTTATTTTATACACCCCTGGAGGAAAATATACAGTTTCTGACAAGCTTGCTCAACATATAGATATATCTCCGACAATACTTGGAATTATGGGGATGAAGAAACACTCTTCGTTTCAGGGGGTGGATTTGAATTCAGAAAAGATTTCTTCTAGACCAGTCTTTATGGTAGTACAAACAATGGTCACAAAGCAGATCGGTATAGTAATGAATAATTGGAAGCTGATTAAAGATTTGAATATGGATATTTCCTATTTGTATAATTTAGAAAAGGATCCACTTGAGAAAAATGATTTACATTGGAAACAACCTGAAAAAACCAGACTTTTGGAAGAAAGGCTGGATTTATGGTATCGAACTCAGATTGAGTATTATGGTGATCCGAAAAGGCATCAATTTACATATCCACCTGTCATTGAAGAATAAAGAAGATAACTCACACTAAGGCACAAAGCCACAAAGAAAGAAGATTAAAACATAATTGATAAATTTTCCCCAAAAATGGTATATATAAAATATCTATTGAGAATAATTTAAGGAGAAGTATATGGAAAAAAAATTACTTGCTTTAATTGAACAGGCAAAAGAATTGAATGTATCATACTCTGATATTCGTTTTATTCGTGATGAATATGAAAGAATTGCAGTTAAGAATGATCAGGTTGAAGAAGTTGCCGGAGGAGAATCTGAAGGAATAGGAATCAGAGTTCTTGTAGATGGTGCCTGGGGTTTTTATGCTACCAATCAGTTGGATGAAGAAGGGTTAAAGATGTGTCTTGAAAAGGCATATGATATTGCCAGAAATGGTGGAAAAATATCTGAAGTAAATGTAGAGATAGAAGAAATTGCACCACAAAAAGGATCTTATTCAACTGACTGCAAGATAGACCCATTTACTGTTTCCAAGGATAAAAAGATTCAGCTTCTTTTGGAATGTACAAAGATAATGATGAAGGTTCAGGGAGTTAAAATTGCGAAAGGCAGTTTGATATCAGTTAAGGAAAATAGATGTTTTGCTTCAACTGATGGAACCTATGTTGAACAGAATATTGTAAAATGCGGTGGCGGAATTCAGGCTATGGCGATACGTGGAGATGACGTCCAGATGAGGTCATATCCTGCTGCATTTGATGGTGATTTTTCGGCTTCTGGTTGGGAATTTATCGAAGATATTGATCTAGTATCAAATTCTCAAAAAACAGCTCAAGAAGCTGTTGCTTTACTTGAAGCGGAAGAATGTCCGCATGATGTGATGGATTTGATTCTTGGTTCAAGTCATCTTGCACTTCAAATACACGAATCTCTTGGACATCCTGCTGAACTTGACAGGGTTTTAGGACATGAAATTTCACTTGCAGGTGGAAGTTTTCTTTCAATAGATAAGGTTGATAATTTCAAATATGGATCTGTTCATGTAAATATCAATTCTGATCCGACGTTATATGGTGGGATGGGAAGTTATGGATGGGATGATGAAGGTGTTCCTGCAAAACGAGCTAAACTCGTCGATAAAGGAATGTTTGTAAATTATCTGTCTTCCAGGGAAAGCGCACCAATTATCAATAAAAAATCTACTGGTGCAATGAGAGTAACTACTTTTAACAGACCTCCAATTATCAGGATGACGAATGTGAATCTTGAACCGGGAGACTGGACTCTCGAGGACCTTATTAAAGATACAAAAAAAGGTATATACATGGAGACTACAAAAAGCTGGTCTATTGATGAATTAAGATTGAATTTTCAATTTGGATGTCAGATAGCCTGGTTAATCGAAGATGGAAAGATTACTAAGATGGTTAAAAATCCATTATATTCTGGAACTACTCCTGAATTCTGGGCCAATTGCGATGCAATTGTTAACAAGGATAGATGGAGATTATGGGGAATAATGAATTGTGGTAAAGGTGAACCCATGCAGACTGCGCATGTTGGACATGGTTGTTCCCTTGCAAGATTTAAAAATGTACAGATAGGGGTGAAAAAGTGATGGATAAATTTGTAAAATTAGCTAAAACACTTTCGAAATATGCGTTAACTAATATTCCAGAGGGGTATCAGGCACAAGTAATGGTCACAAATACTGAGACAGAAACTTTTAGATTTGCAAAAAATCAAGTTACCCAGAATGCAAGTGATACCAATATTTATTTACATATAACAGTGAATTTTGAAGGGAAAGAAGGTGTTTTTGGAACTAATAGTCTTTCAGAATCCAGCATCAAAAAAGCTGTAGAAAAAGCTGTAGAAAGCTGTAAATTTTCTTTAAAAGATGAAGAATTTGCTGGATTTGCATTTCCATACGAACTGGATTTGGAACCAAGAAATTTTTCAATTGCCAAACCTGAACAGATTTATGAAAAAATTGGCATTATTTTTAAGATTGCAAAGAAAGAAAATGTTGATATCTATGGCTCTATTTCAAATGAAAAAACTATGCTTTACATTGAAAATACCAATAAACTTCAGTCATGGGACTGTGGTGATCTGAATAAAATAGTTATTATTTCAGAGGTTGAAACTGGAGGTACTGGTTATTCTGGTAGAGGATATGTCAATATAGAAGATCTTGATGTTGAACCACTTACATATGAAAGTATTCAGAAAGCTAGAGTTCCATTTATTGATAAGGAAATCGAACTTGGTGATCATAAAGTGATTCTTGAATCTGCCGCTGCTGCTACACTTATGAATGTGCTTGCGTTCAGTTCTTTTTCCGCTGCAACTTATGATGAAAACAGGTCTTTTATGTCTGGGCATCTTGGGGAAAAACCTTTTCCAAATTCTGTTAATATTACTGATGATGCTTATCATAATCTTTATCGCTCTTTAAGAATTGATTTTGAAGGAAATCGTAAGAGTAAAATTAATATTGTTGAGTCTGGTGTTTTAAAAAATGTTGTTCATAACATCCGAACAGCTAAAAAGATGAATACTGAAACAACTGGACATGCGCTTCCGCCTCCACAGAAGGAACCTTTTCCGCTTGATGTCATGATGATAGAAGGTAATTCTTCAATGGAAGATATGATTAAAAGCGTGGACAAAGGAATATATATTACTCGTTTTCATTACATAGGACTGGTTGATGAAAAGAAAACTACTATTACCGGAATGACTCGGAATGGAACTTTTCTTATTGAAAATGGTGAAATAGTCGGTGCATTGACTGATCTGCGTTTTACAGATGATATTACAAGAATTCTTGAGAATGTTGTTAAAGTTGAAGATACCGTAAGGAATATTCCTGGATTTCTCTGGGGAGCAAATATTGCACCTGGAATCCTTACCGGGAAATTCAAAATAACAGGTTCAAAGCCGAGAGGATAAAGAAATAAGGAGACAATAGATATGTTGATAGGGAAGAATATACATTTTCAACCTGTTGGGCCTCAAAATGCACGGCTTCTTGCCGGATGGCAGAGTGATCCTGCATTTATGGGCGAATTTTACAATGTATGGCCTATAACAACGCAGTCTATGGAAAAATCTCTTTCTGATCCGGCAAAGAACACTATTGGACATTATATTTTTTTTGACTCTGAAAAAAAAGAGGCTATAGGTCAGTTTGGTTGTTTTACTCCGTACACTCACAGCCATATATTTCAGAGTATTGAAATTTTTTATCAGCTCCATCCCAAATCCAGAGGTAAAGGACTTGCAACACAGGCAGTTTGTATTATGATAAATCATTTGTTTAATTCACTCACTTCTGAACGGATTCAGGCAACGGTAATCGATGGAAACGTAGCTTCATGCAGAGTCCTTGAAAAATCTGGAATGGTGAAGGAAGGTACATTAAGGAAGTTGACTTTTCTGAAAGGAAAATATATTGATATGGATATATTTTCCATAATTAGAGATGATTGGATAAGTGAGAAGGTATATAGGTCGAATCATCCAGAATTTTAACTCGCACATTGTATGAGTTAATCTTGATAAAAGAAGAAATTTATTTAAGGTAATAAAAAAAAGGAGATTCAAATTTGAATCTCCTTTTTTTATGTAAACTAGTTTTTTACCAGAATATTGAATTGTTTTTCTGGGCCTGTTGAGTATCATCTAATAAACTTGATGTTCCTGCCCGATCAAGCGTTTTTGCAAGTTCGTCGGGAGAATTAAAAAAGACTCCTTTAGATTTGCTCTGGTCCAGGAAAAAGATAAAGCTATAATCTTTATCTTTCTTGCTTCTTTCGTTTTTCCAATGTTCTACAATTTTATTTCCGATCAATACTGTTTTACCCATTTTATTTATCATTGGATAAGAGATATCGCTGGAGTATATTCTGTAGAGGACTTCAGTACATGCAAGTTCATCAGAAGCAAAAAAATCAAAATCATAATCGTAATCTTTTCCAACATGTGAAAAAGCATCAATTATAGCCTGTTTTCTTTTTTCAAGAGAAACCTGAGGGGAAAAAGCGCAAAGGTAATCAACGTGAAATGCAACTTCTGCTGATTCCATTTTAACACCTTCACTTTTGGCTTGAATGATAAGACGTTCATTTCCATCAAGTGCAGGGGAAGAAAATTCCGCAAGATGTTTTTTGATGGTTGGATGATCAGCAATTCCAAGTTTTTTAAGATCATTAACAGTCCCAACATAAAGGATTCCATGGGGCCAGAAACCGCCAAGAAAAATGTTACTAAGATAGTAATTTTTTCTGGAAACAAGGAAATCACCAGGTTGAAGTTTTTTCTTAATCTGTTCAATCATATCATGATCCAATCCCGTTCCTACTGCATCATTTCGATATCGATTGTCTCCAACCCATAATTCTACAGCTGAAAGGACAGAATAACGAGGCTTATCAAGAAGATCTTTTATACTATCCCATAAAATACTGAGTTTTGATGTCCATATAGTTAATGAATTATCCTGAATATACTGAATATAATTTTCTATTCTCATGTGTAACCAATGTTTTACACCTGTACCTTTGATTTCATCAGCAAAAGTTTCACGATATTCATTGTAAATACCTTTTAGAACACGTCTGTTTTTGTATTGAGCCAATTTCTTGTACATTGATTGAAGCTGATCTTTTTCAATATCCCAACTTATGTCTTTTTCGTTCAGTTTATCCCAGATCATGTCAGACTTTTTAGCCATGTTAACTATTTTTAAAGAATTTCTAAAAAGTGTAATCATTGCTCCGTAATAAAGGAACATAACTTTTCTATTTAGTTTTGGATCATTTTTGTAAAAATCTTTACCTCTATATTTATCTATCATGATAAGAAGAGCTTTTCGATGACATAGAAAAGATATCCAGGCATGTCTGATCGCATCTTCTTCACGTATAGTAAATAATGGTTTATCATCGATAAGGTTCATATCTCTGACTATTTCGATTTGATCAATAATCATGTTCATTGCTTCTCCGGCTTTATAGAGAAGTCTGAAGTCATCTACAAGATCCTTGATTTGATAAAAATCATTATTTTGGTTGTATAAAGCTCTTTCAGCCTGTGAATTATCAATATTTTTTCTTTCAATGTCTTTTAATACCTGTTTTGATTCAGAATTATTGGTGTATACAAGAGGAACAACTTCATCATAAAAGAACATTTTCCTGATATCTTTAGTTTTTTTGTTTTTTGCTTTGTCTACGGGGGCTGCTTCTTTTTTCTTTTTAATTTTAAGTTTCTTTTTGATATGATCCATGTATCCTTTTAATTTGGATACTTTCTGTTTTGTATGGATCTTTTCTGAAATAAATTCATCATCATAGCATGATTCGTCAGCCTCATCCATAGATTTTAACTTATCAACAGTATTACTATACTTAATTTTAATTTTATCCAACCAGTATTTTAGCGGTAAAATTTCCTTCGGATAAACTGATACTACTGCGAAAAATAGTATCATGAACAACAATAAGCTCTTTTTCATATTAAGACTCCTATTAAAATTATAATATTTCTTACTCTTATTATATATATTTTATTGAAAATGACAATACCCTAATTTCTAAATAATAAAAATAATCAGTATAGTTTAACATTTCTTTATTATGTTAGTGTCATATTTGGTTATTCATAAAGTTTTTACGGGGATCAGTGAAAATTTCAATTATTAGATTTAAATTCCGTCATATTTTTATTATTTGAAAGCATATTATATAAAAGTTGACTTATTTCCATGATTCTAAATGGCTTTCTTAACATACCTAGAAAACCATAATCGATGTAGTTGTTCATTATAGGGTCATTAAAATATGCACTTGTTACGATAGCTTTTACATTCGGATCAATTTCTTTTATCTTTTCCAGACAATCACGGCCTCCCATACCGCCTGGAACAGTAAGATCCATTATTACCAGGTCAAAGCATCCGCCCATTTCAAGGGCATCTTTATAAAGTTGCAGGGCTTTTTCTCCACAATCTGCAGTTTCAACAGAATAGCCGAGCTTTCTAAGCATCGCACTAGTGGTTTTTCTTAACAGACTTTCATCATCCATTAGAAGCAGCTTGCCGCTTCCTTTTACTATTTTATATTTATGGTCTTGAGATACTTCAACAGATTCTCTTATTGCAGGCAGAAATAACTCAACTGAAGTTCCAATGGGTTTATTCTTATGGATTTGAATCAATCCTTTGTGATTTTGGATTATGGCAAAGCAAATGGTCAATCCAAGACCTGTTCCATTTGTTTTAGTAGTGTAATAGGGCTCGAAGATTCTAGGGAAATCATCATCGTGTATTCCGTATCCTGAATCAGTTATAGTAATTTTTAAAAAGTCTCTGCTTTCGAGTTTTAACTTTGATGTCTTATTGATTTCGGTATTTTCGATTTTAATATCAATTGTTCCACCGTCAGGCATAGAGTGTTTTGAATTGATCATTAAATTATTAAAAACCTGTAAAATTTGACTTTCATCAATTTCACCAAGCCACTCGAAATCAGGTTGATGTAGAGTCCAGTTTATATTGGAACCACTTAATGACATTTTGGCTGATTCGTTTATCAGCCTGGAAATACATACTGGTTTCTTTAAAATAACATTATCCTTTGTAAATGATAGTAATCTGTCGGTCAACTGGTTTGCTCTTTCAATGGCCAGAAGGACATCTTCTATACCGCATTCATTTATATTTCCGGAAGGACAGCTGAGTTTAGCGCATTCGACGCCACAGCTCATCGCAGCAAGAAAATTGTTAAAATCATGAGCTATTCCGCCTGCCATCTTTCCTAGAGATTCCAGCTTTTGTTTTTTCAGAAGCATTTCTTCAATTTTAATATTATCGCTGATATCAGAAAAAACAGTGATATTCCCAATTACCAAATCTTTGGAATTCATTATGGGTGCAATACTTCCTGATATGGTCAATTTCCGGCCATTTAAAGATGTCATACACAATTTTTCAAAATGAAGTTTATTTTTTAGAATCTCGCTGTTGGAAAATTCTAAAGTAATTATATCTTTGAGTTTTAATCCAATTATATTATTTTGTTCCAGATTCAGAATTTTTTTTGCAGATTCATTTATTCTGGTTAAAATCCCTTCTGAATTAGAAACAATAACGCCATTTGCTATGGAATTAAGTGTAGCAGAAAGGTTTTCTTTTTCGTTACTGAGAATTTTTTCATAATTTGCCTGATCTATTGAAACAGATATTGTTTGACTTATGTATTTAAGAAGAATAAAAAGATCTCGTGTCCAGAATCTAGTTCTATCGAATTTATCAAAAAAAATAAATCCCCTTGGTTCACCTTTTTGAAAAATTGGAGTTGCGATTAAAGAATCAGTGTCAAGATGTTCAAGAACATCATGGTGTTCAACATTATTTTCTACCCCATCTTTTTCAATCAGTATTGGTTTATTTTTCTCAAGAATTTTTATAATTGAACTAATTTTATTACAACTTATTTTATCTGGAAAAATTGTATCCTGTGTTGGAGAATTTTTGTAATGGCATTCAAGAAATTCTGAATTATCATCAAGGAAGTATATCCCGGCATGGTCTGCATTGATCATATCTGCAATATCATTTAATATTTCGGGTATTTTCTTTGAAAATTCCTCGGCTTTCAATCCTATAAGTTTCATGGAACTCGAAGATAGTAACTGCTCAAATTCCAAACGGAACTTGTATTTTCTTTCTGAATCTATTCTCTCTGAAATGTCTCGTGTAACACCTAGCATTCCGTTAGGTGAGCCGTCTTCATTTTGTGAAACAGTCGCATAAACTTCAGTCCATAAGGTAGATCCATCCTTGTGATATTGTTCAAGCACGTAGCGTTGTTCAAAATCGTCAGGATTCCATAATCCACTGTTGACCATTTCATGGAATTCCATAAGTTTACCCATGATAAAGTTATGTGACTCAGGTGTAAGCATTTTTTCAGGTGGTTCGTTCAATGCTTCTTCAGGAGTAATGCCTCTCATTTTTTTAACTGTTGGGCTAATCCATTTCCATTTAAGAAAAAGGTCGGAAGTCCATAGTACATCTGCTCCGAATTTACAGAAAGTATCAAAATGTTTGGCTTTTTGTTTTAACTCCTGATTTTCCTGCCGAAGTTTTTCCAGTTCTGATTGTAACTCAGATTTTGAATCTGATTCAATATGCATAATTGAATTATCCCATTAAATTAAAGTTCCAAATTATTATAACTATAAACCTATAAATTTGACAAATAATATTACATCTTATTAGACATAATAATATTCATTCATGAATTAAGCCAATCTCAACACGTCATCCTCGGGGGTCGGGGATCCATTTTATCATTTTTACAATTTGAATAGATTACCCAATCAAGTCAAAAAACTCTAAGTGGAGTTGAAATTCAGATGCTTTTAATGATAGAATCAGATTTTGGAAATTACATACAGGGAGACACTTTATATGGCTAAACCTGATCTTACAATACAGACAACTACATTCTGGGATTATCCTTCTCAACATTACGGAAAAGGAATGCAGGGAGATAGCGGTTATATTGGTGCAACTCCTTCATATATTATCTGGAATCTACTTCAGAGATATACTAAGAAAAAAGATCTGGTAATCGACCCAATGTGTGGTAGTGGTACTACGATGGATGTTGCGCGTGATTTGAAACGGCGTGCTCTTGGATATGATCTTCAGCCATATCGTAAGGATATTTTCCGAGCGGACGCCAGAAAACTACCACTTGAGACTGAAAAAGCTGATTTTGTTTTTATAGATCCACCATATTCCAATCATGTTAAATATTCTGGAAAAAAAGAATGTATTGGTGAACTTGATGCAGGCTGCGAAGAATACTTTCTGGCAATGGAGAAAGTCATTGATGAAATCTCCAGAATTTTAAAGCCTGACAGATACATGGCCCTTTATGTAAGCGATTCTTTTAAAAAAGGTAAACCTCTAATTCCCATTGGCTTTAGACTTTTTAATATTTTAAGTTCATTTTTTACACCTGTTGATATTGTCAGCGTTATGAGGCATAATCAGAAACTTAAAAGAAATCACTGGCATACTGCAGCGATAGAAGGAAACTATTTTCATCGTGGATTCAACTATCTTTTTATTATGTATAAACCCAAACCAAATAAAAAACCTGATTCAAAAATATTTATAGAGCGACGAGATGAAAATATTATTGCGGATCAAGTACATAAAAAAAGTGACTCTATTTTTGGGAAAAATGATAAAAAACCTGATAAACAATAAAGACTTAATATTAATTCTAGTCAAACGGGATTTTGAAGGTAGATATAAAAATTCTGTTTTGTATTTTGTATGGCCTTTTTTACATCCTTTTTTGCTGACACTTACACTTTGGTTTGTATTCACCTGTGGTTTTAAAAATGGAAACAGTGTTAATGGTATTCCATTTATTTTATGGCTCATAACTGGTTTGATTCCATGGTATTTTTTTTCAGAATCGATAAGTAAAGGTGTTATTTCTATTAAGGAGTATGCATATATAATAAAAAACATGCCTTTTCCTATTGAAATATTACCTGTAATAAAAACACTATCAAGCTTAATTACTCATTCTTTTTTTCTACTGGTATTATTCCTGATTTTACTTTTTTATCATTTGAACAACTTTATTTTTTTTATTCCGAATCTGATTTACTTCATTTTCTGCTCAATGATTTTATCTACAAGTATAAATTATTTTACCTCCAGTATTTTTGTTATTTTTAAAGATACTGCAGAAATCCTGAAAATTCTTGTAAATTTTACATTCTGGTTAACACCAATAATATGGAATGGAAATTTACTTACTGGTAAATTGAAAATGCTGTTATATCTAAACCCGGTATACTACATAATAAATGGATATAGAGATACTCTATTGTATAGTAAGCCTTTTTGGAATGATTTGAAAGGAATTTCAAGTTTCTGGATCATTACACTTATCTTGATTTATGTGTCATCCAAAATTTTTAATAAACTAAAATCTGGCTTTGCTGATATGTTATAATTCCATCATGTGTTTAATTAAAATAGAAAATGTTTCCAAATCGTTTAAACTATATCATAATATGTATGACAAGGTTAAAAATATGTTTTCTTTTAACAAATCTTCAATTAAATTGCATAATGTTTTAAAAAATGTATCTTTAAATGTTGATAAAGGAGAAACCGTAGCAATACTTGGCATGAATGGTTGTGGAAAAACAACTTTGTTAAGGCTTATTTCAGGAATTTCATTTCCTGATTCAGGGAACATCAATAGAAATGGCAAAATAACTTCAATATTAAGCCTTGGAAGTGGGTTTCATCCTGATTTTTCAGGCCTGGATAATATCAAATTTTATGCATCCATAATGGGACTTTCAAAAAAAGAGATCAAATCTAAAATTGAGGAAATTGTTTCTTTTGCTGAAATTGGAGATTTTGTTAATTATCCTATTAAAACATATTCTGCAGGAATGAAAATGAGATTAGCATTTTCCACAGCGATTAGTGTTGATCCTGATATATTAGTAATAGATGAAGTTTTAGCCGTAGGAGATGCCTATTTTAAAAAAAAATGTCTGGATAGATTCAAAAACTTCAAAGAACAGGGGAAAACGATTATTTTTGCAAGTCATTCGCTTGGTCTGGTAAAACAATTTTGTGAAAGAGCAATTATATTAAATGAAGCATCAATATTTTTTGATGGAGAAGTTGGACAAGTAGATGATTATTATAAGAAACTAATTACTAAAAGGACTATTAACTGAAGGAAAAACAATAAGGATATTTTTTCGAAATGAATAAGAAAGATAAGAGAAAACTGGTTGATTCATATAAAGGGTGGTGGCATTCTATAAAACTGGGTGATGGGATAATTTCAAAAGGTAGAATACCCACTCACGAACATGTTAAATGCTGGAAGATTCCTGAAGATTACTTCAATGGAAAAACAGTTCTTGATATTGGAGCATGGGATGGCTTCTATTCCTTTCATGCTGAAGCCCTTGGTGCAAAAAGTGTTACAGCAATAGATAAAGTTATATGGGGGATGTCAGAAAAAAATATTTCATCAAAAAAAGGGTTTGATATTGCAAAAAAATGTCTTAATTCAAATGTATCTGGAATCCTCATGGATTTAATGGATGCAACCCCAAAAAACCTGGGGAAGTTTGATGTAATATTATGTGCAGGTGTACTATATCATCTGGAGCATCCATATTTAGCCCTAAGTATAATAAAAAATTTGTTGAATGATCATGGGAAATTATTGATTGAAAGCCATTGTGATACTACAATTGATACCGATAAGCCTGTAATGGTATATTATCCAAATGACGAACTTGCAGGAGATATAAGTAACTGGTGGGGGCCGAATCCCAAATGTTTACTCATGATGCTTGAAAAAACCGGTTTTACTGTTACAAAATATTTTGAGGATTATACAAATCTCAGCAGATTCATATTCTACTGTGAAGTACCATGATGAGGAAAATATAGTGGTAACCCGTGAAGAAGTAATATTAGCATTCAAAGTTATTCTTGGCCGAGATCCCGGTGGAGAAAAACCAATACAGAATTTTATGAAGTGCAAAGATTTCAAATTATTGAGAAAAATACTTTTATCCTCATATGAATTCAGTAATAAATATAAAAGGTTAAAGGCAGAGTCTTTAGAAGTTGTTTTAAATAAAAATGATATAGATGATGAAAAAATCATTTTTATGCATATTCCAAAAACTGGTGGAACTACTTTTCATGAAATCCTTACTTCCTTTTTTGAAAACCCTTTGATATGTCCAGAAAGGTACAATAATCTGGGAGCATATACGTCTGGAAAATTGGCTGAATATAGACTTTTTTCTGGGCATTTTGATTATATTTCTACAAATTTAATTCCAGGTAATAACAAAAAAATAATAACTTTTTTTAGAAATCCTGAAGAGAGATTGATCTCTTTATATTATTTTTATAATTCTCATAAATTGGAATTTGCTTTTGAAAATTCGCTTAAAATGCCAATTTTAGCAAATAAGTATTCTTTCTCAGATTTTTTTACCTGTGAAGAATTATTCAGGGATAAGTCTATTTTTAATTCTTATGTATACACTCTTACTGGTTGTGAACCATCTGGAGAGTTTACAAAAGTAAATGGAAATATTGAATTGAATGATCATGACAGAGTAATATTGGCTGACGCGAAATCTGTTGTAGACAGTTTATTCTCATTTGGTGTTATTGAAAACTATGACAGGTCTGTTGAAATTATTTTAAAGAAATTGAATAAACCACGAATAACAAAAATTGAGAAAAAAATGGTTTTAAAAGATCTGATAAAGACTTCTTCACATAAAGAAGTGGACCGTGTTCCGTTACTGGAAGAAGACAAGAAGAATATTGAATTTAATACTTACATTGACAACTTTCTATATAAATATGTGGTAGAAAAATTCAATAAAATCCAGATGCAGCATAAGCGACCTGTGCAACTTGTTTGGCAGGA
Organism: Candidatus Muiribacteriota bacterium; assembly: GCA_030633305.1. Taxonomy (GTDB): domain Bacteria; phylum Muiribacteriota; class DAOVTB01; order DAOVTB01; family DAOVTB01; genus DAOVTB01. Next base: position 14,787 of record DAOVTB010000076.1, read on the forward strand.
TTGATTATGTCATTTATCTCATATGCTCAAAATTTTGAAGATATTATTCTATACAGAGCGTTAAAGGATGTAAAAAATGGCTTCTATATTGATGCTGGTGCCTGTCATCCAGTTGAACATTCTATTACATATGCATTTTATAAACTTGGCTGGAGTGGAATCAACATAGAACCCGTAGACTATTTTCATAAATTACTTGATCTCAATCGGCCTAATGATATTAATCTTAAACTGGTTTTATCTTCAAGTACCGGGAATCAGGAAATGAATATTTCTCAAAACACTGGATTATCAACAATCAATAATGAATATGCTGAAATACATAAAAAAGCCGGTTTTGATTTTGAAAAAGAAATAATTCCATGTACAACTTTAGATAAAATTTGTTCAGAACATAATGTTAAAACTGTTCATTTTCTTAAAATAGATGTCGAAGGAAGTGAAGAAGATGTTATTAAAGGTTTTTCATTTGAAGAGATAAGGCCATGGATACTGGTGATAGAATCAACTGTTCCTTCTACTGAAATGGATAATTCACAGATATGGGAAAATGCTGTATTAGATAAAAAATATAAATTTGTGTATTTTGATGGCCTGAATAAATTTTATATAGCTGAAGAACATCTGGAGTTGGAAAAATATTTCAAATTGCCACCTAATATTTTTGATGGAGTAGTTACAAACTCTGAATTTGAATCTCAAAATAAATTACACACTGTTTCAAAATCACTTGAAAAGCAGGAGCATGAAATAGAAATTTTGAAAATTGAAAATCAGAATATGATTAAACGTTTTGAAGATGAAAAAAACGATATTAAACATCAGAATGAATCCTTGAAAGAAGATGTAAAGGTTTTCAATAATGAAATTAAAATGTACAAAAAACATAATGAAGAATTAGTAAATAAAGAAAAATTGATTTTTGACCAATACACTGTAATAAATAAATTATATAGTAATTCCTCTAGTAATAACGTTTTAGAATTACAAAATGAAATAAACCGTCAAAACGAAGAAATTTCGAAAATATATTCTACGATTTCGTGGAAAATAACGATGCCATTACGATATTTTAAAAAAGGAATTATCTTTTTCTTGAAATTGTTTACGAGTAAAATAGATAGGAAATATTTAATGCTGATAAAAAAGCTTTTAATTTTTCCTTCTATAAAAAATAGAATTCGAGGAATAATTACTGTAAATAACAAGCAGGAAACACCAGATATTGATATACAAAACGCAAATAATCTTACAAAAGCATCTGAGAAGATTTACTTTGAATTAAAGAAGAAGTATGAATAATTGAAATGAAAATACTTATTGATTTACAAGCCTTACAATCAATTAACAAAAATCGTGGAATTGGAAGATATTCTTTTGGATTGGCGCAGGCAATTGCAAAAAATTCAAAGGATCATGAAATCTTTTATTTATTAAATAATTGTTTCTCTGAGAATATTGATTCATTGATTTTTACACTGAGTGAAATTATAGATCGAAAAAATATTATTATTTTTAATTCGCTTAATAATATTTCAGAAATCAATGAAGATTATTCGTGGAGAAACCGTTGTGCATCGCTGAGATATCAAGAAAAAATATCGGATATTTCGCCGGGTATGGTGCATGTTTCAAGTTTTTTTGATGGTATCTATGATGACAGTGTTGTGTCGCTTGATAATTCATTTGCTGATTATATTACCTCTGTAACTCTTTATGATCTGATTCCATATATTTATAGAAAACAGTATTTTTCTGATAAAAGCACTCTGGAACTTTATCTTAATAAAATTAACCAACTAACCAATGTAGATATGTTACTTGCGATTTCAGAATCTTCCAGGAATGATGCAATAAAGATTCCGGAGTTTTCAGATAAAGAAATTGTTAATATTTACGGGGACGCAGAAAGATATTTTAAAAAAGTGGAAATTTCAGATATAAATAGCGCTAATTTGTTCCAATCCCTGAAAATACGTTCAAAGTTCATAATGTATACAGGCGGAATTGATTTTAGGAAAAATATTGAAAAACTGATTAAAGCATATTCAATTTTAGAAAAATCTGTTATTAAGGATTTTCAACTTTTGATAATTTGTGAAATCTCTCAAAAAGACAGGGATCGTCTTAATAAATATTGTAAGGCCTCTGGGTTAAAAGAAAATGATGTTATCTTTACAGGATTTATCAGTGATGAAAATATGATTATTCTTTATAATTTATGTCAATTATTCGTATTTCCTTCGTTACATGAAGGTTTTGGGCTTCCCGTTTTAGAAGCAATGCGTTGTGGTGCCCCTGTAATTGGATCTAATAAAAGTAGTATTCCTGAAATAATTGATTATAAAGAATCATTGTTTGATCCAGAAAGTGTATCTGAAATATCCTGCCTAATGAATAAAGCCTTGCTTGATAATCAATTTCGAGAACAACTTATATTAAATAGCGAAAAGCAGCAAAGCAGATTTTCCTGGGATAAAAGTGCCATAAAAGCAATTGAAACTTTTGAGTATATGTACAGCAAAAGGAGTCATAGTGTTTTACCGAATATCAATTTAAATAATGATAAAAAAAAGCTGGCTTATATTTCTCCGCTGCCACCTGAAAAGTCAGGAATTGCTGATTACAGCGCAGAAGTATTACCAGAATTCAAAAAATATTATGACATTATTCTCGTAACTGAAATAAGTATAAATATTCCTGAATTAAATGAATTTGAGACTATAACAACAGAGAAATTCAAAAATGATTACTCTTCTTTTGACAGAGTACTTTATCACTTTGGGAACTCAGAA
>DAOVTB010000344.1 GCA_030633305.1 Candidatus Muiribacteriota bacterium
ACAGAGGCTACAGTAGTACTTTTTCCACAACTTGCTGGCCCGGTAACCAGAATTAACCCCTTTGGTTTTAATGCCATTTCTTTAACAATTTCCGGGAGTTTCAAAGATTCCATGTCAGGAATTTCAGTAGGAATAATCCTGATAATAAAACCACTTTTTTCCCTTTCATAAAATGCATTAACTCTAAGTCTGAACCCATCTATTTCATATCCAAAATCAATATCCATTTCTTCTTTATATTCATCATACTTCTTATCACCCAACATCTCCAGGAGCATGTTGTTTACTTCTTCATCAGAAATCAGTTGTTCATTTAAATCGACAAGTTCCTTGAAAACTCTTATTTTACAAACCGAACCTGCTTTGACATGAAGATCATTTGAACCTTTTTTCAATGCCTTGTTTATCAAACTTTTTAACATCAGAATCACCTCCTTTAAATAATATTACCATCGGGTTTTATACCAAGAACTTTTTCACAAAGCCTGTCAAATATCTTAAAATCACTACATTTCAATCTGGCATGTTGATGCCTGATTTTTTTATCTTTGATCATTTGAACAAGCGATTTTTCAAGTGTTGTCATACCAATTTCCGAACCAGCTTCAAGCTGAGAATATATAACATGAGTTTTAGATTCCTTTATCAAATTTCTAATGGGTGTTGTACCAAGTAATATTTCAAAAGCGCATATTCGCCCTTCAATATCTGATCTAGGTAAAAGAGTTTGCGAAACAACTGCTTCAAGAACATCAGCAAGTGTTTCTCTTACCTGTTTCTGTGCTTCAACTGGAAATACATTTATAATACGTTCCATAGTTTGATATGCACTTGTTGTGTGAAGTGTGCCAAATACAAGTTTTCCAGTCTCCGCTACATCCAAGGCTGCAGCAATCGTCTCAAGATCTCTCATCTCACCAATCAAAATCACATCCGGGTCCTGCCTTAGAACAGAACGTAATGCGCTGCTAAAGGTTTTAGCGTCACGCCCTATTTCACGCTGTATAAAAGAACATTTTCTGTCAGGATGTACAAATTCAATCGGATCTTCTATAGTTATAACATTATATTTCATATTTCGATTTACATAATCCAGCATAGCAGCCAGAGTAGTAGATTTACCACTTCCTGTTGGCCCAGTAACCAGTATAAGTCCACTTGGTTTATGGCATAGTTTGCGGATCACTTCAGGAACTCCAAGATCATCAAATGTAAGTATATCTTCAGGAATAATCCTGAGCACTCCACTATAATTATCCATCTGCTTAAAATAATTTCCTCTGAACCTGGATAATCCTTTAATTTGATGAGCAAAATCAACATCACCATTATTCAAAAAAGTGTTGATCTTGATATCTGGAATTATTGGAAAAAATAAATATTTTATCTCTTCCAGTGTAAATGGAGGCATATCAACAGGATAAAGTTCTCCATGAATCCTTATAAGTGGTGGTAATCCAGTGCGGAGATGTAGATCTGAACCTGAACTTTCAACAAGAAGCCTTAAAAGATCATCAATATCAAATTTTTCTTTTTCAGAAAAAGATATTGAATTTTCTGAATCAATATCAACAGCCTTTCTAAATTTAAATGCTTTAGGCACATATTTCTTTATCCTTTCGGGATAATCATTAAGATCTGTTTCCTTTTTAAAACCATATTTTTCAATGGGTTCAGAGATATCTTGCAGAGGTTGTGAATTTTGTAATTGTTTTTGCAATTGTAATAGTTGTTGAGGAGTTAACTGGGGTAGTTGCTGAGATTGTAACTTTTGAGGTTCATATTGAACAGTTTTTGGTTGTAACATCTGATCAGGTTCAATTGGATCAGAAAGTACAGATTCACTGTTGCTTGATGAAACAGATTTATTATCGTTCCCATCAAAAATATTATCAAGACTGAAACTGTCATCTGAAATTTTTTGATCTTGATTTTCATTAGAGCCTGCTAATAAATCCTCAAAACTCAAATCTTTTGAATCACTATTTTGAGTCTCAGTAGCAAGATCATCAAAATCAATTCCTCCACCAATATCCATATCAGAATCAACAATAACATTATTTGGTTCCTCAGAAGCTTGCATTAAGCTTTCTAAGCTCTCCACCTGATTTTTTTCCTCTTCCACAACATTATCCACTTCGCTTGAGGCTTGCATTAAGCTCTC
>DAOVTB010000214.1 GCA_030633305.1 Candidatus Muiribacteriota bacterium
AACTTCAACGCCACCGCCATCAGGATCTACACCACTGGAAAGAACTGCAAAATCTGTACCTACTGATTCAGCAAAATATGTACTTCTGTCTCCAAGGCTTGCTCGTAATGTTGCTAATTCACCATTTGGATCTTTAGCTTCAATCATGTAATCCGTAGTTCTACTGGTTCGAACACCATAGAATTCATTTTCATATGTCGTTCCATAAATACCAAGGTCTTCAGCTGTTGTACCAATACCAACTTCCATAACCTGAAAAGTTCCGGTTCCGCCTGAAGTATCTTTGAATTCAAATCTATGTTCAGTTGTATTCCAGGATGCGGTAACATCGATTCCACCATCTGCATTGATCGCATCAACAAGATCCTGGATAGTTGAACCTGCAGCAGGAGTCGTAATCAGTGCACTTCCACCATTTCTATCTACTATAGTAAATTGGCCACCAGCAGTAACATTCATGTGTCCAAAATCTGATACAGCAGAATTGTCTAAAATAGTGGTTGCCAGGATTTCATCATTAGTATCAATAGGATTTGAGCTTTGTGCAACAATAACAGTACCAGGAGCAATATTAGTTGTATCATTTGATATAGTCATTTTGATATCATGTTTTGAACCAAAATTATCTGAAACAATCACGATTCCAGCCTGAGAACCTGCAACTGCAGAATCTACATCTACATCATAATATGCATGGGCTTCCATTTTACTTTCAGCTAATGTATCATTGATATTCTGAATTGCTTCAGAAATTGTCTGACTTCCACCATCTACAACTTCAATAGTAGCACTTGTATACTTACCATCCATTTCTATACCTATTGAAAATGATGACGGAGAATTTACTGCACCAATAAGCGTATACATTCCACCTGGAACATCAATATCTGGTTCTCCTCCTGCTGCAAATGTATCACCGACCAAATAACCTTTAGACTGTGTAGCAGGTCGTGTCACTTTCATAGTATATTCGCCAGGTGTTTCAATAACACCTTTGGCAGAAATTTTATTATTATTACTGATATTATTAGGATCAGCTTTTTCGTATGCCCTAGAACCAAGTGAACCATCAAGTAGTTTCATCGTATTATATTCTGTAGTTTCACTGATTCGATCAATTTCTGTTAAAAGCTGGTTGATTTCATGTTGATAATGGCTTCTATCAAGATTGGTTTTATCACCATTTGCAGCCATCTGGGTTAGATCTCGGACACGCCTGAGGATTGTATGGACCTCATCAAGAGCTCCTTCAGCAGTCTGGATAAGTGATATTCCATCCTGTGAATTTCTCTGTGCGATCTTTAGTCCACTGATCTGGGATCTTAATTTTTCGCTAATTGCGAGACCTGCTGCATCGTCGGCAGCACGATTGATACGAAACCCTGAAGATAGTTTCTCCAGTGTTGAGCTTAAGCTGTTCGTTGTTTTGCTCAAATTCCTATGAGCTGTTAAAGCAGAAATGTTATGATTGATTCTCATCATAATCCTCCTTGATTATTTTGTGTGTCGGCATCCATGCCTTTTTGTTTATGTTGTTTTAGTGGCAGTTCTATTTATATTTTATAATAATTTCAATTTTCTCCATTTTGTCAAATGCTTAAAGGACTCTGTTTTGAAAGTTTTCTTTGTCCTCTAATTTAGTTATCGACCATCTTGAATAAAAACTTTAGCTTTTTCTTTATTTTTTTTCATCTTTTTTTTCAGTCGTTGTTTTTTTCTTCTTAATCCCTTTAATCATACTGCTTAACGAGCTTAGACTTGAAGCACTTACTTTGGCACTTTCAAGTGCAGCAACATTTTCTTTCTGGATATCTTCCCAGACTTCAGCCCTGTGTACCGTGACATTTCTTGGTGCACGAATTCCCAGTTTTACCTGGTTGTGCTTTACATCAACGATCACAATCTCTATATCATCGCCTATCATTATCGATTGATTTTTTTTTCTGGTTAATACTAGCATCCCGTTTTTAAACCTTCCTCTTCTTATTGATAGTCAAGGTTTTGTTTTCTTCCTTCTGCAGTGTGTCCTCGATCTTTTTCATGTTTTCCTCAAGTCGCTTAATAATCGGAACTTTTACCTTGTGCGATGGATTTCCTGAAATAATCTGTTTTGCCATATTATTACCAACATTCAATACTATTGGTCCCTGAAGATTTGCTGTCATATCCTGTGGATTTTCAGGGACTGTTACAATAGCCAGTATTTCAACCTCTTCAGAGCTGTTAATCTTCAAATTTTTAACATCTTCGTCACTAATTTCAAGTGAATAGTTGAACATGAACAGTTCTGGTTCAATTACTAAAAAACACAGAGCCGGAGCTTTTACCGCCTGCAGCCATTTAAAGATTTCTTCACCTTCTGTATTCAATAGAATATATTCTTTGATATTCTCAAATCCAAGAAGTCCTTCAGCAAATACTATTACGTCTGATTCAGGTACTTCAATATCGCCGAATCGTACTGTCTTAATCTCCATGCTTTTTCCTCACTTCGCTTACATTCATATTATGCTTACAATTTTATATAATTTAATCTTTCTTCTTTATACTTCTTTTTTTCTTCGTGTCTTCGTGGTTAATTTTTTTCTAAATAAAATCCATTAAGGTCATCTTCATAATACTTCCCCCAACCTGTAGTGTCAACTGCTGAGAAGTCTGTAACCGTTGAAGCCTCAGTACTGCTTCACTCATATCAACATCCTCAATTTTTCCAACGAGGTTTTTAAAATTAATCCTGACATCGGTCAGCTGATTCTGTGTAAGTTGAGTCCTGTTTACACGAGCACCAATTTTAGCTCTTACATTTGTAAATCTCAGGTTTGCTTCATCAAATTCAGTTACAAGTCCTTCAAATATTTTTTCAGGAGCATTATTAGTCAACGCATCTTCAAGTCTGAAAAGAGCGCCAAATACACTGCTGACCGGCTGAAGCGGCTGACCTGTAATCTTACCAGATTCACTTCTGAAATTTATTTTAAGCTGTGATGCAATATCATTTGGCAGGAGATCTCTTACTATCATATCACTTGCTGTTGCAGTCGACCTGTCAACAAATTCAAATCCATCTCCAGAAGCAGTAATGTTAAAACTACTGTCACCAGGAAGTTGAGAATTAACCATATCGATCATGTCGCCGACATCAGCATTCCCATCACCATATAATGAATTAAGATTAATATTATATATATTACCATCTTTAGCGGTATATTCAAATTCATTGTCTACCGCCGGTGGACCAACTGGATCAACAATAGTAAATCCCTTTCCAAGATTTATATCTGAAAGTAATGTATCCCGATCCATTGTCTTATAGAAAATATCTATTCCTGGAATATTCTTTTTAACAGAATCCATTGAAGAAATTTTTTGTTCAAGAACACTTCTATCACCCATGTATTCCATTTCTCTCTGATTATTATGATTAAATTCCTGAAATGGTTTTGTATAAATCTCACCACCTGAGAAAATATAATTTCCTCGGTGTGTTGTGTTTGCAACTGATACAAATTCCTCACGAAGTTCTTCTACTTCCTGTAGTATGTCATTTCTATCTGAAGCAGTCATTGTACCATTGCTAGCATATAATGAAAGATCCCTGATCCTTCTTAAAACCACACCTAATTGATCTAATGCAAGATCTGAAGTATTAAGATCATCAATAGTAAGATTAGAACTGGAAATATATTTTTCAATGTGATTAATATCACTCTTATATTTAACTATCTGGAACGCACCTGCAGGATCATCTTCTGGTCTGTTGATTCTTTTTCCAGTTGATAATTCTTCCTGAACTTTCATAATATCCCGATTTATCTTATTGATATTAAAAAGTGTCGTCTGGTCCGAAATCGAATTTGGTGCTCTTGTTATCATTATTATTATCCTCCCAGCCTGTTTATCAGTATGTCTATCATTTCATCAATCGTACTAATAAATTTCGCAGCGGCCTGAAAAGCCCTTTGAAACTGCATCATATTTGTCATTTCTTCATCAAGCGATACACCCATTTTTCCCATTCGTGTCTTTTCAAGTTGATCACTCACCAACTCCTGTCTCTCCAATGAAGTATGAGCATTAAGACTCTCTACACCTATGTCTCCAACCATTGAAGAGAAAAAGTCTGAAATTGTCTTTCCATTTATTTTTACTGAATCTTTAGTATCAATCAATGCTATTGCACCCTCATTATTTCCAACTGAAACAAGCTCAGGAATTAGTCCACCTGGTTTAAACTCCCCGGCGGAAGCAGCAATCGCATCTGTATCGAGCTGAATCCTTTCATCAACTCGCAAATATTGCCCCCAATCTTTGGACGCATTGTTTAATTCAGTACTTATTCTGTGTTCAAAAAAAGGTGTGGTCCTCTCACCATTTAAACCAAAACCTTCAGCGTGAACTTTGTTGAATTCAGTTGCAAATCCATATGCAAGATCATCAATATCACTGATAAGTTCATCTAATGTACGATCACGAAGTTCCATTTTTGCCATCAAACTACCGTTATAAACAACTGGTTTTATTTTTAGCTGAGTAGTATTGTTAATCGGATCTGTACCTTTTAAAAAAAGAGTAACATTCGATAAAACTCCTTCAATTTCATTAATTGTAGAGGTATGATTAATACCATCTAACTGAAACATCGCATCCTGTGATGCAAGCGTTTCAACGCCAACTCCATAAATACCATTCTCTGTGGCATCATAACCTGTAATCATTTGAAAACCGTTAAGCGGATTCGCTGCATCAAATAATAAATTACTTGAATCACTTATATGTCCCAAATCAATATGCTGAGAAACACCAGTTTCCGGAGTTGAAAGTTTCAAAGAAAATATTCCCCCCGTTTCAACCATTTCAGCATTAACATCTTTTACTTGAATATTTATTGCACTTACTACATCCTCAAGATTCATTTTATCCGCATCAATATATATAGTTTCACCATTAATAGTAATCGACCCACTAGTAACACCCATAGATCCGGAAATTGGCAAATATGGTGTAACTGTTCCGCCGGGTGGTGGAACCGCAGGAAGAGCAGGCGTTACTGATTCAAGAACCTGGTTAGTAGCTATCTGATTTACTCTTAGCCAGTGATCCATACTTTGGGCTCCAGGATAAACTTTTACTGAAGCTACATCAGTATTGGAACTCCATGGATCTGAATCTTCCCAGCGTACGTCATTATAACCACGATTATTATCGTTAGTCTCATAAGTCAATCTTCTAGTACTATCTTTACTTACAAGGAGTCTGTCATTTACAAGGATTGACACTTGCGAATCTTCATGATTTATTACCTGAACATTGATCTTTTTACTTAACCTGTCAATGAGCAGACTCCTTCTATCGATCATGTCATTTGCATGATCACCAACTGTAACTTCAAAAAGTCTGATTTCTTTATTTAAATCCGCGATTTGAGTAGCAATAGAGTTGATTTCATTAACTTCCATCTTTATCTGAACATCAAGATTATCAGCTACCGTGGAAAGATGATCATAGTTTCTTCTAAACGTATCAGCTAGATAACGTCCATTTTCGAGAACAAGTTTTCGAGCCGCTTCACCTTCAGGTTCCTGAGAGAGATCATTCAAGGATACATAAAAATTATCTAATGCAGTCCTCAAATTACTATCTTCAGGTTCATTCATTATGTCCTGAATATGTTCCAGAACAAAAGAAAGCTCATCGTAATATCCCAGATCCTGATTTTCATCTATAATCTGATTATCAATAAAATTATCTCTCAGAGATTCAATCGTTGCAATCGTTACTCCTGTCCCCACCTGACCTTTCCAGGGAGACGATGCAGTCATCGCTAAAGTCATAGGTGACTGAGGTTCCATTACAACACGCTGTTTGGAATAGCCTTCAGTATTGACATTTGTTATATTATGTCCAGTAACATCTAAAGCCCGTCGCTGAGCATTTAGAGCCTGTCTACCTATTTCAATTGCACCAAATTCTGAGAACATAATTTTTTCCTATTATCCTTTAAAATTAACGCCTATCAAATTCCCCGTTTTTTTGCTTACTCCTCTTCTGTTATAAGTAGGAATAACCTCTTTCGGTTTAATCATATTAAGCATAAACTTAACAACATCAAGTTGATTTTCAACCAGTCTCTGATTCAATTTTTCTTCTTTTCTAAGATCCTCAGAAATAGTTCTTTTTTCAACAAGAAGTACATTTACTCTAGTTTTTTCCACTTTTTCAAATGTTTCCAGTAAATCATTCATAGTCGTAACATTTGATTCTTCAAAAAGTTTTACTTTGTCTTCTTTCAACTGATATACCTGTTTAACCAGCTGTTCTGCTTTTGCAAGATTATTTGTTAGTTTTTCTGCTTCATTGTTTATGATAAATTCTCTTTTCTGCAATGCAAGATTTACAAGTTCTTTGCAAATCAATATTTCACTTCCCAGTATTTTTATTAGTTTTTCTATCATTTTTATTTCACCTTAAAATTAAATACTCCGCGATAAAGTCAAATAATCGGTCTTAGTAATTTAGCAGCAGTTTCCGGATCTTTCAACATCTTCTCAGCAACAGCAGCAGGACTTACATCATACATTCCTTCTCTAATCAGTTTCTTGATCTGCTCAACTTTTTCCTTCCTTACGTCAGGAGTTTCTTCAAATTTTTCAGCAATATTCTTGATAAACTGACCCTGTCGGGAAATTCTAAAATTCTGTTCCTGCGGCATTCCTGCCTTTTTCTGTGTCTGAGCAACCTGGTCTTTTTTCTCTACAAGTTTATTTTCAAAAGACTGATCGTTCTTCACTTCTTTCGTTCCGGACGCTTTCTTTCGTGAACCAATCTTTTTTGGTCCACTTCCAATACCGCCTATAAAGTGGTTACTATCAATAGTCAATACCATCTTTCCTTCCCTCCTGGTTTAGCTTTTCATACCATCCGTGGCATCTGAGCCAGCTGAGTGTTTTTTTCAACTGGAAATTCCTCTTCTAATTAGATTATCGACACTATCTGTAGCATTACTTAATGTCATATTTGACAAATAATGAACAATTACTCCCATTTTCTTTCGTTTTCTTTTATTTTCCCAGCAACATACCCCCTTTAACTTTTTTTATTTTTTTTTAATTAAACATATTGTCTCCATTGTCTTCCGACGGTTATATATCCATCGATGACAAACAAGTTGTCGGTAATCAATTTTAGAAATTTAGGAATAAAAAATAAAAAAAATTGCTAAGGTTTTGTCAAAGAAGATAATGAGACAAAGGATAAAGAAGATCTCGCGCAGAGATCGCTGAGAAAATAGTTAATAAAAATATAATTATAGGTGGGTTATTCGTAAAATCGATTACCGTTGAAATTTGCAATACCAAGCTTCCCGGCTTCATCGGTAACTAGAACAAATCCTGAAATACCAGAGTATTCTTTTTCATCAGTTTCTATTGTCCAAAGAAATCGAACACGAGTAGTATTATT
>DAOVTB010000161.1 GCA_030633305.1 Candidatus Muiribacteriota bacterium
AATATTTGCGAGCGATGGTTGAAAAAAGGGTCTTTCCGACAGGCTGCTAATTTTTTGTCCCTGACTCTTTCTGTCGATAACCAAATCATCCATCCATCGCGTTGCTACGGTTTGTTTCTACGATACGATGGAAAATGGGAAGACAAAGAAGATATTCCCTATTTTTATCGCGACTATGACCAAAAATCAGCTGACCTTCTACAGGAATTAGATGTGGAGTACTCTAAAATTCGAGAAGCCATTAAAGAAAAATATCCTCAGCAGGATTTTCAATATATGCTTGATTATCTGAGTCTGGAGCGACTCTCACACCAGTCGAAAAACACCGACATTCGCGAGTCATTCACGACTTCGCTGACGTTGGGAGCCATCAAGCCACCCACCATTCAATTAGAAAGCGGCGAATGGGTCATAGACAAAGACCACCGCTTCTTTACAGACGACATTCATTATGGTCTGTGCATCGCAAAATGGATTGCTGATCAACTAACTCTGGAAGTTCCAACCATTGACAGCATCATCGGTTGGGCTCAGCAATTGCGCAATGAGAAGATCATCGAAGGGAATAAATTGTTATTGGACAGCGAAAGCCTGACCACGGAATTCATGTCTGGCATTCCCCCGGTGTATGGCTTTAACAGCATCGATGATATACTGGGCTAACTTCTATTTTTAACCCACTTAAATGAGTAAAGGTCCAGTGAAGTACTCGTTCCAATCCAAGGGCTGAAGAGAATGGTATCTGGGGACATAATACTTAATTGAAAGTTAACTTTAAGCCAGATTGAAACAAGTTTTGTTTCATTCTGACACAGTACAAAAATCAAAAACTTCGACACTTCAGATTCAATAGGACTTTTACTTTTGGCATAAAAAATGAATACATTTCTTCTATAAGAAAAATTTAGGGAAAATGTGAGAAGAATTGCTAGAGTTGTGCTAACAGGACATCCACATCATATTGTTCAACGTGGAGTCCGATCTCTGCCTGTTTTCAGAAATTCTGGTGATTGCATAAATTATTTGAATCTGCTTCGGGAACAAGGAGATCGATTTGGAATCCGTTTTATCGCCTATTGTCTTATGAATAATTATGTTCATTGAAATGAGTATTATGTCCCCGGATATATATGTCCACATCTCAACTTGACACCTATATATTATTTCGTTAAACTCGCAGTAAAGTAATATGATGAACACGAGGAAGGCAAACCATGTCAATACTAGGAAAACAAGCTATTTTACAAGCAATCGAGCAAGGGATTATCTGCATCACTCCTTTTTCGCCAGAGTTGGTGGGACCTGCATCGGTTGATCTTACGTTGGCCAGTACTTTTCGTGTATTTCGAAAGGTGCATCAGGTAATCCAGGTGCGAGAGAATACTGACTATCGTATGGTTACTGACAAGTTGGAGGTAGCTGATGGGGAGCACATCCTCATCATGCCAGGAGAAACGGTGCTTGGTATTACACTGGAGCGCATTACATTGGGACCAGGTCTCTGTGGATGGCTGGAGGGACGCAGCCGTTTCGCCCGACTTGGCCTGATGGTTCATATCAGTGCCCCGTTCATGGGTCCCGGCATAGACAGCCAGCAGGTTTTGGAAATGAGTAACTTCGGACCGGCGCCTTTAGAGGTCTATCCGGGCACGGCCATTTGTCAGTTCGTCTTCCAGAAACTTGTGGGGACAGAACGATATGATGGAAGTTATGTTGGTCAGACTGCCGAGTCCTTTTGAGACACTTAACAAAATTATAACTATTTGCATTTCAATTTCTAGATTGGTGTTCTGTCTGTTTGTCTTTGCTGATCATAATGCTAGATAGCATTTTTTTTGCATTTGAAATCAAGGGATTATTTTCAGATAATTTCAAGAACAAATTTAGAGTTTTTCGACATTTATTAAGATCTTTTTTTAAATAGTCATCATCACTATAAATATGACCCAATAAGAGCATTGCATTACTTTCGTTCCTAAGTGCAGCACGGCGAATCATATTCAATCCGTTTTTCTGGTTCTTTTTTATTCCTTCTCCATAAAAAATCATTTTCCCCAAACCGTAGATTCCGCCGATGTATCCATGTTTTGGATTATCAACTATTTTAAGATATAAATTTTCAGCTTTATTTATATTATTATCACTATCAATAACATGATAAAAAGTAGCAAGATGAAGGATATCAGTGGGACTGCCAACTTCAGCGGCATCCGAAAGAATATCTACTAGTTCATTTCTTTTGAGTTCAACAACACGGTAACTTCCAAAGCGGGACAACAAAATAAATGCTTTCTCAGAGTCGCCGTCAAGGGAATCTTTTAACAGAGTTTCTATATTTTGATTACAAAATATGGCTCCAGATAAAAAAAAAATAGTTACAAACAAATATAATTTTTTCACAGATCCTTTATTAATCCTTTACTATCAGAATTATTCATCAATAAATGTCTTTTTAAATTGTATTCGCTGAGGAAATCAAAAACAAGTAAAGAATGTTAAAACACATAAAATACACATATAAATGGTGGAACCCCATATTTAGCAATTAGGCTCGTGATTAGGAAAAGACGAAAAAGTAAATGAAGAATGTGGTGATTCTTGTATTACATTTATTATTTCGTTATACTTATATTGTTAAAAAGTCTTTAGTCTAAAGGAATCGTTAAAATGAAAAAAATTATAAAAATTTTATTAGCAATGTTTTTTTGTCTATTATTGTTTTCTGGCTTTGGGATAGCCGAAGATAAAACAACTTTTCATCCAGTCATTTTAGAATTCAAGGAACTAATAGATAACGATCCTGTTGTCAGAATGTGTTTAACACGGATGATCGATCAGATTCCTGAAAAATATAAAACGAAGCATTTAAAAAGCATAGATGAAATGTTATCAAAGCTTAATGATGTCTTGAAAATTGCACCTGAATATAATGAAACACTTCTTGTTGGAACTCCATTCTCAGAGATACTTATTTGGACAATGGGAACACCTGCTGGATTTGAAGCATATCGCAATGCAAAAATTAATAATATGTTTAAGAAACTTCTAGCGGTTTGGACTGATTTTCTTGATAGCGAAAAATCTTTGTATGTAATTAATAATTCTACAAAAGGTTGGAAAGGTAAAAATGCTTTAAAGAAGTTAAATATGAGTGATTACAGGTATGCTCCAAATGATAAATATTGGGGTTTTAAATCCTGGAATGATTTTTTTACTAGAAAGCTGGCAAAAGGTGCCCGTCCAGTTGCAGAGCCAGAAAACAATAAAGTTATTGTCAGTGCTTGTGATTCAACAGTCTATAAAATAAGTAATAATGTAAAAAAATATAATAAATTCTGGATTAAATCACAACCTTATTCATTAAACGATATGCTGGCAAATGATGAATCAGTTGATAAATTTGTAGGTGGAACTGTGTATCAGGCATTTCTAAGCCCTTTTAATTATCATCGATGGCACAGTCCTGTTTCGGGAACAATAAAAAGGGCTTATGTAAAAGATGGATTGTATTTTAGCCAGGCAGATTCAATGGGGCAGGATCCAACCGATCAGGATCATTCAGAAGGTTATATTACTCATGTACAAACCCGCGCTCTTATTTTTATTGAAGCTGATGATCCAAAAATCGGTTTAATGTGTTTTATGCCAGTTGGGATGGTAGAAATTTCATCTTGTATTATTGATGAAAAGATAAAGCCAGGATACCATATCAAAAAAGGTGAAGAATTAGGGTATTTTCAATTTGGTGGATCAACACACTGTCTTATATTCCAACCTGGAGTAATTAAGGAATTTAATGCTGAACTCAACAAGCTTTATAAGGTTGGAGAAAAGATAGGGACATCATATTAATAGAAAAGGCTAGCCCATCTTCACGATGGTGAATAATCACTTCAAATGAAAAAGTTGTTTTAAATGGAAAAATATTATGGGTAAAAATTCTTACAAATGTCCGGATTGTTGCAAACTGGTAAGTGAAAAAGCAAAAACCTGTGTTCACTGTGGAATCAAGTTTGATGGAGATAAAAAACAAATACCATTTGTTAAAATTGATGAACCAATTTATAAAAGAAAATTCACGCTGGCTCCAGCACCAAGGTATCTTTCATTTAAGCTAAGGATGAATGTAATCTTTAGCAATTCCAGATTGGTCGTAATCTATACAATGATTTTTTGTCTGTTTCTATTTTATTTAGCAAGTAACAGATCATTTCTTCAATGGAAATATCATTCAAAAGGTATAAAATCTACTTCAGGAATTGTTACTGGGACTAAAGCAGTTTATGGTGATACTATGCTGGTTAAGGCTGTCAAATTATCATTTAAATTCTCTCTTCCGGATGGTAGAGTCATTTTATCAGAATCATTTGCATGGAACAGTAAATTGGAAAAAGGCAGTTCTGTAAAAATTGAATATGCAATAAAAAAGCCAGAATTATCAAGGATAAAAGGAACATTTACAGTACCACCCTGGGATGAGCATGAAGATTTTTTTATGTATATAATTTTATGTCTATTTATTACTTTTTACACATTATGCATTGGAATTAAGCAAACGAGAATTCTTGAATATGGGGACATAACTATGGGTAAACTGATATATAAAAAAAATGGTGATTTACTAAAAGCTAATGATACAGTGACTTTTTCTTTTACAGCATCAGATGGAAAAAAATATGAACATGTTGAAGTAACTGATATTTTTTACGAAAATACAGAATCAATTGAGGATGACATTATGGAGAGAATAATCTATTTACGAGTTGCGCCAGAAGATTCCCTCCTTCTTGATCAGCTTCCTGGAAAACTTGAAATTTATAAAGATGGGAATTTTTATTCTTCAGCACCTAGAATCGAGAATATTAGGATGATTTTTGGTGTTGTAGTGCCTGTTTTTCTTTTAGCAGGAATAATTATTCATTTTTTTATTCATTTTTAGAATAGTTTCTATACAATTTATACTTTAACCAATATCAGTGTTCCGTTTAACGTTTTCTCATAACTGTCACTTTATAGAGATATTGAGAAATGTTCAAAAAAAGTAACTTCAAGAGTACATTCCCAAGTTTTATCCTTTTTAAAACGATATGTTTTTTTAGACTGTACGTGATATATTTATCTGTAAGGAATACTTTCAAATTATTAATAGGGAGTGAATGTATGAAACCAAAAAAACCTGGATTTTACAT
The DNA here is from genome assembly GCA_030633305.1 of Candidatus Muiribacteriota bacterium. GTDB lineage: Bacteria > Muiribacteriota > DAOVTB01 > DAOVTB01 > DAOVTB01 > DAOVTB01. The sequence continues at coordinate 5,190 of DAOVTB010000161.1, forward strand.
CATGATGTATTTATTGCTGGTTCTGATATTCCTGTGTCTTTTTGTTTCAGGTGGGTTAGTAATCAGTATGGATAGGCTTCTTTCGTATAAATATGCACCTCATAAATTAAAGATAGGGATATCTTTAATGATTATGGGTTTTGCTGTACTTATAGGTTCAGTGAAATTTATGTTGTGGGGAATGCGTGAAATGGCAGGGAATCTGGATGGTTTTTTTAAAAATCTTGGACTTAAAAGTGAATCTTATGCTGCGGATGGTAGACATTATCATGGTGAAATTGACCAGAGAAAAGTTGATATTTATTGTAAACCAGTAAAGAACAGGCAATATTTTGGAGATGTAAGAACTATAAACTATATTGGTCATTCTCTTGATATTCATATATCTGGAGATTTTAAAACACGAAGTTCTATTGGTAAAATTCCTGCAAATGATAATACAAGCGGGAAGCTAAAAACATTTTTAAGAAAGTATTTGAAAGAAAAATATGTAGAAAAATATGGTGGTGAGATATTTGAATATCAGGATTACGATATTTATGCTCTTGATCCTGATTGGATACTGAAATTAATTAAAGATAATAAAATTTTTGATTTGCTGGTAAAGATTTTTGATGAAGAAACCAAATGCATCAGACAGCATATTAATGTTACACCGGATTCGATTCATTTCTCAGCTTTGACTAATCTCAGATATATTAAAGCAGAGATTATAGATTTTCTTGTTTGTAGTATCACTCAAATTGCTAAAAATGGTGAAAATCTTCGCAATCAAGAAGAGTTTACCAGTTGAGAATTATGTCTCAGAAATAGATATTTTCATGGAGTCTTTTGATGAAAAAATGTCCAAAATGTGAAGCAATAAATTCCCTGGATCGTGAATATTGCTTTAAATGTGAAGCGTCATTTGTTGAAAACCCCAAAGTAGTTAAAAATAAAATTCCTGAAAATAAACCACGTCGTCGTCACAAGCGAAAACATGAGGAAGAAAAAGAACCTGAAATAGTGACTCGTGGTTTATCTTATTTATCATTATCAATTATTTCCACTTACGTTCTAATTATTTTTATTCAAGCGAAATTATCGATATGGATTCCTTTCACAGCTGTTTATATTTTTTGTAGTATGGGTTTTTTCATATTATATGAATTAAAGTTAAATGTTAAAGAAGAGAATAAAGGAAATGAAATAAAAAAACCTATCGAATCATTTTTTTTATTACTCGCATCGATTTTCTTTTTTTGCATTGGAATCGCAATTCTTTTTTTTATTCTTTTGCCTTCAAAGAATATAAAATTCATGTATAGTATAGTTAACTAGTTTGTTTTTAATATTGTAAAAAAAATTATTACCTTGCAACCCCATGATTACTATTTTTCTCTGTATTACCCTTAGAATCTTTTTTGTCTTCATCTGTATTGCTTTTAATCTTGTTTTTTGGAGTCACAGGATTTTTTGATACTCTTGGATCATATGGTGCAAAATCCAGTTCATTTGGAACACCGTCATTATCATTATCCGGATCGCTGTTATCACCGATTCCGTCCCTGTCTGAGTCACGATATTCATTTTTATTATCTGGAAATTTATCGTAATTATCTCCGTATCCATCACCATCTGTATCTTTCTGCTCGCGTGGATCTAAAGGTTTAAAATCCTCATAATCCAGGCAACCATCATTATCATCATCAAAATCCAGTCGATTACAAATACCATCTTTATCTGTGTCTTTAGCTTTGTCCGGATCATTTGGAAAAGCATCATATTTATCATAAACCCCATCACCATCAGAATCTTTCAATATTACCGTCTGTTCAGATATAACCTTGATTGAACTTTTTTGAACTTGATTAGAATCGGATACATTTACTTTCAAAAAATAGATATAAATTGGAACTGAATAATGTAAAATTGCATATGAAAGAGAGTACTTTCTATTTTTATGTACAATCATTTTAGAACCGGAATATGCTTCTACATCAAGACCTTTTTTTCTTAGGCCAGCCAGTTTACTGAATGCTTTGGGCATTTTTGATTCTATTTCATCTTTAGTATTACAAAGATAAAGAAGCTTTTTTTCAGGAAAAATGATTTTAATCTCTGCAAAATCACCATATCCAAATTCAAAATCGCATTTTTTGACAAGAAAGCTGTTATATCCGATGTTCTTAAAATTATCAGGACTAAATTTTATCCATGTTCTTTTAGTAACAGTGTCTGATGAAGAATTTCCTTTAGGATCTGCGATGGTAACATCAAATCCTATGTTCTCAACTTTAGTCACATTTTTTCCATTAACTTTAAATTTAAGAAAAGGTTTAGAATTATCAATGTCAAAAGGCGAAAGAGGAGCAAGAACTTCAATCTGATAATTTTGTATGGAAAAAACAAAATTGAAAAGCAAAAATATTGATAAAAACGTAAATATTGAATTTTTCAATTTCATTTTTAGACCATTTTCAACTTGTTTATATAAGAATAGCATATTCTTATGTTTTTCACTACATATGATACAATGCTTATATGAGGTTAGGAATAGTAAAATCGACATTCATTTTATTCATAGTTATTTTCACATCATATGTTAATTTGTACTGTCTTAAAATTATATTCCCTCGTCCTGGGCAGGGATTGACAGCCGAGACATGCTTCAAATTTCAATTTGAAGACCAGAAAATTTTGAAATTATTCAAATCAACACAAAAAGTTTCAATACAAAGATATGATCGCAGAACTAGGAAGTCAGTGAAATTCTGGTTTAAAAAAAATGAATATTCAAACGATTATCAATTCATTTCCAATGATATTGTTGAGACATTAAAACCTATTAACTTAAAGAATTTTCCTTTCTGTGATTTATTTATTCTTTTTAATAATGATATTGATGAATACCTTTCAGATGATAAAAGTAAAATGTTTGGGCCACTTACAAAAAAGCTTTCCTGGTTAAGGAAAGAAATGAAAAATAGTCAATTTAATAAATTAAAATATTCCATCAATAATGGTAATATGATCAAGCAGATAGGAGATAAATTCTATATGCATTATAACATCAGAGTATTCCTGTTGTTTTTTGATGGAGATAAGTCAAGAAAGAAGAAAAAAAAAGAAATTGTAGACTATAACAGAATAAAGATTGTAAACGGTTCAAATTCAGAAGAATGGAAAGAAAGACTACAGACAATAAGTCCAAATAATGTAAGCCGAATTTTTTCATCAACTCCATTTTTTGAATGGAAATGGGAGAATCCGGCTGGGAAATACCTTGTTTTTGAAGTTGGAGATCATGAAAAAAGTACACATGGATTTATTACTGTTTACAAAAAAAAGTTTAAACGTCGAAATGAGCGTTTATCCTTGTTTAAATTTAAGTTACCAGCTGGAATTATTAAATTGGGTAAACAATACAAGTGGAGAATAACAACAGTTCGAGCTGATGACTCAGCGATACATACTGCTGGTCCAAGAGTTTTTGAAACTGTTAAGTGGTAGCAATTCACCTTGACAGATAAGTGCAAATCATCTATAATTGCAGGATTTTACTAAGTGGGGAATGATACAAAATCGTGAATACCAATGATTCAGATAAAAATAATGTTGATAAACAAGAAACTGCTGCTGACTTGATCGAATGCATATCAGTTTTGGAAAAGATTGCAGATCAGTTCGAACTTCTCGAAAACCTGACTGAAGCTCAGCGTATTGCCTTGATTGTGGCTGCTGGAAAAATTTCTCACCCCGATCCAGAGGAAAAGAAGAAGCGAAAAAAGGATAGAAAACGTCATAAACGAAAAGCTGTAAAAGAAAAAGAGCGCAGGACAAGAGCAGCGACTGGAATCAGAAAAGCAAGAGAAATCTCGGTATTTACTGCACCAAAACAGATTTCGCATGCTGGAAAAGAAAATGAACATGAAGAAATAGAACAAAGATTGGATACACCTCGTAATTGTTATGTCTGTAAAGCGGAATTTACAAAACTTCATCATTTTTATGACACCATGTGCATGGAATGTGCAGAACTCAATTACGAAAAACGCTTTCAAACTGCATCTTTAGAAGGGCAGATCGCTTTAATCACAGGCTCCAGGTTAAAAATTGGATACCAGTCTGCTTTGATGATGTTAAAAGCTGGAGCAATTGTTATTGCTACAACTCGTTTCCCAAATGATGCCGCATTAAGGTTTTCTAAAGAACCGGATTTTTTTGATTGGGGACACAGGCTTCAGGTCTATGGTCTGGATTTGCGCCATACTCCGAGCGTAGAACTTTTTTGTAATTATATTATAGAAAATTATAAGCGATTGGATATTCTTATAAACAATGCTGCTCAGACAGTACGTCGACCCGCTGGTTTTTATTCCCATCTAATGGAAAATGAAAACGCAAAGGTGACAAGTTTTCCAAAAAATGCTCAGACTATTCTGAAGCAGTATCAGACTTGTCTTTCGCAACTAAAATATGATCAAATAAAGGAAAACATAGATACAAATAAGGATTTACCAGTGACCTGGAATGGTACTGCTCCTGGTGTTGGTTTGCGTATGTCAGCAGAGTTGTCCCAGATTCCTTATTCTTATGACAATTCGCTGGATGTACCAAAAGTCTTTCCTGCAGGAAAACTGGATGCTGATCTTCAGCAGGTGGACCTTCGAACTACTAATTCCTGGCGTTTAAAGCTTGGAGAAATTCAAACTTCAGAAATGTTGGAACTTCAACTTATCAATTCCGTGGCTCCATTTGTGTTATGTAATCGTTTTGCAGAATTAATGAAACTTGACTTCACTGGACAAAAGCACATTGTCAATGTTTCAGCGATGGAAGGCAAATTTATGAGATTTAAAAAAGGAAGCCGTCATCCGCATACTAATATGGCAAAGGCCGCTTTGAATATGTTAACTCATACTGCCGCAGGAGATCTGGCTAAATTTGGTATATACATGAATGCCGTTGACACTGGCTGGGTAACTGATGAAGACCCTGTCAATCTGGTTAAACATAAGGAAGATTTCCATGATTTTCAGCCGCCTCTCGACATAGTTGATGGTGCTGCCAGAGTATGTGATCCTTTTTTTCATGGTATATTAACTGGCAAGCATTGGTGTGGCAAATTCTTAAAAGATTATTTTCCTATCGACTGGTAGTTTAATCCGAATAACAGGAAAACAAAATTTTACCACGAAATGTTCCTGTCCCAATTCGCCTCACCATTAAATGATATATATAATATATATAAAAGTCATTGTGAAAAGTTAGTAATTATAAAATAATAAGATGTTGTAAAGTATTGGTATATGTGGAGTTTTAAATTTTTTTCAATGACTTTATTATAATATGCAGAACTTTGTCAAAAAACGTTAAACTCATGTTATGAAAGGAATTTGAAGAAAAAAACGATCAGCAGTTAGTATACCATTGGATAATAGAGCATAAAATATTAAAAAACTTCTTGACAAAGAAAACTGTAACTGG
>DAOVTB010000226.1 GCA_030633305.1 Candidatus Muiribacteriota bacterium
TGCTTCCAGCTGCCTGACCTGGTGTACCCTGTCCTGGCGCACTCTGCCCTGGAACACCTTCTCCAACAGTTACTTTACCATTTTCAGTAACTCTGTATTCACCAGTGTTTTTATTATACTGTACTTTTACTTTTCCACTGTTAAGATCAGCCTGTGAAAATGTTCTTTCCATTACTGCACCATTAGCCTGTGTCGCTTTAACAGTTACTTTACCGTTAGCAGCAGGTTTCATCGATACGTCAGTTACAGTGCTTGCTTTTGCTCCACCAGCATCCATAGTATTAATGATCTGTCCCTGAGCACTTTTAGTTGTTATTGCACCCTGAACACCTTTCTGATGATATACACCACGAGCATCCTGCGAAATACCAAGGTTCTGCATTGCCTGAGCTTTTGAAATTGCACCAGTAGAACTTGTTGTAGGAACCTTTACTGTTTCTCCAACCATTATTTTAGTCTGTCCTGGTCCTGTTGTAGTCTGTCCTGGTCCTGTTGTAGATCCACTATTGCTTCCAGCTACTGGTAATCCAGTTGCTCCTGGTTTTGCAATATTTGTGTCCAGCGCAACCCAACCTTTATTAATCTGTGCACCTGCCCAACTCGCCGCTGTTACTACTTTACCTTTTGTCCATAATGTCGCATTAGTAACAGGTGTCTTGATAACACTTGGTGTCAAATCTACAACAGCTGCCTGATTATATGGATTTGCTCCAACTGGCATATACTGTGCGAAAGCACCTAATTCGATTACAAACGTGAACATCATAAATACTACTAAAAGTCTTGCTATTTTTTTGTTTAGTTTTAACATTTTTCTTACTCCTCTTTTTTTAGTTTTTGTTTTTGGTTTTCTTTTTCTTTTCCATTTAATTCTGTTTTAACATCTTCTCAAGTTATACTCTATACTTTATACTACACCTCCTTTGAAAAGAAAAAGGCCCACATAGCAATTAAGCTATGTGGGCCTTATATTATTATTTTATTCTTTTGCCCGCTTATTTAAATATAAATGAACCGGAAACTTTCTTTCCGTTGATGCCTTTCATATCTTCCACTTAAATTATACTTGTTCATTTATATTTGTCAAGTGCAAATCAAAAGTATTTTTTATTTTATTTCGACTTCTCCACCTACTTCTTCGATTTGAGCTTTTACTTTTTCAGCATCGTCCTTAGAAACTTCTTCTTTAATGTTGGTTGGGACACCATCAACAACAGCTTTAGCTTCTTTAAGTCCAAGACCAGTAATTTCTCTGATAACTTTGATAACTTTGATCTTTGATTTTGCATCATAACCTTTAAGAACAACATCAAAATCTGTTTTTTCTTCTTCCGCTGCCGCTGCAGTTGCACCTGGCATTGGTCCAGCAAAAGCCATTGGCATAGCTGCTTTAACATCAAATTTTTCTTCAAGTTCTTTTACAAGTTCATTCAGTTCAAGAACTGTCATCTTTTCAATCGTGCTTATGATATCTTCTTTTGTCATTTTTATGACCTCCATTAATATAATATAATATTTTAAGATATTACAATCTTAAATTATTCATTTACTCTTTTTTCTCAGCAACAGCATTTAATACACCAACAAGTTGTTCGGTTGGCGTACTAAGAGCTTTAACAAGTCTTCGCATTGGTGATTGCAGTACATTCGCAAGCATTCCAAGTAATTGTTCCTTACCAGGCAAATTGCTTAGTTCTTCAATCTGCTCTTTAGCAAAATATTTTCCATCAAGTATAACCGCTTTCAGTTCTATTTTTTTGTTCTTCTTTGCAAATTCAGTTAATATCTTAAGCGGCGCAACTCCATCATCATGATTGATAGCAACAGCAACAGGCCCTTCAAGTACATGTTCAGCATCTTTTACATATTCATAGTCTTTAATAGCAATCTTGAACAGATTGTTCTTAATAACACTATATGTAGTATTACTTTCACGAAGCTTAGTACGAAGATCAGTTATCTCTTCAACAGTAAGCCCTCTATAGCCAGTAAAGACTATGGACTTAGCTCCATCAACCAGTTTTTTAAATTCTTCAACTTTCTGAATCTTATAAGGTTGCGGCATTTATTCTCCTCCTTTCTCAAAAAGTAAAATGCTCCGGCCGTCGATTGACAACCGGAGCTTTATTATAAACAATCTAAGTGTTTCTAATTTACAGCTTTCCGGTCTCCGCTGGTTTATCTTTCAATATTTTAAATCCCGTAAAGGATACCAAACTTCTTCGACCTTATTTAAACTATAATCCTTTGATGTGTTCCGATAACGAAGACACATCAATCTTTAAACCTGGTCCCATAGTAGAACTTATAGAAATACTTCTAAAATAAGTTCCCTTAGCAACAACAGGTTTTGCTTTTTGTATAGCATCTATTAGTGATACAACATTTTCAAACAATTTTTCAGCTTCAAATGTACATTTACCAAATGGTGCATGAATAACAGACTGTTTATTTACACGATACTGAACTTTACCAGCCTTCGCATCTTTAACAGCACCTTCAACATCAAAAGTCGCAGTTCCAACTTTTGCATTTGGCATCATTCCTCTTGGACCTAAAATCCTACCAATCTTGCTTACATCTCTCATCATATCAGGTGTAGCAATAACCGTATCAAAATCTAACCATCCTGATTTGATTTTTTCAATCACGTCATCGGAACCTACCAGATCTGCACCAGCACTTTTTGCTTCCATCTGTTTTTCACCCTTGGCAATAACAACTACTGTTATTTTTTTTCCAAGACCGTTTGGTAAAACAATACTTCCACGAACCTGCTGATCAGAGTGCCTGGGGTCTATGCCAAGTTTAACAGCAACATCAATAGTTTCATCAAACTTTGTGAATACATTGTTCTTAATAAATTCAATGGCTTCCCGCATGTCGTAACGCTTATCTTTTACAAGCTTATCTTTAACGTTAAGATATTTCTTTCCGCTTTTAGACATAATACAGACATCCTCCTTTTTTAATATTTATTATATGGGTTATTCTTCTACAGTTAAACCCATACTTCTTGCAGTACCTTCAATAATCTTAATTGCTGATTCAATAGTAAAAGCATTAAGATCAACAAGTTTAAGCTCTGCAATTTCCCTAACTTTCTCTTTTGAAATAGTTCCACATTTCTCTTCAAGAGAATTAGCTGCACCTTTTTCGATTCCAGCATATTTCTTTAATAACACTGCTGCAGGTGGCGTTTTAGTAATAAAACTAAACGATCTGTCAGCATAAACTGTGATTACTACTGGAATAAGCATTCCAGCCTGTTTTGCAGTTTTATCATTAAACTGCTTTACAAATCCCATTATATTTACGCCATGTTGACCTAATGCTGGTCCAACTGGAGGCGCAGGTGTAGCCTTTCCGGCAGGAACCTGTAGTTTAATCTGTCCAATAATTTTCTTAGCCACTTTTGTCTCCTTCTAGATTTCCTCTATCTGATCTATATTCACTTCTACAGTGGTTTCTCGGTTAAAGATATTAACAGCAAGTTTTAACTTACCTCTAACGGCATCAACTTCTTGTATGACACCATAAGAATCAGTAAATGGACCCTCAAGAATTCTTGCGCGTTGTCCAACTTCTATTTCGATTTCAACCTGTTTTTTATCATCTTCAGCGATACCCATCTGTCTGAATATACTGTCAAGCTCCATAGGATCAAGTGGTACAACTTTTTTCCCTATGGTCACAAATCCGGTTACACCAGGAGTATTCCTAACAAATTCAACATTCTCATTTGTTTCCTGCATTTCAACAATAATGTACCCAGGAAACAGTCTTTTCTTAGTCTGTTTAGGTTTCTTATCCTTCTTACCTTTAGGTTCAGTAACGTCCTTTTCCGGAATTATAATCTCAAATATCTGCTCTTCCATACTCATGGAAGTCACTTTTTGTTCAAGATTAAGCTTAGCTTTTTGTTCCATTCCGGCATATGTATGAACAATATACCATCTTCTTTCAGCCATTTTCTTCCTCTCCCTCGAAATCTATTTCAGCAAGTAATTTTTAAACACAAAGTCCATTGCCATGTCTACAAGACCGATATAGATTCCAAAAAATAAAGAGACAACAACAACAGCGGTAGTAGATGATTTAATCGTTTGCCACCCCGGCCATGTAACCTTTTTAAGTTCGGTTCTCACCTTTTTCAGAAATTCTATCAATTTTTTCATTGTCTGAACCTCATTATTCCTTTAAGTATAGTATCAGGCCAGGAGGGATTCGAACCCGCAACCCCCGGATTTGGAGTCCGGTGCTCTGCCAGTTAGAGCTACTAGCCTTGATAATACTATTTTGTTTCTTTATGCTCAGTATGTTTTCTACAGAATCTGCAATATTTACTAATGTTGATCCTGTCTTTCGTGTTTCTTTTGTTTTTCTTCGTTATGTAGTTTCTGCGTTTGCAGTCTCCACATGCGAGTGTGATCTTAGTTCTCATACCAATTAACCCTCAATGTTATTCTACTATTTCAGAAACAACTCCAGATCCAACAGTTCTTCCACCTTCACGAACAGCAAATCTAAGTCCTTGTTCCATAGCAATAGGTTGAATAAGTTCAACATCGATTGTGACATGATCACCAGGAACTACCATTTCAATACCGTCTGGAAGTTTGATCGAACCAGTAACATCAGTTGTTCTAAAAAAGAACTGTGGTCTGTATCCGGTAAAGAAAGGAGTATGTCTTCCACCTTCTTCTTTTTTAAGGATATAAACTTCGCCTTTAAATTTAAGATGTGGGGTAATTGATTTTGGTTTAGCAATAACCTGACCTCTTTCAACACCTTTTTTATCAATTCCGCGAAGAAGCAGTCCAACATTGTCGCCAGCTTGTCCTGAATCCAATAATTTACGGAACATTTCAACACCAGTACAAGTTGTTTCTGTTGTATCGCGAATACCAACTATTTCAACTTTTTCACCAACTTTAACAGCTCCTCTTTCGATTCTGCCTGTTACAACTGTTCCACGACCTGTGATTGAAAAAACATCTTCAATAGGCATCAAGAAAGGTTTATCAATATCTCTTTCTGGATCTGGAATAAATGTATCAACTGCATCCATCAATTCAAAAATGCATTTTGTGTCTGGATCATTTCTATCGCCTGCTCCACTTTCCATAGCTTTTAATGCACTTCCACGGATGATTGGTGTATCATCTCCTGGAAAGTCATATGCATCAAGAAGTTCCTGGATTTCCATTTCAACAAGTTCAAGAAGTTCATCATCATCAACCTGATCAGTCTTGTTCATAAATACAACGATATAAGGAACGCCAACCTGTCTAGCAAGAAGGATATGTTCTCTTGTCTGAGGCATTGGACCATCAGCAGCACTTACTACAAGAACTGCACCATCCATCTGTGCAGCACCAGTGATCATGTTCTTTACATAATCAGCATGTCCTGGACAGTCAACGTGAGCATAATGCCTGTTCTCTGTTTCATATTCAACATGAGCGGTATTAATTGTGATACCTCTCTCTTTTTCTTCTGGTGCATTATCAATGTCCGCATAACTTTTCACATCAACATTAAGTCCTGTTTTTGCGAGGTTCATTGTAATGGCAGCAGTCAAAGTAGTTTTACCATGGTCCACATGTCCAATAGTTCCTATATTGACATGAGTCTTGTCTCTTACAAATTTTTCTTTAGCCATCTTGGCCTCCTCCTTTTTTCTCTTGCAATACTCTTTAGCCCGTGCCCGCATTCGAACCGGGGACCTCATCCTTACCAAGGATGCGCTCATAACCAGCTGAGCTACATGGGCAATGGGCATTCCCTTTATTTAATTTCTCAGTGAAATTCAATATGGTGGAGAGGGGAGGATTTGAACCTCCGAAGGCGTCCGCCAACAGATTTACAGTCTGCCCCCTTTGACCACTCGGGAACCTCTCCGTACCTTATTTAAATGGAGCCGAGAAGGTGACTCGAACACCCGACCCGCTGATTACAAATCAGCTGCTCTACCAACTGAGCTATCTCGGCACCTGTTTTGTCAAAAAACCCAAAAACAGCAGGAACAGTATAATTGTCTTTCCAAATAAAGTCAATTTTATGAAGTAGTTTATTCATTTATTTTAGACGTTTTTTCGGTAGTGTCCCAACTTTGCCTCTCTCGTTCTTTCAAAATCGTCGTTTTCCTTCTTTATTCTCCCGCTATCAGCAACTGATGTAAAATAATTCCAGTTGCGACTGATACATTTAAAGAATCTACTTGATTTTCCATCGGAATCGTTAATTTTTGCGTACTAAACTGTTCCAGTTCTTTGCTGAGACCCCAACGTTCATTTCCCATCATTATCAATAAGTTTTTCCCATTGATCTTCCGAGAACATTCGCGACCAGAAATACCGTTATCCACCACTGTGCTTATAATTTCAAAATCTTTATCCTTAAAATAACTAGTCATTTCATTTAATTTTCCTGCAATTATCCTCATATTAAGCAAATAACCACTGGAAGCGATAAGACTTCCTTCCGCGACCGGAGCATTCCCTTTCTGTGGTATAAGTATCAAATCAACGCCTGCCCATCTTGCAGTACGGCATATAGCGCCAAAATTATGAGTATCCTGAATCCGATCCAACAAAAGTACATTTTTGATATTAAACCCATCTAACTGATCTGAAATTGATTTCCAAAATCCAAACTTCTTCATCGTTACCCTGAAAATCATTCCTTTTGCATCATTTTTTGCAATATTGGACCTGGATAAAAGATCATCAAATTCATCTAAAACAAGTTCATTCCAGTCAATTTTCGAGTCTTCAGAATATTTTTTATCAACTGTAAACCCGGAAACTTTTTGCCTTAGAGCAAGTTTCTCTGCAAATTTTAAACCAGTAAAATATATATTCTTTTTCAGGAAAGACATTCCAAAGTTCCATTGATACGATCACATACTTCAGCAGCACCAAGATAAGAAA
>DAOVTB010000031.1 GCA_030633305.1 Candidatus Muiribacteriota bacterium
CTATTTTCCCCAGCTGCTTCCGCCACCCCGAAAACCTGAACTTGAAAAAGATTTACTGCGCCCCCTAGAACTTCGACTGCTTCCGTATCGGTTTCCGCGACCACCATAGCGATATCTGCTGTAGCCACCACTATATCTTGGTCTCATCCCACCCCACCTGCTTCGATAATGTCTATTATACCAGCCTCTATATGGACCACGAAAATGTAAACTTAAATATCTGTTCCTGTGACGATGATAATAGTATGGGTCATAATAATCATGAACATATACATATTTCGTCGAATTATTGTATTCTTTTGCTGCAACCTTTGGTGGATATACCCTGATCCTGCTACTTGCTAAAGGGTCTGCATTCTTCCATTTCAGCATAAAATCTGCAGTTGCAGGAATTGGATCTATGACTACAACGGAATTTGGATAGCTTAGATAATAGACCTTTCCATATGATTCTTTTTCAGGTTTAAACGGTCTCATGTAATCAGTAATCTTTGTTTTTGCCAAATCTGAAGGAAGGTTACTTGAAAAAACATCGATTGGATTAGCTTCACCAGTCAAAGAACCAACATATTTAAAGGTTTCACCAATATATTTTACTACTGTATCTTCTTCCTGTTCAACACTCTGACCAGAAGGAACTCTATGAGGACGTCTTGTTGATCCCCCACAACAACCAGAAAGTATCATTAAATATACAATAACAGTAAATGAAAGTATAATTCTTAAAGTATTTTTTTTTGTTTTAATCATAGTTTTATGATAAACAAATCACTGGGTCCTGTCAATTACAATACCTGTCGCTAAAAGTATATGCATAACACATGGGATTGGATAATGGTATGCGATGCGGTGTCCAGGTCTCATTTAAAGAACGAAATCCGACGAGAGACCTGACGCCGCACAGTACGTAGGTTAGGTTGTTGTTTTTGATCTTTTTCTTTTCAAGCTAATTTATGCCTAGGTGTACTATTTAGTGCACCGCAGGTATTAATTGGCGTTGGGAGAATAAACATTTTCATTATTTAACGTATGCGCACTCTTCTGTGCGTCGCAGATTGTATTATTTGTCTTTTTTATTTTTTTGTTTATAACTAGTTCCTGCGTTCTCAGTGAGATGAAGATTGGATTTTTTTATATCTGGGCAAACTGAGGTGCACTCATGTGCTCCGCAAGTTTGAACGGATATAAAAAAATTCAAGCTTCGCTCACTGAGGACGCAGGTTACATTACTTTGATTTTGGCTTTCAGAGCCCCGCTTTCTTTGATTGCCTGTAAAATGGAAATCAAATCAGCAGGAAGAATACCAATTGAATTAAGATTCTGAACCAGCAGTTTGACACTTGTTCCATCAATTTCAAAAACACTGCCTTCTTTTCCTACATCAATTGATACAGTGATTTCACCATGAGAAACAACGACAGGTGAAATTCTGATGTTTTCGCCCATTACAACCGTTCCACTTGTTTTATTGATTACAATTACGGCTTCTTCATCTGGAATAACTTTAATTTCCTGAATGCTTGCCAGATAATCAATGACATTATCCATGAATGAATATGGTATTGAAATCTTTACTGTTTTTGCATCAATTGCTCTTGCAACTGATTTATTGAATTTTGAGTTGATTGCTTTTACTATACGGCTGATGGTAACAAAGTCTGGTTTATCTGTATATAGAGAAATGGTATCATTACTTACTATACTTTCTTTAATATCCTGTTCAACAATTGCACCATTCTGAATATATCCTGTAGTCTCACTTGCTGACGCTCCTCCCCTTTTTCCTGAAGGAGTACTTATGGTAATTGGTCCCTGTGAAACAGCATATACTTTCCCATTAGCTGCCATCAATGGGGTCTGAAGAAGCATTCCCGATCTAATAGATTTTGCATCGCCTAGAGAAGAGACTTTTACGTCTATTGTGTCACCTTCTTTTACATATGGAGGTATCGTTGCTGTAACCATAACTACAGCCACATTTTTAAGTTTTAGATCAGCTAGTTTAAGGGTATTTCCATATCTTTTAAATACATTTATCAGAAGCTGAGGAGCAAACTTGATTTTATCACCTGATCCGTTCAAACCAACGACAAGACCTCTTCCCATCAACTGGTTATTACGCATACCTTTTACTCTGGTAATATCCTTGATTCTTACTTCAACTGAAAAGGCCATTGAGCCTGCTGCAAGAATCATTATTACGAATAATGCTGTATATTTAAGACATAGTTTCATTTATTTTCTCCTCTAACGCAGAATAAACTGCTCCATATTTTATATCGGAAGAAATTAAATGAACCATTAACCAATAATTAAACAAAGGTATAAAGACACAGAAAAAAAGATTTTACACAAAGGCACTAAGGCACTGAGAAAATACTATTTTACCAATCATTCTGTGGCTTGATCACAAAATCTATTTGAATTGCAAATGGTATGAAGATGGATCCTGCGGTCAAGCCGCAGGATGACAGGATGGTACTGTTTTCAAACAACGTAATTATAGTCAAAAAAAGTATGTATATTTTTTATTTTATAACCTCTTCAGGTTAGCGCAAAAAATAAACCATCACAAATGGAATACCCAGTGGAATTGCCAAACATGGCAGTTTTCCTGAGCGTTTTAATTATTCTATCTTTTGAAACAATTGATACACTTAACAAGTCTTCCAACATTAAATGTAAAAATTCAGGAAACAAATTATCTGAAAAAAGAGCATCAAGATTAGCAGAATAACGATTCATGTTTTTATTTATATATTTTTGCTGTTGCATACTTAAAAGCCTTATTCCAGTGTTATAACCCAATATGAAGTCATCACCTTCGGGAGTCAAACCACTTCCATAGCCTTCCATTCTGGAAAGAAGTTCAACAGTATTATCATATTCAAAAACAGGTTCAACATTAAAATATTTATCATATGGTATGCCTGTTTTTGAATAAGAAAAAAATATACTGAGATATTTTTTTAATGAATCATGATTTAAACATGATTCAGAAGATTTCTGATATTTTGAATCAAATATGCACATGTTGTTTTTTCTAAGAATATCTGGACCAAACATTATTTTTCCATCTTCAACAGTAATAATGTCATAAAATCTAATCTGTCTTTTACTGATGATTGAAAAGGGTGATTCATACTCACTGTTACGAATAATACTAACAAATGGGTATTCTGAGTGCTCAGGAATATAAACAGCCGAATTTGAAAAATCAGCTAATTTCCTGTATTTTTCATTTTTTTTTAAAATATTCAGATCTATTTTATACATAAAACCACACAGTTCATCAGGTCACAATATACTTCTATATCAATTTTGGAGGTGATAACCAAGTTGGCACAGGGGTCAACTGTTTCACGCGAAGCACTTTCATGTGCATGAACTTCAGGTATTCCTTTTCCAATTCAATCTTTTTTTCTTTGATTATTTATATTTTTTTCTCTTTTTTTAATCCTTCCCAACCTGGATCTTTCATGAGATGAGATTTGGATTTTTCTATATTATTCCCACCCGCTTGTTGTATGAGATGAAGATTGGAATATTCTGTATTTGGATAAACCGAGGCGCACTCTTTTGTGCGTCGCAGGTTTAGACAAATGCATAATATTTCAAGATTCGCTCATACAACATGCGGATTAGTTATTTCATGAATTCTATGAATGCATCAATAAAATCCGCTTTGTTACAATTGAGTGAATTATAAAATGGACGTTTTTTTCTATTCGCCATATTATCTATAAGCTTCAAAAGGCTATTGTTACCATAGTTTTCAACAATGAATCTGACACTATGCAATGCAAGTCTATATGCACTTCTAGCAGTTTTAGCGTTTTTGAAATATGCAGGATTATCAAAAAAGGAATTCAGACTGTTTTTTGCATTTCGCGTCAACTTCAAAGGTTTAATATCTTCTTCGAGAAGGGAATGCGAAAAATACTCTGCACAACCTTCATTTAACCAGATAGGAATCCCCCTGTACTGTTTTTCATATTTCGTACTGAACAGTAAATGAACATATTCGTGAAAAATAGTATGCTCCAATACTTTTTTATCTGATTTACAAATTGAAGACGGAATCCTGATTTTAGTACCATCCCAAAGACCACCTGTCCATTCTGGCGAATTGGTTGCATTCCTGTACTGCTTATGTGAACTGTATATAACAACGGGAATTCTGTTTTTCGGATAAATTTCAAGAGCTCGCCCAACATCATAATAGGCTTCTTCAAATGCAGTCAGAATAAAATTCAGGTCGACCTTTTTATCCTCTACATCGCAGTTGACCATGAAATGAGAAGTAGTATCCTTGGAAAATTTTTTCTCAACTTTATTTTCTGTCTGAGCTTTTTTTAACCAGTTTGCAACCTTGAACCTTGAAGCCTGCCCAGGATGCTTCGATGCAAATTCCTTCCAGATAGTAATTGCTTCATCGATCTCTCCGAGCTTGTATTTAATAAATCCTTTATAAAAATATACTGCCGGAGTTTTTGAAGGCTCTACTTCATCAAAGTAATAACCAGATCGTGAGTAATCATTGAGCTTAAAATATGAGAGTCCAAGCAGCATATCAGCTTGCTGTCTGTTACTTCCTGTGATCTTGCCATATGAATATTCCAATTGATAGATTGCATCCTCGTATTTCCCCAAATCATACAAACTGGATGCATAATTAAATCTTAGAGCAGGCTGACTTGGAGAAAGTTTCAGGGCTTTTTCATAATATTCAAATGATTCTGTATTTTTCTGCCTCCTGAGCTGAGTTGCAAAATTGTTATAAGCAGTTGCCAGAGTATTCCTGATATTGATATTATTTTCATCATCATCGTAAAGTTCTTCAAGCAACTCTATTGCCTGTTTATAATTCCGACTGTTCAATAATCGATATGCTTTGTTAATCTTAGCACGATCCGGAGCACAGAAAATTAGTGATGAACCAAAAAATAGAAATAAAATCAAAATTGTAGTCTTCATACTTTGATTATATCAGAAATCAAGATTATGTAAAAATAAGTCGACAAAATACAGTTTGGAAGGTAGTCTAAAGTGTAGGGCTATACTGGAGAAAGTTATGAGATTTGACTCTATCAGATTCAGGATAAGGATACTCTATTCACTTGTACTTGGAATCATCCTTGTAATATACAGTGGTATCTTATATTTCAGTTTGTCTTATACTCTTCATGAAGATCTAGACTCGCAACTCGCCTTAAAGGCTCATAAAATCGTTGCTGTAATGCAAAACTACTTAAAAACATCTGAAAATAACCACAACTCACTTTTAAATTTAATTAAAAATTCAATAGAAAAAAATGATGCCGATCCCTGTTTTGATAATATGAAGACATTGCGATTTCAAGAAATCGCAAATCTCACCCTGAAACGTGATTTTATAAGTATATCTTCTCCCTCTGGAAAAATACTTGGTGGTTCTTATAATACAGCAAACAATGTTATTCCTATCCTTCTAAAACAAAAAGGTA
The DNA here is from genome assembly GCA_030633305.1 of Candidatus Muiribacteriota bacterium. GTDB lineage: Bacteria > Muiribacteriota > DAOVTB01 > DAOVTB01 > DAOVTB01 > DAOVTB01. Next base: position 5,487 of record DAOVTB010000031.1, read on the forward strand.
TTTCTATATTCAATAATACAACTTTTTCAACAGTAAAACTTCCTGAAAATTTACTGAGAATAATTTCTGTTCCTTTTCCTTCTAATGGAAAAAAAGAGTATTTCATTCATGTCGGGACATCACTTAAACCTATCACTAAATTACTCCATCGCGAAAAAATATTGATCATCGTTGACATTGTAATAGTTTTACTTGTAACAAGTTTCATAGGCCAGTTTTTCGTATCCAGAATTTTGAAACCCGTAAAAGAGATGGCAATAACAGCAGATAAAATCACCAGAAAAAGTCTTAGCGCTCGAGTAGAATCAACTCATCTAGACTATGAAATGCAGCATCTGGTAGATTCCATAAATTCCATGATAAATCGACTTGAAAAGGCGTTCAAACATATTGCAAACTTCAGCCTGGACGTATCCCATGAGCTGAAAACACCACTTGCAATTATGAGAAGCGAGTCAGAGTTTGCCTTGATCAAAGAAAGATCTCATAAAGAATACCAAAGTGTTCTTCAATCAAACCTTGATCAGATACAGAGGATGAAAAAACTTGTCGATGATCTTTTACTGCTTGCAAAGGTCGATCATGAAATCGAAGTTTTTACATTTGAAAAACTTGAATTATGTGGATTTCTTAAAAAGTTATATGAAAAAGAAAAGATGCTGGCTGCCGAAAAGAAAATTAATATAGAATTTGAAACCAGCATTGATACTGTATTTGTAAGCGCAGACACGCTTCATCTCAGGAGATTATTTATCAATTTACTTGCAAATGCAATCAAATTCACTCCATTGGGCGGAAAAATAGGAATAACAGTAAAACAAACTGCTGAAATTGCCTATATAGCAATTTCAGATACTGGAATTGGGATAAATCAAGAGGAACTGGACAGGATATTTGAAAGGTTTTACAGAACTGAAGAAGCAGACGAAACAGCTGAACCTGGAAGTGGGCTTGGACTCTGTCTGGCACTTTCCATCGTAAAAGTTCATAATGGGAAAATAGATGTAGAAAGCACTGTTGGGAAAGGCTCAACTTTCACTATTGCTCTTCCAACAATGGTACTTTAATATAAAAATTAGAAATCTGGAGGAAATATGAAGAATATTCTGATAATTGATGATGAACCAAAAATACGGGAAATTTACAACAAACTTCTGACAGAGCATGGTTTTAAAGTCTTTGACGCATTCAATGTGCGAATAGCTCATAAAATACTTATGGAAGAAAAAATCGATCTTGTACTGCTCGATATAAAAATGCCTATAGTTGATGGTGTATCAATTTTCTCATTACTTAAAAATTCCTATGAGAATGTTAAAGTCATCGTTACCAGCGTATACTCTCTCGAAGAACAGAAAAAACATATTGAGGGTGCTTCAGATTATTTCGATAAATCACAAAGTATAGATAAACTTCTTAAGAAAATTGCTGCTGTATTGAATGATTAACTAAATTTTGAAACTATGGTATCAATTGCGCCTGCGTTTTCCCAGAAGTATCAGATCACGTAAATCTTCTTTGCTTTTAGCTTGAATCCATTTTTTCTCAAAATTTGGATCCTGTATGATCTGGGCAATAGCAGAAAGTACACGTAGATGAAGATTTCGCTCATCTTTTGTTCCCATGAGGAGAAATACAGTCTGGACTTTAGGAGCATCTTCAAAAAAAACAATTCCTTCTTTGCATCGAATTAGAAGAATAGTAAAAATATGCTCACCATCTATGATTATATGAGGAACTGCTAGTTTGGGACTAATAACAGTAGTACTTTCATTTTCTCTTTCATTGAGCTTTTCAAATATCTCTTCTTCAGAAAGAGTAATGGATTTTGAAATTGATTGAGATGCAATTCTGAACAGCTCATCAACAGTTATCGAATTTTCTATATCTAAAATTTCACTTTGTTCAATAATATGATCAAATTTATCTTTGATAACATCATCCCTTTCATGAATGATTTCTTTCAATTCAGTTTCCAATGAACGTGTTGTAAGTTCCTTGGCTGTGATACGTTCTATAAGATGCAGAAGTGCAAATTCTCTGGTACTCCTGATTCTGCCATAAAACCAGTAAATAAAAAAACCACATGCCATAAGGATAGAACTGATAAGAAGTGCTTCTTTTCCCATCTCAAACAATAAAAAACCAAAACCAAATATTCCAATAATCTGAATCCATGGATATAAAGGTGCTTTGAAACTCGGTTGATAATTTTGAAGATGGCTTTCTCTCATGATAATAAGACATAAACAGGAAAATATATAAGTTAACAGTAATGCAGAAGAAGCTGCTTTTGCAAGCGCTGTCAGATCAAGGCATAATGCAACAATCATAAATAAACCTGTAACAATCAATGCTATGTGAGGAGTTTTATACTTATCATTAACTTCCATTAAGGAGGCAGGCAACAAACCATCACGACTCAAAGCCAAAGGATATCTTGATGCTGCCATAATTCCTGCATTCGCCGTTGAAACAAATGCCAGAATAGCTGCAATACTTAAGGCAATTCTGCCACCATTACCCATAAAAGCAAAAGCTCCATCTGTAATTGGAGTAATCGATTTATCCAAAACATCCGCACCTAGAACACCAGATGTTACAAAAATAACCAGCATATAGAGAATACTCACAACCAGCAATGAAAGAATCATTGCCAACGGTATAACTTTTCCTGGATTTTTTACTTCTTCAGCAACGCTTGCAACCTTCAATAGCCCACCAAAGGAAACAAACACAAGGCCTGCAGTAACAAATACACTATGATATCCATAAGGAAGAAAAGATTTAAAATGCTGTAAATCTACCTTTGGCAAACCTAAAAAAACATATAGTACCAGTAGTGCAAGCAAAGCTAATACCAAAGCAACTTGTGCCTTTGCTGCTTCCTTAACACCTATAATATTCAGAACTACGAAAAAAAAACATAGACCTATGGCAACAATATGAATATCAACATCAACGATTAATACCATAAATGCTGCCATTCCGCCAAGGGCAAAAGCACTTTTCAGGCATAGAGAAAACCATGTAAGTAAGCCATCCACAGTTCCAATAGCAGGTCCCATGGTCCTGGTCACATAAAAATAAGTACCACCTGCTTTTGGCATCGCAGACACAAGTTCAGCCTGACTCAGCATCCCGGTCATGGCTAAAAGACCAGCGAAAAAATAAGAAAATATTACAGCAGGCCCTGCTTGTGCATGTGCAATTCCAGGAAGTATAAAAAGTCCAGAACTGATCATAGACCCTGTTGCTATGCAGAATACATCCAATAAATTTAATTCTTTTTTTAACATTAGAGGAAACTCCAAAAAAACTTACAAATCATATCAACTTAATATAAGTATACCCTACAAATAACAGTTAAAATAATAAAATCCCTTAATAAAATTTATTTTCCTATTAATTATATCAAAGTAGATATTATAGACAAAGTTTAGTTTAATAAGTATAATACATAACAATATGCGTTTCAAGTTGTTTTTAAAGGAAGAAAAATGAACTCAAGAATCTGCCCCGATTGCAATGAAAACAGGTTATGGTGTCCACATCGTCAAATTTGGTGGTGCGAAAATTGTGATAAATGTTTATGCCCTCCACATAGGGACTGTCACAAATGCCAAATAGGTACTAAGAAACCTGGAAAATAATCACTCAACACAGGTACTATAATAATCAGATTCATAATTTTGCAATTAAAACCGATAATATGATATACAATAATTATAGTTTTATAAAAAATAGTATATGGAGGATTCTGGAATGGGAAAAAAAGTCGGTGTAGTTTTATCAGGTTGCGGCGTTCAGGATGGAAGTGAAATACACGAAGCGGTATTATTATTACTGGCTCTTGACCGTGCAGGTGCTGAAGTTGTAATCATGGCTCCAGATATTCCTCAATCACATGTTGTTAATCATCGATTTGGCGAACCAATGGGCGGAGAAAGAAATGTTGTAGTTGAATCTGCCAGAATAGCCAGAGGAAATATTAAAATTATGAAATACGTTACAGCGCATGAAATAGATGCACTTGCTTTTCCAGGCGGATTTGGTGCTGTAAAAAATCTTACAAACTTCTTTGAAAAAGGTAGTGACTGCGATGTTAACCCTCAGGTAGCACGTCTTATTCTTGAATGCAATGACCATAACAAACCAATTGCTGCATGTTGTATTGCACCAGTAATCATTGCAAGAGTTCTTGGCAGAAAAGGTGTTGAAGTCACAATTGGTGATGATGTATCAACATCTTCTAAAATCACTGAAATGGGTGCAGTCCATACTAATTGTTCAGTATTCAACATTGTTGTAGATGAAAAATACAAAATAGTTACAACTCCAGCTTATATGATTGCTCAATCTATTAAGGATTGTAATACCGGAATTAACAAAATGGTTACAAAACTTATGGAATTACTGGGATAGATAGTACATACATACTGTCCTCTATCGTCTTTCGATTTTTTCTCATTTTCTTCATGTTCTGATTATTTCTTCAATATTTTTTCTTTTTATTGAACCAAACCCTTAAATTAACAGTATATATTCATGTATTGATTTAATAAATACAGTTGCTCTTTGACATCCCCTATAATAGCATTCGGGTGTACAAATTAATAGTTCTGCAAAAAATAATAAAATGGCAACTTTGTATATATAATGCAGGATAATTTAATTCGGGAGGGTCACAGACCCTCCCCTACAATATTATTTGATTCATTCAATTTTTTTAGAAACTAAAAAGTTGTACACCCATAGCTTTCTTGCATATTTCAGTAGTGTTGGTTATAATATGCAGAAAAATACAGAGGTACGTATCATGCTTGAATTTTTTAATACCATGACCAGAAAAAAAGAAAAATTCGTTCCTATTGATTCAAATGAAATAAAACTCTATACATGTGGACCAACTGTTTACAATTTTCTCCATATTGGAAACTACAAGACTTATATCTTTGAAGATCTATTGAGAAAGTATCTTCAGTTTTCTGGATACAATGTTAAGCAGGTAATGAATCTTACAGATATCGATGATAAAACCATCAGAGATTCACAAAAGGAAGGGAAATCCCTAATCGAATTTACAGACTATTTTATAAAAAGTTTTTTCGAAGATATCGAAGTACTGGGAATTGATAAAGTTGAGTATTATCCTAAAGCTACAGATCATGTCGACGAAATGGTCTCAATTATAAAGACCTTATTGGATAAAGGCGTTGCATATAAAGGAAATGATAATTCGATTTATTTTTCCATAACCAAATTTCCGGAATATGGTAAATTAAGCAGAATTGATATGGATAATCTAATAGCTGGTGCCAGAGTTAATCAGGATGAATATGAAAAAGATGAAGCATGTGATTTTTGCCTCTGGAAAAACTGGAATGAAGCTGATGGTCCGGTATTCTGGGAGACAGAACTTGGAAAAGGTCGTCCAGGATGGCATATTGAATGCAGTGCAATGAGCATGAAATACCTTGGTGAGAGTTTTGATATGCATTGCGGTGGAGTAGACAATATCTTTCCACACCATGAAAATGAAATTGCACAGTCTGAGGCTGCAAACGGTAAAAAATTTGTGAAATACTGGCTTCATAGTGAACATCTGATTGTAGAAAATAAAAAAATGAGTAAATCTCTGGGGAATTACTATACGTTAAGAGACATTATCAACAAGGGATACACTGGCAGGGAAATTAGATATTCTCTTATTTCAACACATTACAGACAGAAGATGAATTTCACATTTGAAAGACTTAATGCGTGCCGCGAAGCACTGAAAAGAATGGATGATTTTATCCATGCATTAAAGACTGAAGCTGTAAAAACTGACCAGCCTCAAACAGAATTACTCGCTAGTCTTTATTTACTTGAACGTAGTTTTACTAATGCACTTGATGATGATTTAAATATATCAGAAGCACTTGGTGCAATCTTTGATTTTATCAAGACTGTGAATATTTATAAAACAAATCATCTTATAAGCATTGAAGCAAGTAAAGAAATTTTGGATAAATTGCAGAAATTAAACAAAGTTCTTGGTATCTTTAATTTTGAATCTGCACAACTTCCAGAAGAAATAACAAATCTGGTCATTGAAAGAATGGAAGCCAAAGCTGAAAAAAACTGGGCAAAATCCGATCAGATAAGAGATGCTTTAATTTCAAAATCATATATTCTCAAAGACATTAAAGAAGGGACAATTGTTCAGGATTCTAACGGTACTTCGATTACAATTTATAGAGAATCGTAATAATAAACTATAGGAAATAGTTATGTCTGAAACCCAACAACTTATCGAACAGACATTAAATGGAGACAAAAAGAAATTTAACATCCTGGTCAAAAAATACGAAAAGCTTGTCCACAATTATATATTTCTTCTTTGTAGAAATAAGGAAACAACGCAGGATATTGTACAGGAAACTTTTTTAAGAGCCTATACGTATCTGTCAAAATACAACAGTAAATATGCATTTTCTACCTGGTTGCTGACAATTGCTAAAAATTGTTATTTTTCTTATATTAAAAAAAGCAGGAAATTAAAAATCGTTAAACAGGGGAACAAAGAAATGAATACTGAGTTTGATTATGGCGAAATTGATAAAAATCTGAATAATCTTGAAAAAAGAGTGGATATCAAATACGCAATCGAATCATTACAGAACGAATTAAAAGAAGTAATTGTTATGAAGTATTACTATGATTTGAGAGTAAAAGATATTTCAGATATATTAACAATCCCTGAAGGAACTGTAAAATCCAGATTGTTTCTGGCAAGAAATGAGTTAAAAAGAAAATTGAAGGATTAAAAAATGGACTGCAAACAATTTAATTTTAAAATTGAGAGTAATTTAGGAAAATCATATGAAAATATGGATCAGGATTTCATCGAGCATATAACATCATGTCAAATTTGCCGCGAAGTCTTTGAAGACCATAATTGTATGCATGATCTTTTAATATCTTCCAAATCTTTTCTAGCTGGAGACTTCAATGAAACAGCTGGAAAAACTGAGATAAAATCTTCTAGTCTTTTTTCCTTTGCTGCAAAAGCTGCAATTGTTGTGCTTGCTTTTTTTGCTGCATATTTTATTAATTACCAAATAACTATTAGCAGTATTAATCAAAAAACTATAGCATCGGGAACTAAAATTCCTGATCAGGTATCGATTGAAGTCAAGATCAAAAAAAATGACGAATTTAAAATCTCATTTGCAAAAACACTTATAGAAAGTGAAATTAATAAAAATATAGATGACATAGGAAAGTCTGTAGAACATATCCTGAGTAACAATAAAATAGCTTCTTCAAATAATATAGACAAAAAATATAGGAATCTTGATATTGAACTATTACCTGAAATATATAGCAAACATGAAAAGATTAACCCAGTTGATAAATCACTCCATGCTAAAATAAAAACTCCAGATATTATCCCAGTCCTAATACAGAAAAAGCCAGAGATTATTGCCATGATAAATGGAAAAACGATAACAACAGTCAAATCCATTGATGTAAAATCTATTCTGAAAAATTCTGATTCTGAATACATTGTCTTTAAGAATGATTCAAAAGATACAATATTCGTTGACAATAACGGTGTAATCTATTCACCTGAAAAAGAGTACAGAATAGACCCAGAATATTTTGCTGTTATCCAGTTTAAGACTGTTAAAAGCAATACTATAGACAGTATTACGATGAAACAGTACGAATCTGTTATAAAAACTGTTTTTCAGACTGAAGCTGGAGCATTAACAATGTTCAATTCTGAAAACTATTACCGCCTTGTACTCGGCGATTTAGGTTCAGAAAACTTAATTGGTCATGTTCAGGCAAAGGCATCCTTGATCGAAGCTGAGAAAAATTATGATATACAAATCAAAGCTCTTCCTACAAAGTATTCATTAAAATCTGGATGGAATATGATTATCAATCCTTATCATAATCCCATAAAAATAAGTGATCTATTGATTACATATAACGGAAAAGAATCAGATCTTTTTTCAAGAAAAGATCTTGTACTGGAATACGCACTAGTTTTAAAAAAATCAATTTTTTCACTTGTATCTGATACTCTGATATTTCCTTATGAAGCCATAATGATATATTCCTACGTTGAAGCATCATGCACAATCCCGGAACCGGAAAATAAGATTGAAACATTATTCATTACAAAAAGTGCGGAGCTTGGAAAAGCGACTGTTTTAACAATTGAAAAAAATGATTCAATTAAATTTCAAGCCTATTTATTCAATAATTCACAATACTCATATAGTGATATGGCTATACCTATATACCCTGTCTGTTTCAAAAACAAGAATTTGATCAGTAATTCAGATTTAACTGGAAATGAGTTTACTGTTAAAAACCTCTGGGAAGATAATATTGAATTTAAAATTTATTCATCAAACAAAAATCATTATTTGATAAATAAAGATTCCGGTCAGAAATTAGACCTTCCATGTAAAATCACACTGGATCATCAGGAATCAAATATTTTTCAACTTTTAAGTAGATAGATTTTATTTTTTCTTAATCGCAGTCTCATACTTAATTTTAGCTTTTTTATATACAAAATATGCATCCTGAGCTTCCGGCGAATCACCCTTTCCATCTTTCATCAGTTCATTCAATTTTTTGTATGCCTCTGTATATTCATCGTATAACATTATTGGTGTTTTTACAGTCCAGGTTGGAGAGTGTTTTGAAGTATAGTTACGATCACCAAATTTAGCCAGGTTAATAGTATCTGAAAAGCTTTCTCCTGGTTTAAGGCTTAATTTTTTAAAGGTTGGTCTAAAGCCATCACATTTTACATTGACGGAAAAATTTCCAGGTGTCAAAATGATTTCTTCACCATTATTTAATTTTAAAGGGGGTTTATTTAACCTTACTTTTGATTTATATTCAGAAATATAAAATAATATTGCAACGCTATGTTTGGGAAACCATTTCAAAACAAATTTTACAGATTTCAGCTCCATTTTCACATCTATATCAGTTGTTCTTCCCACTTTTATTTTAGCTTCTTTAATCATTTTTTTATAATCTTTATTTAATTTTTTAGAAGAAAATTCAACTTCCCAGTCTCCTTTTTCAAGATTTCTAATTCTTAACGGTGCAGATTTGTATCTATAGTGTTTCCAGCTTGAGGTTCCTTTCCGACGAATTCTGACTTCTACAGGAGTGTCAACAGTAATATATAAACTCCCATATTTTGATACAATTTTTGAATTTAATAAAGTTTTTGGTTTAGTATTAACTTTGTTATAATTCAATGGTTTTTCAGGCGCTAAAGGAAGTTTCCTGATTTGTGAAGATCCAACTATCAACTTTTCACTATTAGCAACTTTAGAATCAGACTTTAGATTCAACACAAAAAACAAAACACCTGTTAGAAAAAAAATAACAAAACCGGAAAACGCTTTTACATGTTGCCTGGTTTCAAATTTCTGTTTACCCGGCATTGCATGAAACCATGTATAAGTCAGGCAAATTGGAATTCCAGAAAAAAGCAGCATTAAAAGAATATCCAATGTCAAATCTGGTAAATTAAAACGATTAGTAAAAAAGCTGCCTGCTTCTATCAAGCCCCAGGAAATAGCCAGATAACCAGCTAATGCCTGAAGAATCCTTCTTTCAAAAATTTCTGTAACCAATCCTTTAGGCTTATCTTTTTGAATATACAACTTTGGAGCGGCAGTTGTTTTAAATTCCAGATCGATCTTGTAAACACTTGGAATATTTTTGATATTCTTCATTTCAACACAACCAAGATCTGTAACTTTAATATCAAGCTTTCTTGAAGCTTGTTCCTTGACCGTTTGAGTTATTGCAATCCCGCCTGCATCAGCAAGTTCTTCAACTCGTGATGCAATATTGATATCATCTCCAAATACATCATCTGATTTAGTATCATATATCACTTCTCCTAAATGGATTCCAATCCGGATCCAGATCTGTTCTTTAGGACTTGTGAGTGCTTTTTTCTTATTCCTTTTATGCATAAACACCTGGATTTCTTCAGCACATTTTACTGATTCAATAGCAGAATCAAATAAAACAAACAGCGAATCTCCTGATGTCCCTCTTTCTTCTCCATGATATTTAGCCAGTATTTCTCGTAAGATTTTTCTGTATTCCCTGACCATTTTCACGGTTCGTTCTTCATTTGAACCCATCATCAAAGAAAATGATTTAATATCTGAAAACATAATAGCTTTCAGACGTCGTTCTGTTTCTTTCATGATTTATGAAATTCCTTCCTGATTATGCTTTTGAAATTATCAGAACACTGTTTTATTGCTTCAAACAAAACAATAGAAACTGAATTCGCAAGATTAAGACTCCTGATCTTGCTGTTATCTTTCATTGGAATTGTTATGCAATCTGATTTGCGCTCTTCTATCAACCATTCAGGCAATCCAAGTGATTCTGATCCAAAAAGAATATATTGATTTTCAACATAAGCGTGATCGGTAAAAATATTCCCGGTTTTCTTGGTAGCCATTACAAGAGGAGCTCCGTTGATAAACGTTAAAAAGTCTTCAAGACTTTCGTGCACATGAAAATCCAGCTCGTCCCAATAATCAAGACCTGCACGTTTAAGAGCGCGATCGGTTATCTCGAATCCAAGAGGTTTTACAAGATGGAGACTAGCACCGGTTGCTACACAGGTACGTCCAATATTCCCGGTATTCGGAGGAATTTCAGGTTGAACAAGTACAATATTAAAATGCGGAAAATTATTCATATTACTTTTTCAATGTCTGAGATTTCATCTGAGTATCGCCAATTGGGCCTATGTAATACTTGATCAATCTTCTATTCCTATTAACATTTCCGGCCCAATCTGTTGCAGAATCATATACTTCACCAGACATTGGATATCCTTTTCTTGATGGTTCAGAACAAACTAAATACTTGCTTTCGTTTCCATTAGAAAAAACGATACTACCTGTATTTGTAGCCATATCCAGATTAAATTGAGGTGCGCCAGTTACGTTATCAGCAGCAAAAATCTCAATTCTAATTCTGGTATCCTCGGGAATTGACTTGGCAGACTTTAATAAAGGCTCTGGAACAGCCCTGACCTGATCTATTAGAGGAAAATAGAAATTGGAACATCCATCAGACAGTTTTGAAAAATCAATATTAAAAGGTTTTGAACTATTAGAATCGAATTCATTATATGGATACCAGACACCATTATTAAAGTGAGAATAATAAAAAATCTCAGGACTGGCCGCAGTCTTCTTAAACATATAATAACTCTCTTTAACATTTTCTGGAATCCACAATATATCATTAAGCACCGGAACCGTTATTCTTGCAAAAAGATTAGGATCATCATTATCCCTGACTTTAATATGTCCTATGATAAAATTACGCCTGTTTCCGCTTGAATCTGATACTGTAAGATTTATTGGCAATGATGAATCAATTTTATTACATTGTGGTGCTCTGACTTCGTATGAACAAACAAGCATGGAATCAAACGACCATTGCATACGTCTTAAAAGATTGGGCATATTCAGTGTGACTTTAAAGTACCCCTTTTTTGTTGACATTCCTGAAATTTCACCAGGAGATACTGAAGCAACACTAATATCACTGGCAGTACCAGAACAATACTCGTTCCACATCGATGTTTCCCGGACATCATTTCCATCTGGAATCGAATGATTCACTCCAGAACCAGCTTTCAAATTCGTAAGAAACCTTTCTTTAAAAGATGGATATTGTAATGCTTCACTCTGACTTAATCTTGAAATAAGGTCAGTGGCTCCTGAAAATCCCAACATTGAAGCTATTGAATCATTAATTCCTGGAACAAATGTTTCATATGTCAATCTCGCATAAGGAAATTGTTGATGTAAACAGCTTGCAGGTACTCCAATAGAAATATCTCCATTATACAACCTGTTAAAATTCGGAGCTGTTTCAGTTAATCCCGGTGTCGGCCCCTTATTATGAAATCCAAAAGGCACAGTAACATTATCCATCACAAAAGGATTATCATCTTCAAAATAAAATGTCAGTTGTGAAGGATTGTATACTGATTGTGTCGGCGGAGAGACTTTATCATCAATTTTATCTGGATCACTTGTATCAAACTCCATTCTGTCATTACTGGTTACATAATAGTTTACAGGAGACATTGAAATCGCTTTTACATCAGAGCTTTCCATAATATCCCTTACTAGAACTTCAGTTTCTGCATAAATATTTACTATCCTGGGATAAGTCATATTGTAGGAGCTACTCAAAGTAACCCCGGTAACAGGATCAAACTTAGTTACAGTTATCCAGGTTGAGAACTGATAAGTCCTTTTGGCATTCATTGTAAACTTGTATTTATAAGGATCACTTGGTCTGTCAAACAATAATGATTCATCAAAAATAGCAGTAACAGGATCATCAACACCAGTAGTCACTTTGAAATCATCAAGTGTAGCCGCACCTGCTGTCATTGCACTCTGTTTAACATATGTTTCGGTCACTATTGGTGTGCCTGCAGGGGTGTTCAATTCAACATTTACAGACAGTCTCACTGGTGAAGTCCACACCTTTGATCCCGGTGTAACCTGAACTCCAGCAGGATCTGGCGGAGTTCCAGAAATCATATCTGCTATCCTGTTCCCAGTTGCTCCAGGCCCTTCCTTTATTTCCCATACTTCTTTTGTTTCTTCATTTATTACCCAGGAATTTGATGCAGAAACTTCAAATGCATTACCAAGGGTCCCGGCAATAACTCCTTGATTTTCAATAGTATCTCCTGAAAGAGTTACATTAAACCTGTAATGTCCAAATTTATTATCACTCCCGCCTGTTAGTGGATTAAAACTTGCCTGAGCTGTCGCGGCCCATTCGTCCGTCATATAAACTCCTGTCTGCCATCTTTGAGTAGAAAGACCACCCGTGGGAAGATTTCTATAATCAAACCAGTTGTATTTAGAAGACACATAAAGATCATAAACTCCGCCATCCAGCATAACTCCCAGCACCGGATAATCTATCCAATCAGTATCCATTATCTTTTTCGATGTATTTTCTCCATACCTGTTAAATTCCTGATATAGTATCCACCTGAACTTTGGACTATCTTCCAGGTTGTCTCCATCTCTATCAGCTTCATTAAACGGTGTAGCAGGATTATCCAGATAAGTATAATTTAGTGTTGAAACGAAACCACCCGTTTGTGATCCACTATCTTTATAGTTAACAGTCACTGTTATTCCTGAAACATCTATATTATACTGTCCCGAATCACATGCATTGGTTGCACTTTCATCAACAAGTCCTGTAGCATTACTTCCGTCTCCGCTATTAATATTTACAGCGCGAGTTCCCAGAACATTTGTCTTGTAATCACTGATATTTGGCATGGGATAATTTTCAACCTGAAATATATATAGTTCATTTTCCTTTAATCCCTTAAATCCACTTGTACTGAGCGGAACCATAGATGTCGCTCCCTGCAGAACATAGGGTCCATCAATATCAAGTTGTGCCGGAATAAAACCATTTACTTGAGGAGGAGTCGAATAGTTGACCGATGTAATCTCAGCCGGAAAATCAGTACAGGTCTCAGCTGGATTTGAAGTTAGACTGCCAAGATCGATCATCCAGGCACTTGGATTAAGTTGATCAGCAGCGTTATTGACCCGAACACCAACATAATAATAATTTCTACCAAATACAATGTTACCAACAGAAGTAATATTAGAAGAATAGTAACTTCTCTTGAAAATTTCCTTCCTTACCTCCTGAGGAACTCGCCCGATCCCCATCCACTGACTCCCATCAAACTGCCAGTTTATAATATTTTCGATAGTACCAGATGTAGGATTCACAACTTTAGGATCAAAGGTAGTTTTACAAAAAAACAGGTTTCCATAACCATCCGTTCCTATCGAATCAACCTCAGCTGGAACTCCTATAGGGGAAATATTAACTACCTTTGTTGCTTCAGAAGTCATAGTTTCATTTCGTTCGATCATATATATCTGATTGGCAGCACGATCAAGTGAAAAAACAATTCCACCTTCCTGCCACCATTGATCAGAAACAGCAACTTTATTTATCGCTACATTTCCACCAGGCCCTCCATAACTCATCCAGTTGGTAATCACAGCATCATTTATAAGATAAACCCAATCAAGATTTGTAGACTTTGATGACACGGCCAAGTAATCAGCCTGGTTTATATTTCCAACTACATCATTGTTTATTTCAGAAGCGGTCATTGAAGATGAATTTTTTTCTAACTTGTCATAAGTGGTTCCATCTTTTTTACGCTTATAAAAATAAGTATCTCCAAAAGTTGAAACCGCGACATCGTGCTTATATTCTGATGCTCCAATTGTCGCCGAATCAGCAGAAGAAATACATCCATCATGACAGCCATTTTTGAATTCCAGATATCGGAATATTTCCCGACTTGTAGCTACACTGGTCTTTGTTCCGCTTCCGTTTGCATATTCATATAGTACATAATCTGTATCCTGTTTCTTCTGTGTTTCAAGTACAGTATAGTAAGAGCGGAAATTCCCGGCACTACGTGTAGCTGCACTGTTATCTTCAACGTCAACTCCAAGACCATCACTGGTTGTTATAGAATCATTTGTAGAATAACCTTCTGCACGGATAAAAGAATGATAAATGGCACTATTCGGGACACTGTACCAGTTTGTACTACATTGTGGAGAGCCTGCGTCTGCTACACCATCGTTATTTACGTCCCATCCATAAGGAATATAATTAGCTGGTTTACCAACAGCAACAGCTGCTGTAATCGATGTTTCCGTTGTAGGGTCATTACATCCATAGTGATTAGTAGCTGTAATAGATGTGCCTCCTGGAAAATCATGATACATATGATGATAAGCGTGGGCTCCGTAAAATACACCATCGTCTCCGCCTGCAATCCAATTTATCCGGACATTAATATTTCCTGAAAAATCCTGAGGAGATGTATCCTGCTGTAATAAAAAAGTATACACTGTTCCCTGTGGATCTACCCTCAATTTTGTAGCAGTATAACCAGCTTCAATAGTAAAAAGAAGACTTGGAATACCAGTTCCAGTGTTGTTCATCTTGTGAACACCTTTTTTTACACCTTGTGGGATCAGAACATAGACTTCACCATTATCTTCATATTGTGGCTGCTGACACCAAATCAATGTACCCATGCAAATTAGCAGTATAAAAGTAAGGAAACACCTCTTCATCAAAACCTCCAAAAAAAATTTAAATTCTATATAAATACCTTTCATTCATATAATATGTTGCATATTAATATTATTAAAGGACATCATTGTCAACTAAAAACTAATCTATCATTAACCCTTTCTCTCAAATAGATCACAATGATGAGATTCAACCGGAGATGGAGAATTTCGCCTCTTTATGAAATTAATCATACACATAGGTTTATCAGATATTTTTTGATAAAATTTACAATCCTGACAAAACCGCTTCGAGCGTAATGACCAGTTTATTCCAAAGTCAATCAAAAACCAGATACACAATAATATTGAGGAAAGAAAAAGCATCCCAATTATCACAAAAATAAACTTCCCGGAAAAACCTGCTGGGAAATATTTGTAAAAATGTGTATCAAAAAGAACATTACCTCCCAACCCACCAAGAACAATTGTTAATAGCCAGATAAAAAACATTAGACCTTTAAGAATATTTACTACCGAACTTTTAACCTGCTTTTTCATAATAGATTCCTTGGAATTATACCCCCAAAGAAACAGATTTGAGAAAAACTGAGGCATTTGATCAAAACGTTCAAAAATTGTTACAAACAGATTCTTAAAAACAACATATCCAATTCTTGGATGGAGTTGAACAAGTTCTTTAAATTGTTCCCTGTTAATGGAAGCAATCTTCACATCTTGATGTGCTACAACTGAAGCAGTTGCTTTATTACCAGTAAAAAAACTTATCTCTCCAAAGCAGTCTCCAGATATCTTAACATCTACTAAATTGCTTTGCTTAATACTACCTTTATAAACTCCACAAACTCCTTCATAAAGGAAATATAGAGATTCTGACTTATATTTCTGAACCAGAATCTTTTCAGACTTCTTAAACTCATATACATCCAAATACTCTTTAATCGCCTTAAATTCGGAAAGGTTCATTTTTTTGAAAAAATATACATTCTGTGCAATTTGTAAGAAATTAAAATCTTCTTTATCATTCATAGTGATACCTAAAATCTTGATATTTTAATAAAATTAGTAATCCCTCTTACATGAAAAGGCAGGCCACCAGTAATAATAATAAGATCTCCTTCAGCCACACATCCCCTGTCTTTCAAAAGTCCTTCAACTTCCATAAGCAGTTCATCAGTATTATTAACGGATTTGCACTGTACCATTTCCACTCCCCAGAAAAGTGTTGCTTTTCGAAGTGCTTTCATTCTTGGAGACATAGCAATTATATTAGTATTTGGTCTATTTTTAGAAATCAGTTTCGCCGTTTTTGAAGACATAGTAGTTGCAACAATATATTTTGCAGAAATATTTTTTGCTGTCAAACAAGCGGATTTAGCAATTGCAGCATCATCAAATATTTCATGATCCTCAGATCGCGTCTCAAATCCAGTAAGTAATTTTTCAGTTGACTCTGCAACCATTCTCATAAAGTTAACTGTTTCGACAGGGTAGTCACCAACAGCAGTTTCAGCAGACAACATAACAGCATCTGTCCCATCAATAATAGCATTTGAAACATCTGTAACTTCAGCCCTTGTGGGAATAGGATTTTTCACCATTGATTCCATCATCTGAGTCGCTGTGATCACAGGTTTTCTATACTTTGTTGCAAATTTAATTATTTTTTTCTGAAGACCTGGAAGAGTATGCAACGGAACTTCTATACCAAGATCTCCTCTAGCGACCATAATTGCATCTGATACTTCCATTATCCTATCAATATCATCAATTGCTTCGCTTTTTTCAATCTTTGCAATTACATCAATTTCATATTTCGAATCCTTCAATAACTCTTTCAGTTCAAGAACATTACAAGAGTTCTGAACAAACGACAAAGCTACATAATCAAAATCATGCTGTTTAATAAACTCTATATCACGGAGGTCTTTTTCCGTAAGTGCAGATGCATTCAATTTAGTATCCGGTAGATTTACACCCTTATGATCAGTGACTTTCCCGCCTGCCTTAACAAAACATTTCAAAGTATCACTATCAATTTTTTCCTTAATAATAAGCTGAACAAGACCATCATTTATAAATAGCCTTTCTTCAGGGTTACAATTTGTATATAAATTTGGATAAGGTATTGGCAGGATTCCTTTTTCGCCAGATAATTTTACATTTTTTACAAATACCTCACTATCACTTTCCAGCATCATACAACTACCTTCAATATCACCAATCCTGATTTTTGGACCCTGTAAATCCGCAATTTTACCAATTATATATCCATTTTCTTCAATTATCTTGTTTACCAGATTCAATTTGTCAAGATGTTCCTCATGAGTACCATGAGAAAAATTAAATCTAAACAGGTTAACACCAACTTCTATAAGTTCTTTTATAACTTTTTCATCAGAACTTGCCGGCCCAAGTGTTGCAACAATTTTTGTTTTAGCCATTTATATCTCCTGAATTACTTATTTTTAAAATTAGTCTCATAGTAATCTAACATATTTAAAATATAATTTCTACCAGTAAAACATCTGATAAACATTATATTTATTACAATTTAACTATAAAAAAAAAAAGTTATATATTTTGTTGCAAAATTATACCTTTTGTCATATAATTCACACATACGAAGCAATAAGACAAAATATTTTTAAGGAGCAGTAATATGAAGTATTCACAGTGTATGTTAGTCGCAGAATTTTTAAAAGGTCTTACCAGTCAGACTCGAGTCAAGATACTTTGCTATCTCGGAGACAAAGAAAAAAGTGTTAATGAGATTTGTGATGGAATAGATGAAAAACAGTCATATGTATCTCAACAGTTAAAGATTCTTTATCAAAAGTCTTATTTGAAAAAGAAAAAGATTGGAACAAAAGTCCTCTATAGTATCAAAAACAAAAGGATACTTGAGATTTTTTCAGATGTTGTCAAATATCTGGATAACTAATTCAAAAACAACATTAAATAGAAAAGCCCCTTGAAAAAGGGGCTTTTTTTATTGTCTTAATTTTATTAAGTATTGATCTATAGAAGTGGAAATAAAGTATCTATTTCAAACTGTGTCACTTGAATACTGTATTCTTTCCAATCTCTTTCCTTCAGATTGATAAATCTTGAAAATACATGCTCACCTATCGCTTCTTTAACCAAATCGCTCTGCTTCATATATTGAATAGATTCAAATAAATCACAAGGTAAAGTCTGAAGCTCCTTATCGCCTGAATACTCATAAATATTCTCAGTCAGCGGTTCTTCAACTTTTAATCTATTTTCAATTCCATCCATGCCAGCTTCAAGCATAACAGAAAATGCCAGATAAGGATTACACGATGGGTCAGGACTTCGAAACTCTATTCGAGTTCCGTTTTCGCTTCCTCCGCCATATGCAGGTACTCTTATCAATGCACTTCGATTACTGTTTGACCAGCTTATATAAACAGGTGCTTCATAACCTGGTATAAGTCTCTTGTATGAATTTATGTGCTGATTACAAATACCTGTTATTTCTTTAGCATATTTCAACACACCAGCTATATATGATTTAGCAGTTTCAGAAAGATAATACTCTCCATCCTTATCAAAAAAAATATTCTTCTTACCTTCAAATAAACTCTGATGAATATGCATTCCACTTCCAGCTTTCCCAAACATAGGTTTTGGCATAAATGATGCATAGTAACCTTCACTTTCAGCAGTCTGTTTTACAACTTCCTTGTATATCTGGCAATTATCCGCAACCTGAAGCGCGGGACCATATTTGACATCAATTTCCTGCTGACCAGGTCCAACTTCTGGATGAGATAGTTCAACAGGTATACCTAGTTCTAAGAGTATATCAACAGTTTTCTGTCGAAGAAACATAACGCTGTCAGATGTATCAAAGTAACTGCAATTATTAACAATCTCAGGGGTTTTCCTGTTTTTAAAATAATAAAATTCAAGCTCAGGCCCTACGTTAAAAATCCAGTTTTTTTCGTCTTTGAGTTTTTTCAACTTCGTTTTCAAAATATAACGAGGATCTCCCACAAACGGAGTTCTATCAGTATTTAAAATATCACAAATCATCATTGCGCCAAGACAATCAAGACTTGGATTCAATTCCTTTGGTAAAACCTTAAACGTTGATCTATCGGGCATGGCTATAAAATCGCTTTTTTCAATTTTCCCAAATCCTTTTATCGAGCTGCCGTCAAATCCAATTCCATCTCTCAAAGCACTTTTTACGTGATTCGGGGTAATTGTAAAACTTTTGAACATCCCCTCAATATCTGTAAAATACATCTTGATAAAGTGTACTTTTTCCTTATTTATTATCTCAAGAATTTCTTCTTCTCTATACATATATTTCTCCTTATAACAGATAAGATCAATTCAATACTATCTTATCAAAGCATTTTAGAAATTAAAATATTTTTTTACTATTAAGTATTGACACACTTGTCATTCTGCGGTTTGACCGCAGAACCTATTCCAATTAAATGGATCCTGCGATCAAGTCGCAGGATGACGAGATATGATTGTGAAATGTATTAAAATGAATAATATTTTTGAAACTCCCAGGGTGTTACCTGACGATTGTATTCATCAATTTCTCTTTCTTTCTGTTTTATCCAGTTATCAATCAACATGGTTGGAAAAATATTTCCTAATTCAAGATAATCCCTGTCTTTCTTTAATGCATTTATAGCCTTGTCTAAAGAATTCGGAAGAGATTTGAATTCTGATTCAGATTGGTAGCTGTTCTTTGAGAAAGGTCCAAAACCCTCTTTTTCAGGATCTACATCTGATAGAATACCATCGAGACCAGCCATGAGAATGGCTGCAAATGAAAGAAAAGGATTACAGGAAGCATCTTGTGGCCTGAATTCTATTCTCTTGTCTACTTCACTCTGCGCATATGCCGGTATCCTTATGGCACTGGTACGATTAGCTTTACCAAAAATCTTAGCGATTGGTGCTTCATAACCTTTCACGAGGCGTTTGTATGAATTTATTGATGGATTTGTAAAAGCAAGAAGTGAATCTCCGTGTTTCAGGATGCCACCAAGAAATTTTAATGCAAGCGGACTCAAACCATAATACTTATCATCTGTTCCGTAAAATAAGTTTTTATTGTCTTTCAAAAGTTTTATATGGACGTGTAAACCGCTTCCAGGATGATCTCTCAGAGGTTTTGGCATAAAAGTAGCAGTTTTTCCGTATTGAAGCGCAAGATTTTTGGCCATATACTTCAGCTCTATTACATTTAAAGCATGGGTACTTACATCACCGCCATGAAGTTCAAGTTCGATCTGACCAGCCGCACCAACCTCATGATGATGATACTTTACATCAATTCCCTGATTTTCAGCCAATAGCATCAATTCTGTCCGGTAATCATTTAAAGTATCAAGTGGTTGTGAACAATGATAACCGTTTTCAGATTTATATCCAGTCAGGTTCTCGCCTGTCAATAAATTTCCAGAAGAACTCTCCATCAAAAGATGTGATTCTTCAGGTGTATTATTAAAAGACACTTTATCAAAAACATAGAATTCCAATTCAGGAAGAAACCAGATGGAATCTGCAATATCTTTTTCACGAAACAATGACACAGCTTTCTGTAGAATAGTATGTGGGTATTGTGCAAATGGAGCATCACCTTTTTCATCCAACGTAAAAACATCTGCATACATAGAAATAGTCTTGAATTTGGAAAATTGGTCTATAGATGAGGTTTTGCAATTACCTTTAAACAACATATCCGAATTCTCAACTTTGGCATAACCATAATTAGAACCATCAAAACCATAACCATCTTCAAACTCATCTATTTTCAAATCAAGCGCAGGAATCGTTACCGTTTTAAGATTCCCCTGAATATCAATTAATTTGTAACAAATTGCTTTAATATCATTTTTTTTAATAAAATCCAACATTTCATTTACATTTTCAAACATGGAATCCATCCTTATCTATATCCTGAATCAAACGATTCGAGTATATTTTAATTTTGACTAACAATATACTTTTTTAGACAGTAAATATCAACATTCATAACAATATTTTTTGGTATACTCAATATATGAACCCAAAACTCATTTCTAAATCTATTTCTCTTTTCATTGTTTTAATTGTAATTAAGATAATGATAATTTCAAAAAATTTCGAGCATCTATTCGAAACCCACCACAGATTGGATAAAAACTCCATCTCCTGGAATTCTGTATCCTGGACTGTATTGCTATTCAGCATCCTGTTTTTTCTAATTTTTTTGAAATTTGCAATGGATATATATAAAAAAAATAATTCTCAAGAATTATCCCGATTTAATATAATTTACTTCTTTTCAAGTACATTTCTCATTTTTTCTGTCCTTCATTTAATCAACAGATCATATGTATATACTATTTTTAGAAAGTTACTTGATTCTAATGAAATAATGAGCCTGCTTTTTATGGATATGTTCTTTCAGAAACCATATCTTGCATATTTTTTTATCCTTTACCTTTTCGGGTATTTCAGTCTGCGCAAAAAAAAGAGTTACACACCTTTTTTATGTGTAGGTTTGGCTTTATTATTCTGGATTTTAAATTATTCGTATATGATCCAGAGCCGTTTTATATATCTCCCATTATTTTTATTAGGATTTGTAACACTTTTAGGACTTCATTATTTAAAACAGGAAAAACATATTATCCCAATTCTACAATATTGGCCAGTTGTAATATTCTTTACAATTATTAGTACACTTTCTTACAATGGCTTTTATCAAAGAACTACATTGAAATCAATCTACTTTTATCCCGTTGTCATTGCAATTTTTTTCACCATAACCACTTTTTTTTCATACTTATTACTAAGAAAACACGATTCTTCAATAAAATTTATTATAAGTTCCTCATTTATTTTGTCCACAATGATTCTAACAAGTATGGTATTTTTTCCATCCGCTGCAAATTTTCAGTTATTTTTCTCTTTGGGTCTTACAGGTTTTTATTACTTTTTACATGAATTCACTATAGTCTTATTATTTTTTGGTGTTTATTACTTTTTGTCAAAATTGAAAATTGATAATAATTTTTTTATAAGTTTAATTATGGATCTTGCTGCAATCATAATAATTGTATCAAGCTATATTGATTACAGAGTTATTGGAATTCTCGGAGTTAGATTAAATTGGCAAGTTGTAACCATGTGCGATGATCCAGGACAGTTATGGAAACTCTTTGTCACATATATCAATCAATATCTTCTAGTTTGTTTCGCAGTCATGATAATTGGTTTCAAACTGTTTCAGCTTTTGATATCAAGTAAAATGAACTATTTCAATAACACCCGAAAAAGCTGGGTTTATTTTTTCCTCACAATATTGATAC
>DAOVTB010000303.1 GCA_030633305.1 Candidatus Muiribacteriota bacterium
AACTTGTTATTTATGCTATAATACAGAAAAAAACCAGGGGAATTTTATGTGGGAACTGATTCATACGGATTCAAGTCATTGGAATCCTGTTTTTATTAATATTAAAATAACCTATGAAGCTGAATACTTTATCAATGATGTTGATTCGGCATTGAAAGCCAAGATTAAAATTATTGATGTGTATGATATGTCCGGTGAAGATTTTGATTTTACGCAGTATGTAGGCGAATATATGATTGCATATATGTCTTTTCTGAAAAAGGGAATACTTTATATCACAACTCCATTTTTCAAGAATTCATCTGTAAAAATGGATGAGTTTACAGTGAAAATGGTTGAATGCGAGGAAATATTCAGTCTATCTAATGAAAAAAGGCTTCTTCCATTTCATGAAAAGTATATGAAATATTATGGAGTAAAAGAAAATTCAAGGCAGGAACTCCTTGATATAATACCAAATCTTTTGAATTATGTTAACACTGGTGTTGAAGAATACATTAAGGTGAACATGTGATTAAGGATTATATTCAAAATAGAGATTCTTTAAAGCTTATTGCATGTGATCTTGATGGTACTTTAATTGGACCAGATGGTGAAATTGGTGATTTGAGTGTTCAGATGCTTAAGAAACTTCAGGAAGATGGCCTTATTGTAACTATTGCAAGTGGTCGAATGTATCATAACTGCCAGAAATATATTGACCATATTGGTATAAAGCATTTTGTTGTGTCAACTGATGGAGGGTATATTAGAAATCCAGTTGATGGTGAAGTGATGACACCCTTTTTTATCGAGTCTAAGGATTCAATAAAATTTTATGAGATTATTACCAAAGTGTCTAATAATTTTTTTATTATTACTTTAGACGACTCTATCCTCAGCAGTAAGGAAGCAGATGTAGAGTTTATAAAATTCTTCGGAAATCAAATCAAGCAGATCGAATTTAAAAAGGATAATTTTGAGAATATTCTTAAAATTGTTGTTATAGATGATCATGAACTAATCCTTGCTTTGAAAGAGGACTTAAAAAAATTAAATATTGAAAACATAAGATTTGATGTTGGTCCGACCGTTCTTAATCCGGATCAAAGTGTATTAATTGTTAGATATTCTGAAGTAGATAAGGGTAAAGGTATTGACAGGATATGTGATTACTATGGTGTGCATCCTGATGAAGTACTGGTTTTTGGTGACTGGTTAAATGATATTCCGATGTTCAGAAGATTCAAGCATAATGTTGCGCCTTTGGATTGTGATGAATTACTTAAACCTCATGCTAATTATATTTCGCCCTATAATAATGAGACGGATTTTGTAGGTAGAACTCTTGAAATGATATTTCAATGAAGATAACAATTTTATGTGAAAATTTTTCATCATGGAAAGGTAGAAAAACCTGTAAAGCAGAATGGGGTTTTTCTGTTTTTATTCAAACAGATAATTCGAATATACTTTTTGATACCGGACATACTGATATTTATAAACATAATGCAGAAAGTCTAAACATAAATCTTGAAAATACAAATTTTGTTATTCTTTCTCACTATCATTGGGATCATGTTGGTGGGTTACAACATCATGATTTCAAGACTAAAAAGAAACTTATAATACATCCTGAAATAATTGAAAAGTTACCTTTAAAAGAGTCACAAAAGATTAAATTAGATTTTGAGATTGTTACTTCCAAGGATGCAATGGAATTTGTAAAAGGTATTTATTTTTTGGGTGAGATTCCAAGAATAAATGATTTTGAAAAGGGAATGTATAAAGATGAAAAAATGCTTGATGATTCTGCAATAGCAGTTGAATCTGAAAATGGAGTAATTGTAATTACAGGATGCTCTCACTCGGGTATTTGCAATATATGTGAATACGCTAAGAAAATAACAGGAAAGAAACTGTATGCAGTAATTGGTGGATTTCATCTATTTGATAATGATCAAAAGGCTGTAAATGGGACCATTGAATATTTCAAGGCTGAAAAACCAAAATATCTTTATCCAATGCACTGTGTAGATTTTCCTACTTTGGCTAGATTTCATACCATATTTGGAATTGAAAAATTATCAACTGGTGATGAAATAGAAATTGATCTCTAAAATGAATCAATAATTTTACATAATCCGACAAATTTGATATTATTATAAGTAATTTCATATAGATTGAGGGTTTTTGTGGGTAATGAGCTTCAAAAACTTCTGAAAGATTTCGATTCCAAAAACTGGAATGCTCGAAACGATTCTTATAATATCCTTAAAGAACTAGTTTCTGATAAGCTTGTTGGATATCTTATCAACAATTTTAAAAAATGCAAAAGTGAAAATTCACTCTATTGGTCATTGAAATTAATTTGTCATAATAGTGAATTAACTCTTAAAAATAAGGAAAAACTGATTCAAATAGTCAAAAAGTTATTGGCTAGTGAGCAATATGATCTGGTTCGGTATTTCATTCCAACCCTTGTTATTATTCAAGATGCTCATGCGATTAAGATGCTGATAGATATTTTTATGGCTCCCAAATGGAAGATTCGTAATGAAGTCAGTGAAAATCTAGTCTCAATGGGTGAAAAAGTTGCTCCATATCTTGCCCGAACTTTTCAGAATTCGAATAATCGGGATGTACAATATTGGTCAATGAAAGTATTTGGGAAAGTCATGGGTGGCAAAAGTCTGAATAATCTGTCGACTGCATTTAAATCACAAAATTATATGATCAGATATTATTCTATTATTGCTCTAGGCGAGACTGGATCAATTAAAGCAATACCGATTTTGATCAAAGCTCTTGAAGATGAATCCTTTCTTGTCCGAACTCGATCACTTGAGATTTTAGAAATTATTGGTGAAAAAGCGTTGTCTTTTCTGGAAGTTTTTTTTAAAAAAGGCAATTCCAATATGAAAAACTCAGTAATTAAGCTTTTTGCCAGAATCAGGGGTGAAGATGGAATTAAGGAGATAATGGAATTTACAGAAGGGCAGCCTGACAGGAATTTCTATCTGATATCAGCACTTTCTGAAGTTAAGACTTTTAAATCCATGAATATTCTTATCGATCTGTTAATGGATCCTTCCTGGGAAGTTAAGAAGTATACATATGATCAGCTTATGAGATTTGGGACCTATTCTATTAATTTCATAAAGGAATATATGAAAGAGAATAGGGAACTGAATCATGATATCTATCTGTGGTTTGCAAAGATTTTTGCAAACTATCCTGTTCTGGCAAGAAAAGAACTCGTATTTCTTCTGGATATGAATGATGAAGAAATCCTGAATGTTGTCATCGATAAGATGAGATCTGACCGGATAACCAAAGAGATTATTGAAGGACTTGTTAAATATTTCAGAAGTCCAAAGTGGCCCGTCAGGAAAAAAGTTGCTCTTTTTATCCGAAAGTCTGGAGAACTTGCTATACCATTTCTAAGAGATTATTACCAGGTTTGTATAGATAGTAATGAAAAATACTGGATTGAAAGAACGTTGATTTATCTGGGAGAGACTGTTGGTGGATCAAATGATGGGGAAGAAGCAGAAAAGTCTGTACTGGATGATAAAGAGATATTGACTATTCAGGCAGAAAGAGAGATCGAAACTGTTAAAATCGATGTAAGTCCCGAGCAGCTTGAAAAAGAAATTATTGAAAAAGTCAACACGGTTGAAAACCTTTTTCTCAGGAAAATAATATTAGATATTATTAAAGAA
>DAOVTB010000075.1 GCA_030633305.1 Candidatus Muiribacteriota bacterium
ACACCCAAAGAGTTTTTAAAGAAATTCAGGTTCTCCAGGATCAACTTAGACGTTTATAGTTTAGTATGATTAATAAAAAAGGGAATCTGTGATCAGGTTCCCTTTTTTATTTTCTAAAATTCGTTCAAAAGGAAATAATATGCAAAATCTAAGAAACAGGATCTTCTGTGCATACATGATATTTTTCATGTTATTCACCTTAGCAGGTCCTATATATACTGCTGATCCTCCACCTTCTGACGGACCAAACATCATGAATCCTATGGATAATGTCCTTAATTATGATGCCAAAGTCAGAGTCGGCAAGATTATATATGACAATATAAAGGATGATAAGGAAAATAATCGTCCTATAGATTGGAAAAAGTTAAAAAAGGATGTTATCAACAAACCCATAATGGTCCAATTTGGAATTGATATGGGTCTTACTATTGTTGGAACAGTTACTCAAATATCTTTGATGAGTGTTCCTGGTGGCATTGTTGCCGGAACATTGATTAATGCCTTTATAAGTGGGGTTGGTGGCGCACTTGGTTATGAAGTAGGCGAAAATATCAGAGCCGGAAAAAAGATGGGATTTCGGGAAACAATAGGTACTTCTTTTAGAAAAATCGATGCAGCAATGCTTCTAAATAAAGCTACATTTGGTGTAGCAGGTGCTGTTATAGGATCAATGATCTTTCCTGGAGTGGGTACTGTCGTAGGAGCTATTGCTGGAAATATAGCAGGTGCAATGTTAACACCTAAAATCAGAGATACAACAGCAGGAAAAAAGGTTTTTGATTGGGTTCAAAGTGGCTGGAATAAACTTGCTGATTGGATAAAAGGAACACCTGATTCTAATCCTCCAACACTTAATCCAACTCGGACTTATAATTCACCTGCTACAATTCCAATTACAAGAGAGGGCGTTCTTACTACATCTGAATCA
The DNA here is from genome assembly GCA_030633305.1 of Candidatus Muiribacteriota bacterium. Lineage (GTDB taxonomy): Bacteria > Muiribacteriota > DAOVTB01 > DAOVTB01 > DAOVTB01 > DAOVTB01. Next base: position 932 of record DAOVTB010000075.1, read on the forward strand.
TCGAGATTAAGGCAAAAAATTCAATCTATGGAATTACAAGTGAATGAATATATGAATTCAGGACAGACAGACCATGCAAAAAAACTGTTACCTGAAATCAAGCTTCTTAAAACCAGGTTAAGTAGTTATCGCTGATTAAACTTGAACTCTATTCCTTTATTAATAAAACGTGTACGTTTATTATTAGAATGTATTCCACTTCCTGTATAGAAAAATATTAAATTACCAGTACTGTATTGAAGATAATAAAACATTGAATTTTCTCGAAAACTTAATTTCCATTTTCGAGAAAATATTTTATGTTTTTTTGATATATTTCCAAAGAAAAAATCACTGTTAATGTAAAATATATTGTCCTTATGTAAAAAAGATGATGTGCCAATTGAAAAAATCAGTGTATCTCCATTTTTATAAAGTATATTTTCAATACTCTTATCAGTTTTTACCCACTCTTCGTTACCGGAAATATAAATCAGTTTAAAATCTCTATCAGAAAAAATAAAATTCGAATTACTGTTAATAGCATCACCTATATCTGAAAATAACAGAACAATCTGGAAGAGAAGAAAAATTAAATGCATTATTTACGAAGTTTCCTCAAATTTCTTAACCTTTTTAAAGCTTTTCTATAAAGCGATGTAGTTTTATAGTTATTGACGATATCAAGATATGATGCTTCAGAATCCTTTAAATTATTATTTTTTTCATAGCTGATGCCTGTATAGAAGATTGCTTCAGCTTTGTAATTTCTATTTCTACTTATCTTGATAATCTTTTTTGAATATAATAGCAGAATATTATAATATTTTTTTCTACTGATATTGCTTAACAAATACAATTCCCTTGCTAAATTAATTAGAACTTCACATCTGACTTTATCATCTGGAAAATGAAGGAAATATGCATAATAGCAACATCCGGCATCATAATGCCTTCCCAGAGTAGAATTCAGAGTCCCGGCCCGTAATACGGCTAAGGACCAGTATTGTGAATATCTGTGATTTTTTATAAGATAGTTAAAATGGCTAAGTGCTTTTTTTCCCTGAGAACGACTTGCATAATGTACCCCTAAATCAAACTGCTCCCTAGGAGAAAGTTTAAAGTCTGAATCATGGAAATAAAGCTCCTGAAAAGCTTCTTTTCTCCCATATTCAAAACCTCTCATAAATGCTCTTTTAAATTCCGGTAATCTGCTATTCCATCTGCCTTTCTCAAATCCCATTATATAAACTTTTTTGAAATAAGTCTGATCCAAGTCATCAGCACTTATATTCATGCTGTCTACACTGTTTTGGAGATCAGAATAATTTTCGAGTTCTATACCACAATGATAATCTGCAAATTCATTATATACAGATTCCTCCCCTTCCTTAAATCCTGATTGATAACCGTTTATAACGGCATCTCCTTGACTTTTAACTTCCAACCCATGCCTGTATCCCTTTTCAAACTCATTCTTCAATGGGCTGCTGAATCTAAGAAGCTTCAAAACATCATTTTCCTGATTAGAGAAAATTGGATTAGTTAAAATCATAAATAGTATAAAAATATACATTAATTTTCTAATGTTCATAATGACTATAAGTATATTTTTATGGCTATATAATTGTCAAGTTAGATAATTGGAATACTTTGCGACCTTTACACGATTAATCTTTTTTCTTTATGTTATTAAAAAATCATATGATGAAATCAACTCAAAACATTGACTGAATCATAGTTTTATGTTAATATTTTCCAAAATATATTTAAGGTGAAAGATATGGAAATTGAACTTATAAAAAAAGATTTCGGTGATAAACTAGATGCTCTCAACGAGCTGAAGCATCTTGATGACTTGCGTATAGAGTATTTTGGGAAAAAAGGTATTCTTACCCAGGAACTAAAAAATATTGGAACACTGCCTCCTGAGGAACGTTCTCTTCGCGGAAAGAACCTGAATGAATTAAAGAATATCCTGAACAAAACTCTTCAAGATAAAAACAATCTCATCCTGGATGAAATAATGACTAATTCAATTGAAAAAGAAAAAATTGATGTTACTTTACCGGGAAGATGGAAAACAATTGGAACAAAGCACATTGTTGAACAAGTAATTTCAAGGATTGAGGAAATCTTTATATCCATGGGATTCACTGTTGAAGAAGGACCTGAAATTGAGACCTGTTATTATAATTTTGAAGCTCTCAACATTCCAGATTATCATCCTGCCCGTGATGAGCATGATACATTTTTCTTTGACCCTGAACATATTTTAAGAACACAGACTTCGCCAGTTCAGATCAGAACGATGGAAACTATGAAACCTCCTGTAAGGATAATCGCTCCTGGAAAATGTTACAGAAGTGATGATATTGATCCGTCTCACCTTCCCATGTTTCATCAGATTGAAGGTTTATACATAGATGAAGGTGTTACTTTTGCTGATCTAAAAGCTACACTTGAACTTTTTTTAACTGAACTTTTTAGAAAGAAAGTAAAGCTTAGATTCAGACCTTCCTACTTTCCATTTACTGAGCCCAGTGCAGAAGTTGATGTAAATTGCATTATTTGTGACGGTAAGGGATGCAGAGTGTGTTCCAATAAAGGCTGGCTGGAGATACTTGGATGTGGAATGGTCGATCCTGAAGTATATAAAAAAGTCGGTTATGACAGCGAAAAATATACTGGTTGGGCATTTGGAATTGGCGTTGAGAGAATTGCAATGCAACTTTCAGGTATTCCGGATATCAGATATTTTTATGAAAATGATAAACGTTTTCTCTGCCAGTATTAAAAATAAGATTCTCGCGCAGAGATCGCTGAGAAAAGAAGAAAATAACCAACAAAAAACTTGAAGGAAAAGCAAAGATAAAAGATCAGGAGAAAATAAATGAGATTACCATTAGGACAACTAAAGAAATTTATAAATATAGATAACATAAGCCTTGAAGAACTTGACGATCAATTAACCCAGATTGGTATTGAAGTTGAGGAAATCCATGAATATGGAAAAGAAATCAATAGTGTTTTTGTTGGTCAGGTAAAAGAAAAAGACAAGCATCCAAACGCCGACAAACTTAATTTATGTGTCGTAGATATTGGTCGTGAAGAACCTTTAAATGTCGTCTGTGGTGCTGATAATTTTAGTATTGGCGATAAAGTCGCAGTAGCTACTATTGGCGGAACTCTTCCTGGTGGTTTTAAGATGAAGAAAACAAAAATTCGGGGAATTGCAAGTGAAGGAATGATATGTGCCAGCGATGAACTGGAAATTGATTCTGACCATTCCGGAATAATGGTTCTTTCAAATGATGCTCCTGTAGGAAAAGATTTCACGGAATATATAAATCTAGCAGATCATGTACTGGAACTTGAATTAACTGCCAATCGCGGTGATCACCTCAGCGTAAAGGGTATTGCAAGAGATCTTGCAGCAAAATATACTCAGTGTACTTACAAGAGCCCTGATGTCTCTGATTCTCTTGGTCAAAAGGATGGAAAAACATCATGCGATCTAGAAATTCAAGCTCAAAAAGGTTGCAACAGATATATTCTAAAAACAATTTCAAATATAAAAAATGGAGAATCCCCTTATTGGCTGAAGATAGAACTGGGAAAATTCGGGCTAAGACCTATCAATCATGTAGTTGATGTAACCAATTTCATTCTTCAGGAACTTGGACATCCAATGCATGCTTTTGACCTGGATAAGCTTAAAGGCAGAAAAATAATTGTACGATATGCTAAAGATGGTGAAAAACTTAAAACTCTTGATGAACGCGAAATCAAGCTTGATAGTTCAGATCTTGTAATTGCAGATATAGAAAAACCAATAGCACTTGCAGGAGTTATGGGAGGATTTGATTCACAAGTTGATGAAAATACTAAAAATATAGCTCTTGAATTTGCACATTTTGATCCGATATTAATTCGAAAAACTTCAAAGAAACATGGTTTTCATACAGACTCTTCACACAGGTTTGAACGTTTTGTCGATCCTGAATCAATTCCAGAAGCAGTTGGTCGTGCAATCTATCTTTTAAATGATATTTCTGAACCTGATACAGGATACATTGACCTTTATCCTCATCTACCTTTAATTCCAGAAATCACATTAAGAATTGATAGAATTAAAAAAATTATTGGGAAAAAATATCCTTATGAAACCGTCAGAAGAATTTTGAGTGATCTTCAATTCAAAATAATAGACGAATCAAAAGATGAATGGTTAAAAGTTCAAGTCCCATCTTTTAGATTATTTGATGTCAGTCGTGAAATCGATCTCATTGAAGAAATCGTAAGAATAGATGGCTATAATAATTTTTCTCCTGAATTTGCCAGAGTAGCAATAACTCCAGGGAAATATCATGGAGAGAGAGCTTTGATAACTAAAATAAAAAGTAATCTTACATCACTGAACATTGATGAAGCTATGACATTTTCATTTGGAAGTAAGGACTATTTCAAGGAATTTGTACCTGAAGATTTTAACTTCGCTATTTTAAGAAATCCTCTTAGTGAAGAGTATTCTACAATGAGACCTGTTCTTTTCGCGAATTTACTTTCTGCTGTTAAAAAAAATCATGATCTTGGAGATAAAGGAATACAATTTTTTGAAATCGGGAAAATATTTTCAATGAATAGTGGCAAATTTTGTGAGCATAATGCTCTTTCCATCATTATGACAGAAGATTCCATGTCAAAATTTTGGAACAAACCAGAAGAAAAAAATGATTTTTATTCATTAAAAGGAATGCTCGAAAATTTATTTGATTTTACTACTGAACCAGTAGTTTTTAGTTCTGGAAATGAATTCTTTCTTCATCCAGGAATCAATGCTGAAATTCACTTTAAAGGATCAAAAATTGGATTTGCAGGGAAAATTCATCCCTCATTTTCAAAAAAACTAGGTTTTAATTCCAATATATATCTTGCCGAGATAAATCTGAGTAAATTATCCCAACGAAGCGAATTTTTACCAAAATTTACAGGTATAAGTAAATTTCCTGGTGCCGAGAGAGATATTGCTCTTGTTGTCTCTAATTCAACTCCTTTTTCAGCAATAGAAGAATGTGTTAAGGCTTCGGGTGGAAACAATCTAAAATGGGTTAAAATGTTTGATTATTATGAAGGCGAACACGTTGAATCCGGATTTCGATCAATTGCAATCAGGATGTTTTTCCAGTCAGATACAAAAACATTGAAGGAAAAAGAGATCAACAAAAGTTTTCAAAAAATCGAAAAATCCCTTTTAAACCAGTTAAATGTTTCTAAAAGAACTCAATAATTCAGGAGAAAAATCATGAACATCACTTTAGGACAGGGAATTGATATTGTATTTGGTATCATTATTTTCTTTAATATATTTTTGGGACTATGGCGCGGTGCAATTAAAGAAGTTTTTCATATTGTCGGGCTTGTACTTTCAATCTATCTTGGAATGCGTTTTTACGAAAAAGTAGGTAATATTTTTGTAGGTTGGGGATTACCCAAAGAATATGGAGTTCCAAATATTGTTGGTTTCATTACTATATTCATGTGCTCATGGATTTTAATAAAAATTATTGCCCACATAATAAACAGATTCGTAAAAAAAGTCGGACTATCACTTGAAAACAGAATTTTTGGTGGAATCCTAGGCTTTTTTAAAGGTGGCATTATCGTTTTTATCACATGCCTCATCATGAATTACATTCTAACAGTCGATTTCAGCAGAATACCTGATGTTCAAAAAATAGTTCCTAAAGTAAAACAGTCAAAAGTACTTGCGCTTATCAAGAAAAATATGCCGATGATTGAAAAAGCAATTGGCAAGGATTCTAAATTTGCCAAGATGTTCCCTTCAATGTCTAAAAGCATAGAATCTGCAAAAACAAGTGCAGATGATTTAAAAGTAACTGCGGATATTGGAGCTGAACTTCAGAAAAACCCAAATAATTTTAATAAACTTCTAGAAATTGAAGAAGTAAAAAAATTATCCGATGATCCTGTAGTTAAAGAGGTTGTTAAAGGTTTGCTAGCTGATAAAGAATTTAAAACAGCTGTAGAGAAAAAAGACTGGAACGCCGTAGGAGCTAAACTTCTTCCATTGATGCAAAATAAGGCTTTAATGGATAAGCTAAAAAGCCTGGATAAGAAAAAAATATTGGAAGAACTCAGAAAGTGAAGAAGGAATACTTCAATAACATTCTTTCAAAAAACCTCTGGTCCACTCTTAAATTCCCATTCATTCTAAGTGGAATACAGTCCGAATTAACTGAATTTGTTGAAGAGCGTATTATTGTATCTCAAAAAACAGATTCAGAAGAAAAAGTCATATTCCATGGAGATTCACTTCATAATGAAATGGATAGGTTTATTGATTTATTCTCTCCATCTTTATTTTCCTCTTCTAATAAAACAATAATTATCCGTGACTTTCATAAAATTAAAACACCAGCACGAAAGAATGTTGTAAAAATTTTAAAATCATCGATTAATGATTTAGATAAAAAACTTATTATTCATCAAAATCCAATGAAAAGCACTAAAGCACTTGATAATTTTTCTGCAATTGGAACAAGAATCGAATGCTATCCTCCGTCTGCGGAAGAGATCATGAATTACATCAAGTTCTTTCTTAAATTTAAACATAGTAACGAAGTATTGTTTGAAATAATGGAAGACTTCTCAGATAATCTGGGTATTCTGACCAGAGAATTAGATAAAATACAAACCTTTTGTACTATCGAGGGAAGAGCAATTAAATTAAAAGAATATAATCAGATTAAGTTTTCAGGATTTTCAAAGAATATATTCGATATTTTTCCATTGATTATAAAAAAAGATTTTTCAACAATCATGAGAATAATTGAAGAGGAAGAAACTCATGGCGGAAACAAGATGTTACTGGGTTATTTAACTAATTTCTCACTTAATGTTTTGAAAATGAAAATAGTCAAAATGGATAACATCAATGTGGTTAAAGAGATCGAAAAAATATCCAGACAATATATTCTTGACAGTAAAAATCCTAAAATGAAATGGACTTTTTTAAAGAATAAAAAATCAATCGAGAATCAATTGAAGAAACTTTGTAAAAACCTTTATGAAACTATTCCAGAATATAAAAAAAATGTATTCAAGATAATAGACCCTGACCTATTCCAGAAAAATAAAAACCAGCTGATCGGGGTTTCAAATGTATCTTCTTTTCTTTCTTTCAGAGAAATCCTGATTTTTTTAACAAATTTGTATCAGGCAAATTATGACATAAGAAATGACCGAATTCCTCTTCTTTCAGCAATCCGGTCAATATTTATAAATACTTTGAATTAAACAGTATTAATTTTTTTCTGTAGTCTTGATTTCAAATGAGAAGCTTTTTTCTTATGTATAACTGATTTTTTAGCCAATCTGTCAGAAAAAGAAATAGCAACTTTCATATTGTTTTGAGCTTCTTCTTTGTTTCCTTCAGCAATCGCTGTTTCTGTTTTCTTTACATAAGTTCTCATAGTAGAACGACTATGTCTGTTCTTCATTCTTTTTTCGTCATTTGTCTTTGCCCTTTTAATTGCGGACTTGATGTTAGCCATCATACACCTCCAGGTTATTTCAAATATATAAGCACACGTTAAAGTAACATGGCATTGATTTGTACTTCAAAAGTAGCTCATGATACCATAAGTAGATAGTTTTGACAACGACTTTTTTTAATTTGAATAATTATATTTGTAAATCTTGAAATTTAGAATTTAAAATACTGTTTTTTATATTGAATTATATTATAATTGCTTAAAAATCAAAATGAAAAAATAGATACTCAAATGAAAAATAAGAAGTTATTTTCTATAATCATCCCCCATTGTAATCAAGTTTATTCTTGTATTGATACAGTTAAATCACTTTTAAAACATAGTCTCTTTTCTGATTGTGAAATAATTATTATAGATAATGCAACCAGATCAAATAATTTCTTTTACCTGTTAAATTCATTACAATCATTAAACTCAAAACAGATACATCTCATAAGAAGTTCCTTACAACTATTTCCTGGCGGCGCTAGAAATCTTGGCGCCTTGAAGTCCAATGGGAAATACCTTGTTTTTATTGATTCTGATTGTACACTGGAATCAATTCCATGCAATTCAGATGTTAAAAAAATGATTGATCAACTAGAGCTTGATATTATAATTTTCGGAAAAACCATATTAAACTGTAAAAACAAAAGATTCAATGACTTTTTCAATAATTATTTTTCTCATCTGTGGAATCAAAAGAATGCAGCCAATTTTTTACTTATATCAAAAAAATATTTTTTTAAAACCATGGGCTTCATGGAAACAATTAAAGGCGGCGAAGATTTATTCTTTTTTGCTGAAAAAAATACTGCTATCTGTGATAAATTCCAGATCACTCACAACAAGGAACTCGATTTTACTAATTTTCTACAACTTCAATTTAATTACGGATCATATTCAGGTTCTTTTTTTAGCCGGAATGAAAAGACATTTTCTGGAAAAATTTCAAAAGATCATCCTGTTTTTTCTATTTTCAGATTTCTCAGGAATTTATTTTTTCCTTTTAAACCCACTGTGATTTTTTATAAACTAATTTACTATATTGGGTTTGCTAAGGGAATGATGTTTAAATAGTCACACATTTTCACTTCTTAAATCATTATTCGTTAATCGGTGTATAAGTTTCCCCAGAAGTTAAAGTCAAAGGAATCTCAATAGAACCACTATTGTTTTCACGAATTAATGTAAATGATACTTCAGAGTTATTATTATTCTTAATTGAAACCTGCCCATCTTTTTCAATTAACTCAAGTTTATCTCTTCTGCTCCACCAGTCATATAACTCTTTATTCAAAGGTTTCCATACTGATGGAATTCCTTTTAGTATCTTGAATAAATTCTTATATGCTTTTTCATTTCCTTCTCGGAAATGAGTATATGAATTAATCAATCCTCCAAAAGAAACGACTCTTTCAATCATTAATCTCTGTAAATCAGGGTATTCAATAAAATGTGATAATGTTTCAAGAATATTTGAAAACTCCAGCTCTACAAATTTTTCTGTTTTACAAACATTTACGGGAAGTTGTATATGTTTGTATTTTCTAAATTCTCTATCAAAAATATTAACTGTATAAAATGGATATGGCAATCCAATTGTAAGTTCACCAAGGACCTTAATATCAACTTCAGCCATAAATTCATGAGCACTCTGGCTTACGCCATTGTAGTAGGGAAAAACAAACGCTATCCCACGGTCTAGAAAATTTTCCTTTATCATATCAAAACTTTTTTCAATATCTGCACGTTCCTGTTCAGGATTCAAATCATATCTTCTGTGACTTCGCGAATGAGAAAGAACTTTAATCTTGTTCTTTTCACTCAAATCCACAAGCAAAGAAAGTAGCTTTCCACCATCCTCTTCGAATCTTTCGGTTCTGATAAAATAGTTTCCCGTAACCCCAAAGTTTTCTTCTTCCTTCTGATAATCATTTATCAACTTGTAAACCCAGTCAAGTCTTTTTTCAGTCATGGATCTGTCAAAATCATGTCTGACATAAACAGCAGTTTTATAAGGCGCTGGCCACGGAGTTATCCTGTAAAGAAATAAGTTATTTTCGCTGAAATAATCCAGAATAATTTTCCTTAGAACGATAAACTCTTCGAGAGTGTTTGAGGCACCATATCCAAGTAGTGGAAATCTGGATGCAATATATAGAATTTTTCCTTTCCCATAGTTTGCCAGTCCATAATAGATATATTTTTTCCCAAAACCTGGGTCATAAGAAATCTTCCTGTCACCACAATATTCATGACCATATAAAACAGGAATCCATGCAAATTTTCCTAGAGCGGTATCAAACAAGTCAGCAATATAATGATATGGATTCACAACTGAATCACTTCCAGCTAGAGGTTTATTTAAAAAATAGTTTTTCTCTGAAAATGCTTCAGAAATTATTGATACTTTTCTTTTTTTTCCAACTTTAAAACAGCCACCGTTTATGATGAGCATTCCACCCCTGGAAACAAAATCTGTAAGTATATCAAGTGAATCCTGATCAATATTTTCATTAAAAGAAAAAACTATTCCAGCATCATATTTTTTTACGTCTGAAAGAACTGTAGTTTTAAACGGAACTTTATAAGAACTTAGAAACTCCAGAGCAATGTTTCTGCCTGGATTAGATTGTTTTTCTACTTCAAGGACCATGAGTCCCTGTGAAAATAATACCTGGCAACACAGTAAACTTATAAATAGTTGTACAAATATTTTGATTTTTTTCATAATTACTTCTCCAATAATCTACCGTTTGTAATTAAAGTATTTTATATCGGACAGGCTCAAGCAGAGTGTATCGCAATCCATCTGTCATCCTGCGACTTAATCGCAGGATCCACCTTTCCATTTTTAACAATTTAAATAGATACTGCGATCAAGTCGCAGTATGACAGTATAATTATGTTTTGTTTACTTTTTATTCCCTTCATGTTTCTTCGTGTCCTTCGTGGTAAAATTTTGTATTTTTTTATCTTTTTGCTACTTCTTCCCCATCTTTAATAAACAATGATAGTCCCAAAAGGAAAAAAGCAGTAATCAAATAATTATCATGAAACATCCTTCCAAAAAATGAAAACACAAGGAATCCAATTGAAAAGTTATATAAAAGTTCCTTTAAACCATAACTCTTTGAAAACACACCTGCAAGAAACACTAAAAGCAAGGTTGCAAGAGAGAAATAGTGAAAAGGAAAATATCCATATCTGTTCTTATAATTTCCAAAAATCATTATATAGTTTGAAAAACCATAACCCGGTGTTCCACCCATGGGATATGGCGTTTTTGATATTCCGCTGCTATGGTACATAGTATCATCAAGAAAAGCAGTTGAATTCCAGAGATAAAACGGTAAAATTATTATTACAGTTGTTATGATAAAAATTAAAAGTCCTGGAAGAAACTTCACTTTTTTCTTAATAAGAAATATCATATAGAAAGGGAGCAGTAAAATGGCAAACTGCTTCACTGAAAAGGAAAGTGCCAGCATAAAAAAAGACCGTTTATAATGCTTTCTATAAAATAAATAGATAGAGATTATCATCAAACTTATGTAGAAGATCTCGTTCCTTCCTGTAATTATAAAGCCTGTAAAAATCGGGAAAATTCCGAATAGGACAGGGATTATGGGTTTAAATTCATCCAGAGAAATTTTATATAATGATATTAACATAATAATATACAATGCTAGATAAATAAGTCTTTGATCATAAAATTTCAGAAGTTTATCTGAAATAAATTTAAAAGGTATCGATAAAAGAAAAGATCCTGGAAAATATGGGTAATGATAAAGCGCTGTATAATCAGGATCAAGTCTAACACCTTTTTTATTAAGCTTTTCAAGGTGAAATGAATCTGCCATCCGTGTCTTAAAATAATCATGCCCATATGGGTTATTCCCTTTCATCATAAGAGAAGTTGCAATCTCGGTTTGAATCACACCACCATCGTGTGAAAGAAATTTTTTATCCTTTCCATAAGCTCTTTTTACAATAACAAATCCCATTGGAATCAATACTTCAAGAGTTACAAACAATATACTGAAAGCCAGAATCAATCTACGTGGAGGAATTTTTTTCAAAACCATATCATAAAGAAAAAACATAATTATGTATGCCAGTAAAAATAGAACTACGCTACTGATTAAAATTCTGGATACTGGATTTTTGACAATTGCTGTCTGCAGAAATATCGGGATATTTCCTGAATTATAACCCATTGCCTGTTTAATACAAAGAGTATAATACCCCTTTGAACCAAAGGCATTTATATTACTGAGTCCAAGAATTACAAATAGTGGAACTACAAATAGATAAATAAATCTTTCTTTCATAATTATTAATTCACCAAAATGGATCCTGCCGGTCAAGCCTCAGGATGACATCTTTCTCTTGTTTTTATTATTGGACAGGCACAAGGGCCTGTCCCTACTATCTTTACAATTTTGTGCCTTCGGGTAATCCGTACCATTTTTCTGATTTTGGTAGATTAAAGCTAGCTGGCGCGGGGGTCAGGGGACTATGAATTTTTTTGAACTTCAAAGAAAATTAAAGTCCATCTTACCCCTTTTATATTAACTATTTTGTGTCTCTCCTTTTTCTCTGTGGTTGATTCTTTCTTTTTAATTTTTCACTACTCCTGTGTTCTGAATGAGATGAAGGTTGGAATATTCTGTATCTGGCCAGACCGAGGCGTACTAACGTACGTTGAGGTTTGGACTGATACAGAATATTTCAAGATTCGCTCATTCTGGACGCAGAATTTATATTTGGGTTATTTTAGATTCACTTGCCTCTTTACTCTTTTCAATATGAATAAGCGATCGTTTGGCATCTTTACTGTAAATACCAATTGGATCTAGTTCAATAACAATGTTGTATTCTTTGATAGCTTCATCATACATACTCTTTACTCTGTAAATTGATGCCAATCTATAATGTGCTTCAATAAAGTTTGGATCCTGATCAATTGCACGTCTATATTCATTTATTGCATCACGACGCATATCTTTTTCGTAATTATCATTATACGCTTCAGCAAGTTCAAAATGAGCTCTTGGACTGGTAGGAGCTTTTTTCAAAGCTTCTTTACATATTGAAATAGCATCATTATGCATATGTTCACCATCAATACATTCTTTGTTATAAACCATTTTCAAACCCCAGTAAGACCAGAGATTTTCTGGATCTATACTTATAGCCTGCTTAAACTGCAAAATTGAATTATTTTTTTCTTCCGCAGTCAGGATAAAACTGGATGAAAGTTTTACATAAGCATAACCAAGTTCAAAATGTGACATTGGATCAGGTGTATTGACTTCAAGTGCATTTTCCTTGAAACCTTTGAGTATTGCAAAATATTTAGCATGCCTACTTTCATCTTTTTCATACATTTTGTAATATGAATCAATGATTTTCCTTCGAGCAAGACCATCAATACCTTCAAGTTCAGCAACTTTCTTATAAGTTTCAATTGATTTCTCATATTCATGACTTACAAAATAAACATCACCGAGTTTGTGGTATACTTCAACATCATCCGGTGCAATTTCAGCAAGTTCCTGATATTCATGAATGACTTCGTCTACTTTTCCATTCTGTGCATAACATACTGCAAGTTCTTTTCTAATATCAGAATTATCCGGACTCTTTTCCTTTGCATTCAACAAAAGACTTACTGCTTCCTCTTTAGGATTCGGCAATGAAAACGCACGGGACGGCATGATAGTTAAAAAATGTCCCAGCAAATAATACTTGGAACTATTTTCTGGATCCTTATCAATTTCTTCCTGGTATGAATTTACAACAAAATCATAATTTTGATCTGTATCTTCATCTTCATCAGCATTCAGAAATTTGAATTTGTACTGTTCCATAAGCACAAGATGTGCTCTGAGGTTTTCAGGAAAAAAGGAAATCGCTTTTTCCAAAAGTGGGATTGATTCAGGTGCATATCCTTCCTGTTCATAATATAAAAGACCAGCTCTTAAATATGCATCCTTGTATTTAGATGATTTATCAAGTTCAATTACCCGCAAAAACGCATTAATCGAACGATCTTTCATATGCGGGATTATCGACGTCAGTCTTGCAATTGAATAATGTCCTTCAACATTCCCTGGCATAATATCAACTACGTTTTCATATTCACCTACAGCAAGTTCATACTTATTCTGTGCTTCATACTTTTTAGCAGCATTAAAAGCAACTTCAATCTGAGTCTGGATTTCTTCACCCTGAATTCTAGCAAAAAATTCCAATGCTCTTGTGTTTTCAGAATCCAGTCTGAGGACTTTATCAAATGTCTGTTTTGCATCCTGAATATTTTCAAGATTTTCATAGATCATTCCAAGCGCAATATAGGCATCAATATTCGAAGGATTAAGACTAATTACCTTGTTATATGTTTCAATAGTCTCATCAAAATACTGGTTATCGCGGTAGGAATTCGCAAGCTGCAGGAGATAAGTATCATTATCAGGATCAAGATCTGATAGATGTTTAAAATGTTTGATTGCTTCATCATAGTTTTTCTCTTCAAAATAGATCGTTCCAAGCTGTTCATTAGCAATAATGTTATCAGGTTCTATTTCAAGGACTCTAATATAATTTTCCTTAGCATTTTCTGTATCCTCTTTAAGCATAGCTATTTTTGCAAGTCCAACATATGCTGGTGCACAATCTGAAATTAACTCCAATGCTCCATTGAATTCCATAGAAGCATTTTCAAGCATATTTCTTTCAAGATATGCATTGGCCTGAACAATTTTATCATGAATCTCAACTTTTACCCGTTCTTCATAAACTGAATTAAAGGCTTCAAGAACAGTTTCATTCTCAGGATCTTTCTCAAGTGCTTTCTTATAATGATTAAGTGCTTCTTCAGTAAGCCCTTTCAATTTATAATACTCACCCATATTAAAGTTTGCTTCAGAATTAAATGCATCAAGACTCAAAATAAACTTAAATTCCTTAATCGCATTTCCAATCATATTCTGATCCTTATATGATTTCCCGATTTTAAAATAAATCTTACCCAGTTCAAGTTTTGCAGGAATATTTTCACTATCGACTTCTACAGCTTTTTTGTATTCCATAATAGCCTGATCGATCATTCCGTTTTCCTGATAAATATTACCCAATTCGATATGAACTCTGTCATTTTCTGGATCTTTTTTCAGAATTTCCCTGAATTCCATGATTGCCTTATCAAACTGTGACTGTAGACTGAATACTTTAGCAATTTCAATTAATGGTGATAAATTACCTGGCTGCAGTTTTGATGCAATCCTGTACAATTTGATAGCTTCATCATAAAGTTCTGAACACACATAGACTTTACCAAGTCCAACATATGAATCAATATTATCAGGATTCAAATCCAGTACAACCTTAAAATGGGTCGCAGAATCTTCATATTTTTTAAGATGGTAATAAGACCAGGCAAGTTTTTCATGAAAAAGCTCGCGTTTAGGTTTTTCCTTTATTAAAAATTCATATTCCTCAACACATTTCCTGTAGAATCCTTTTTCATAATAGAAATCAGCAAGTTTTTCCCTGATTTTCAGAGATTCAGGAGCCAGTTCCTTGACCATCTCAAGAGCAGCCATTCCTTTTTCAAGATCACCAAGTTGGAAATATGATTCATACATTATTGTATAAACATCTTCATTTGCAATTTCAGATTCGATAAGTTTTTCACAAATATCGATAGCTTTTCTATAATCCAACTCCTGATATGCACGTCTCGCAACAAAAGAACGAGCCTTAGCAATTACTTCATTATCGTCAGGATTCAATGATAGAACCTGCGAGTAAAGCTTATAGGCTTCTGTGAACTTTTTATTATTTTCATACATTACAGCAATTTTAAAAAGACCTGGCCAGTCTTCCTGATGTGAATCAATATAATCCTGGAGGAAAGGTAATGCTTCTTTCATACGATCAGTGGAAATATAAATTTCAGAAAGCATGGTTGCCATCTTAGGATGAGAATAACCACTCTCCCTCAACTTAATGAGATACTGTTCAGAACTTTCATAATCGCCTTGTTCATAGAATTTTTGAGCATTAATAAATATATACTCCTGTTTATCTGGGTAATTATCCACAAGAACACTCAGATACATCGAAGATTTTTCATCATCATTGATCTTTGAATAATAATCATACAACTTTCTGATCAGATCTTCTTGAATAACTCCACTTTCATATTGTTTTTCAAAAATTTCTATCGCCTTATCCTGCTGATTTGTCTCGTAATAAATCCTTGCAAGATAGTTCACAGCTTCTTCATCACCTGGTTCAAGAGTTATATATTTTTCATATCGTTCAAGTGCCAGATCAAGTAGACCCTGTTTCTCATATATTTCTCCAAGTTTAAGATATACACCTGAAAAATCAGGATTCATACTTTCTACTTTCTTGAATTTTTCAATCGCTTTAGCAAGCATACCGCGTTTAACGAAATCCTCACCAAGACTGTATTGAAGCATTGGATTATCAGGATCTATAGCTTCAGCTTTTCTGAAGTATTTCATCGACTTTTCATCTTCGCCCAATTCCCGATAACATCTACCTATCTGGAACAGGAATTCACCATTTTTAGGAAATATTTTTTCAAGTTTTAAGTAAAATTCCAGAGCTTTATCATAAAGTTCCTTACTGATATATATTTCAGATATAGTTTTTAGGATTTCTTCATCTTCTTTTGCAGCCTCTACCCGTTCATAAGTCTCAACAGCAAATATCAATGCATCATCGAAAAGTTTCATTTTCTTATAGTTTATGCATAATTTCGAAATAATATCCATATTTTCAGGTTCAAGTTCATGTGCTCTGATAAAAGAAGTAATTGCGTTTTCAACATTATTCAAGCTTAATTCAACTTCACCAAATCTGAAATAACTCATAGCAGAAGGATTAAGTTTCAAAAGAGTTTCCATATGTTCTCTGCTTTCAGAGAACCTGCCACTGCTGTAGAGAAAATCAACTATTTCTTCCAGAATTTCAATTTCATCTGGCTTAACTTCCAGTATTTCTAAATACAGTTTATATGCTTCTTCCTTTTCCTGAAGTGCTTTATAGGCACCAGCTAAAAGGAACTTGAGATCATAATTGTTTTCGGCTTCAAGGGCTTTGGTAAGATGCTGAACTCCTTCTGAATATTTTCCAATCTTTACTGCAACAGTACCTAGTTTAGCGGCTACACTCCTGAATTCTGGATCAATTTGAAAA
>DAOVTB010000298.1 GCA_030633305.1 Candidatus Muiribacteriota bacterium
AACATTACATTTCGTCTCCTGATCTTAAAGGCCTCAAGATTCTTCATATTTCTGATGTACATGGAAATATTTCTATCCTGAAAAAAATCCACAAAATTATTAAACAACAGAATCTTAATTATCATTTGCTGTTAATTACAGGGGATTTGCTTAATAAGAAAAAACAATTGGGTGAAATTATCAAACTATTGTCTGATCTATCCGTTCGTGCCATATTGTTTTCGGGATTCGTACCTGGAAATAATGAAAAATACAAAAAATACAGAAGTTATTTTCCAAAAATTGCATTGGAATTAACAAAAATAAACATTGAGGTTTTGAGTAATAGAATTATCAAATTGCCTTTTAATAATGCCAAAATTACTATCTGTGGTCTTGATGATATTATGGAAGGAAAACCAGATATTTTATCGATAATGAACAAAGTAACTTTCGATAAATCCCGATCAATACTTTTATGTCATGTTCCGTCAATCTGCTTTTCTCCACTTTTTAATCAATTTTCACTTGTTCTTTCGGGACACACACATGGTGGGCAGATAAATCCTCCTTTTACAGGTCCGCTATATCTTAATGTTGATGTGTTACCAATAAAACTAAGCTCTGGAATGCACAAACTCAATTCAACTTATTTTCATATATCACGTGGGATAGGAACAAGTACAGTTCACTTTAGGCTTAACTGCCCACCTGAAGCAACCTTAATTGAAATGATTTAAAGAAAAAATTAGTTCACACAAAGGCTCAAAGGCACAAAGAAAATAAGAAGATTCTCGCGCTGAGATCGCTGTGAACGCAGAGAAAAAAAGATAAAATATAAATTGTAGGGACTGCCATTAAGGCTGTCCAAAAAAACAAAAATATAAAAAGGAAGAAAAGATTGGATCACACAAAGGCACTAAGGCACAAAGAAAGATAAGATCACCACAAAGAAGGAATTGTTTATTTAAAAAAGCGTTTAAGGTTTTCTGTCATCATTTTTTTGTTATGCATATACCGGGAATTAATCATATGCTGAAGATCAGAACTGGTTCCCTGAAAAAACTCGTTTTTAACAGTTGCCAGGTTCTTCAATGGCAAAACCATAACGACCTTATTGTAGAAATCATTTCTTATAAAAACAATCTCACCATCACTTAAAAAACATGGGTACAGATCATCATAATCACTTTGTGTAATTTTAGTCAAATTACTACCATCTGTTGCTGACATGGTCCATAAACTAAAACTACCATGTCTTCCAGAAGTAAATGCAATCGTTGTTCCATCAGATGAACTTGATGGATTGTAATCAATGTGTTTATCATTATTTAGATTTTTCAATGTATTCCCGTCTGTAGAAAGTGTATAGATATCCTGGTATTCTCCTTCCTGAACTGTAATTAGTAATTCATCTGTTTTTTGAGAACTGTTTATATCTACAAGTGATGCATAAAGATTCGTTGCCCGCCATATAAGTTTAGGAGAACTTCCTTCAAGATTTGTTTGATATATCTTGCTGCCTCCACCATTTAAAGTTGCATAATAGTGATAGTCTCCATGAATCGCACCACCGATTAGAAAACTGTCACTTGTTGTAAGTTTGGTATCAACATTAGTATTCAGGTTCCTAGAATACATACTTCTTCCAATCGATCCATTCTTAATATAGGTTACATTCGTCCCATCATTACCAACTATAATATTTTCAAGTCTATCCTGAGAAGTAATAATATCTGTCGAAACCGCTGGCGGAGTCAATGCGACGCGAACCATTTTCCAACTGTTTTTATTCTCTTCTTCAAGCAAAAAAACAGTCTGAGATTTTGGATAGCTGGTAATTCTATCAATTGAAGTAATCGAACTTTGAGGATATTCCTTGAAAGCATAGGATGAAAGAGATTTGCCAATATTAATAACACCACTTAATGGATCAGCGGTAAAGTTATACATCATATAAGCACCCGAAACAGAAAACTGAGGATATAGATAATTCATCGATATAGAGTCAACTATTTCCCATTTTTGATCTGGTGTTGCGGAACTAAAAAGATAGATTGTAGTCTTTGTAGTATTTGAGTTTAGACCACTTACTGCTATATACTTACCATCTGGAGAATAACATGGATTCATATAACCCAGCCCATCACTTGAAATCTGTTGTACGTCAGTTCCATCTGCTTTTACTGTATAGAGGTTATTATCATCAGTTTTAATATAAGCTAAGCGTGTTCCATCAGGTGACCATGCCGGTGTTTTTGAATTGCTACTACCATTTAGCATTGCAGTAGCTGTACCTTCAAAAGTATATATCCAAATAGCCGGAGTTCCAGAATTTCTATATGAACAAAATGCTATTTTTTTTCCATCAGGAGAAAACTTTGGGCTGCAATCAGTTTCATCTGAATCAATCAGTTTTATGCTCGATGTTCCGTTAATATTCATAAGCCATATATCACTTTTAGAATTAAAATAAAATGTATACGCTATCTGAATACCATCAGGTGAAACACAAGGTTCTGCTTCAGCGGATAAAGTCTCTGTTAATTGGGTTGGAGTAGTGAAACCATTTGAATCAATCTTATACAGTTTTTGGTTCCCGGTGATATTTGAGGAATAAATTACATTTTTCCCATCAGGGGTCCAGGTAGATTCAATATTCATAAAATCACTTTTTGTTAACTGCCAAATACTTTTAAACGATGTCGAATAGGAATTACAACTTAACATCATTAAGAAAAATATAATTAAAATTAATAATCTATACATTAAACACTCCATAATTACTAAAAGTTTTATATTTCAGTTATCGGCAATGCGTAAAAATAACAAAATAAGAAAAAGATTCACCATGAAGAGCATGAAGGACATGAAGTTAAAAAATAGATTCTCGCGCAAAGATCGCTGTGAACGCAGAGTAAAAAGAAAAAGATTTTTATTTTAAGACACCGTCACAATTTATTTTTCTTATTTTAATTCTTCGTGGTTAAATCTTATCTTTTCCTTTGTGCCTTTATGTGATCATTTTTTTCTTAATTCTTCATGTCCTTCATGATCTTCATGGTAAAATCTTCTTTTCTTCTCTTTCCCTTCGTGTCTTCGTGGTAAATTCTTTCTTTGTGCCTTAGTGCCTTTGTGAGATCCCTTATTTCTTCGTGGTAAATTCTTTCTTTGTGCCTTAGTGCCTTTGTGAGATCCCTTATTTCTTCGTGGTAAATTCTTTTTTTATGCTTTCACAGCTATTTTTTCGCCAAATTTCACCTGTGTTTCCATATCTTTAGCAGTTGCATCGAGAATATCCTGATCAACTTTAATGCGACCTTTTTCTACAAGTATAATCACTGTTGATGCACCAAAGGAAAAATAACCTTTTTCATCGCCTTTTTGCACCAATTCCCCAGGTTTATAAGTCTGATGTATACCGCCTACCCCAACTGCTCCTACTTCACAATATAGAATTTTCCCATAATTTTTAGTATGTAAATAACTATATTCTCTAACATTCTTTAGAAATATATTAACATTGTAATACAAAGAAATTGGATTAACTGTATAATAGTATTTCCCAACCCTTCTGGACTTTTCAGGAATTCCTGCTACTGGAAAATGAAATCGGTGATAATCTAATGGAGTAAGTCTGAAAATAAGAAGTGTCCCATCTGAATAATACTTGGTAAGATCACTTTCAGTTAATCCATTTATTGAAAAACGATTACATTTAATAGAAAATGTCAAATCAGTTCCAATATTCTCATATGCCATCAGTCTGGAATCACTTGGAGATATTAAAATATTTTCATTTTGATCAATCTTCCTGGCTTCAGGTTTTAACTTCCTATAAAAAAAATCATTAAAAGAATTAAATTGATCTACTGATTTACAAAATTCATCCATATCAATATTATAATCCACTATAAATTGATCAATCATTGATTTTGATGATTGAGTGTCCATATATTTTCCATAAAGATATGAAATATATGGGTAT
>DAOVTB010000254.1 GCA_030633305.1 Candidatus Muiribacteriota bacterium
AATATGTTAAAGGATGGCGGTTTTGAAATTGAATGTCCAATACATGGGACAAGAAAAAATGCAGAACAGCAATTGGAGCCGACAACAACACCACAGCCTACACAGACAGAACTGGATTTTGATCAAGAATGAACTTTGCACCTTCGATATTGTTTCTTGATGCACATATTCTTTAAGACGATTCGCGGATGTCCTGTTTTTTTGTATTGCGTTGCGGTATCCAGGTCTCATTTTGGGCTCGAGTCCAACGAGAGACCTGGCACCGTACAGTCAGTATGTGGATTTTTTATCCTATTACTCCTGTCTAATCTTCTTCTCTTTCTTCATCTTATCTGTGTCCATCCGTGTCAATCTGTGGCTAATAATTCCTATACGATAAAATTTATTTCATTATTTTCTTAAGAATTTCATCTAATTTCTTTTTGGCATTTTCATCTATCACATTCATCTGAGCCTGAACAGCCTCAATAATTGCTTTATCAATTATTTCATGCCTGTCAGTTTTTTTCAACTTTGAATATTCTTCAAGTCCATTAAATTCACTTTTCCTGGATTTGAACGCAATATGATGTTGAAATAATTTCAACAATTCTGTCTGACTTTTTTTGACAGTCTCAAGTTGTTGAGCAATTATTTTCGCAGCATCTGAATTTTTTTCGTTTTTATACTGCTCAGTCCAGAAAGTCTGATATTTAATGAGTTTTACAACACCATTTGCAAGATGTACAAGAGCAGTTCCTTTGTAATCCCCTCTGATGATCCAAAGAAATTCATCCCATAGACTTGCTCGCCCCATATCAATTTCAAGATAAAAATTCTTCTGTTTAGTCCATGATTTTGACTTTTTACCAGGAAAATATAATGATAATCCCCCAGCTCCATCATAACCTCTTTTCCAGGTTTGGATAATCATTTCATCATAGAGTTTCAAAAGTGTTTTTGAACAGCTGTTCAGATATTTTACATTTGCATTTCCGACAGTTGAACTCGCCACACTTTCTACAACATTTTTAAATGAAGAAAATCTTGAATCATCATCATGGTCAACACCATCAAAATCTGTTATATTTTTAAAACTTACATTTTCTCTATTATCCATGTAGGCTTCAATAAGGAGAAAAATCCATTTGTTAAATTCTGGAATCAATCTGTTAAAACCATCTGTATCAAGTCCGCATATCACAGTTTTTTTACTTATATCATCAATATAATCTTCAGTGATTTTTTTTACAACTTCAATACAACTTGCTTCTTTACGACAAATATTATAAATAAAACCTGCCATGGATTCAGCAGAAACATAGCAAGTAGTCGGACATGCAATAATGTATTTAACACTATCAGTCAACTGGAATATCCATTCACTCATCATCTGAAAACAGGCACCATTAAAAAGAATGTCAAGTTTCTTTCCACTGTTATGTCTCATCACAGCCTTCATTATTGCACCCTTGCATTCAATCAAAGTTAAACAGTCATTGTCATCATAATCATATGCAGTAGCATCAAGTTGTTTATCCATTTCATAAAACACTTTCCAGAAGCTTTCAAAAGAAAGCGGAGCATTTTTAGTCGACCCCTCTCCCCTGTATGATTCCCATCCGCTACCATGTCCATCTATTATCAACACATAATGCTTAGCTGGATACTGAGTAAAAGCTACTTTCAAAAATTTATACAGAGTTTCAGCTTTCCCCATATTATCGCTAATGTCTCCGTTTTTACTATCTCCAAGAGTCAACCATGATTTTTCAGTAAGTTTATATAATTTTGCAGGTTCATCTTCATAATCAAACTGGGCAAGGACATTAACTTTTCCATTATCCTTAAAATATTGTCTGAACTTCTTTAATGTCCGTATCTGACCATCCTGGATCTTTTTTTCCCCTGCACCGTAATACATTATGGTCCAGTCAGCAGCCATCAGACTGACGGAAAAAGTACAAAGACATAAAAATATAATTATTTTTTTCATTTCTTAGTTTCCTTTTATTTAAAATCTGATTAAACAATTATAATTTTAATGTATCTTTTTGTCAAAATATGGCATATTCTCGGGTCTAAATTGATAGCTTTGTAATATAATAACAACAATCTGTAGGGGAGGGTCTGTGACCCTCCCGTTCTAATAAAAAAACATACAATGGACTTTTATATATATAATCAAAAATAATCTAATTCGGGAGGGTCACAGACCCTCCCCTACAATATTATTCGATTCATTCAATTTTATTAGGAACTAAAAAATTGTGCTCCCCTTCTCCTTTGTTTTCTTTATCTTGACAATCCTGCTAATTTATATAAGAATTGTATAAATAACTGCTTAACAATATCTGGGGTTTCAATGTTGTATAAAACTATTTCTTTCAAATGCTCAGTTTTTCTTCTCATTTCAGTATCCGTTTTTTTTCTGTTTTCTAATAATGTCTATTCTCAAAACAAGGTCAAGGAGCTTAAAACAGAATACAAAAAGGCAAAAGCAGCATTGAGTGATAATAATCTTTCTGAAGCTATAAATATTTTTGAAAATATTCTGTATAAGTATAAACTCAGCACTAATAATAAGACCAATATTATAAAAAAGATGAAACAGGCATGTTTTGATATTGGTGTTGAATTTATGAATAAAGCTCAGCATGATAAAGCCGCTTCCAGTTTTGAAAAAGGTGTAAAATGGGGAGAGGAAATAGAAAAGGACACTCTTTTCTATTCTTTAAAATTCGGTCTGGGAAAAAGCCTGTTCAGTCAAAATTTCTTTGAGGATGCTATCACAGTTTTTAAAGAAATCAAAGATGTAGAGAAAGCAAAAGAGAATTTGGATGCCAGAGTATATATCGGTGCATGCTACTACAAGCAGGAAAAATACGATGACATGATCTACTGGTTGAAAAGAATGATTGCTGAAATCGATCATGAATATTATAAGATGGAAATGTCACTATCTCTTGCAATTGCCTATATCAAAACAGCGAAAAATAAAGAAGCTTTGGAAATTCTTGAACATATTTGTTCATCAACACATACTAGTGCCACAACAAAAAAACATGCTTTAGGCTGGTTACAAAAAGTGAAAAGAGAAATGCAGAATTCAAATCTTGATGGAAAAGTCAGAACAGATCACTTTGAAATTTCTTTTGAAGGTAACCGGGAATCTTCAGTACTCAATGATTTAAAAGACATCGCCGAAGATGCCTATGATGATGTAGGAAGAATGTTAGATTATTATCCTGACAATAGGATCGTCATTTATGTATATTCTCCAAAAAATTTCCATGCATCCTCTGCTACAATGGCATGGGCCGGAGCTTGCTATGACAACGGAAGATTAAAACTTCCCCTGTCTTATATAACCGGTGATCTAAATATTGTAAAAGAAAATATTTATCACGAATATACTCACTTGCTAGTCGATATGAAATCAAAAGGCGCACAGAAAATACCATTATGGTTCAATGAAGGATGTGCTGTAAATTGCAGTGATGGTATCAGAAGAGAATATACTGAAATCATGAAAGCGATGATAAAAACTGGAAAGCCTACAGATTTTAATCTGGTATCACAATTTTTCAGATCTGCAAATATTGGAATTGCACGTGGGGGATATGCATATTCTGCCTATGCCGTTAAATACATTATTGAAGAAAAAGGTGAAAGAGCTCTGGCGGAAATACTGGAATGGGTTGGAAATGGAGAAAGTTTCAATGAAGGGTTTTACAACGTATTCTTCATGGATCTTAAAAAATTTAATACTGAATTTATATACTGGGTGAAATCACATCTTTAGTAAAATTGAAAGGTTATTTTTATGACAGAAAACACTATAATATATCCAACACCAATGCATGAAGCTGCTGCAAAGACTATTATTTTTTACTTTGCAAATCACAACGAGGTTGAAGCAGTTTTACTCACAGGTTCGTGTGCCAGAATCGGTCGTGCAACAAAAGACAGTTGTCTCGATATATCCATCATTTTGCGACCATCAATAATAAAGAAGAAAAAACACAATCTTTATTTCCATTGGGAAAATTTCTATAATAAAGAAGATGTCTTTTCTGATCTGAGAAAAGCTGGTCAATATTCACATATAGATCTGGATATTATAGATTGTGATTTTACACCAGGACCTCATGGCTATACTAGTGGTCCAGATTCTTTCGAATTAGAAATTGGAAATACAGTTGCTTATAGTAAATGTCTTTTTGAAAAAGATAATTATTATTCCACAATCAAGAAAGATTGGCTACCATATTATGATAAAAAACTCAGGGACAAAAGATTGAATATGGTAATCGAATATTGTTTAAACAATCTGGATCATATACCGCTTTTTGTGGAAAGAGGCCTGAATTTCCAAGCTTTTTCAAGGTTATACAATGCAATTGGAGAATTTCTGCAAGCTCTTTTCATTCACCGAAGAACTTATCCCATCGCTTATGACAAATGGATAAATGAACAGCTTGTCGAAATATTGGAGCTTCCAGAATTATATGAAAAATTAGTCTCTCTTTTTAAAGTAGACATTAATTCAAAATCACTTCTGATTGAAAAAGCTGATGGACTGCGAAATCTTCTGGATGAATACATTAGATAAATATTTTTAAACTCTAACATCTTTGATTTTCATTATTACTTCATTTTCAGTTTTTTCTTTATTTTGGACAGGTCACGACCTGTCCCTACAATATTTTACTATTATTTTTTCTTTTCTCTGCGTCCTCAGCGTTCTCTGCGCGAGAATCTTCAATTTTTCCTCTTCCATTATTCTTGACGACTCAGCGTTTATTTGTTAATTTATATATATGGATGTATTAAGAGCAAAAAAGCGACTTGTTTCTGTTTTAAGAAATCTACGCGATCAACAGAATAATTATAAGATGCACACTCTTGCTGGGCAGTTATTATTAGCTTTGAATCGAGTCAATGAGGCTGTACAGGAGTTTAATATATCTAAAGCTTTAAAGCCTGAATATCCAAAAAATTACCTGTTTTTGAGTAAAATATATAAGAAGAAAAAAGAATATGATAATCTTATCAAAGAGCTCCTGAAAGTTATACCATACGTCGAAAATCAGGGCAGAATATATTTTGAACTCGCTAGAGCATATTATACAAAAGGTGAATTGCATCAGGCTAAGATTAGTATTGATAAAGCAAGACATTTCAGGGAAAATGATGTTGATCTATTCATATGGCTGGACAAGATCAATGCAGGGATAAATAATAGTAGTTTAAGCCTGAAATAACAGATTTTTATAGAAGACGTCGCAAATAGTTAAGGCTTTATCAGATGAGCTTTTGTTCAGTGATGCAAGTTATGCAGTAAAGGTTGTAGAATAATGGAAAATGCACAAAAAGTAGTAATTGATGTTCCATGTGGAGCTGAATACTTGAAAATGATAAGGGATATTATTTCCGGGATACTGACAAAAGTAAATGTTGACGGAGAAATTTTATCACAAATTCAGGTTGCCGTTACCGAATCATGTAGCAATATAATTAAGCACACCGACATTGATAAGGTAAATCAATCTTACAATGTAGAATTCTATTTGTTTGAAAAGAAATTCAGGATCATGGTAAATTATATCGATATGAAATTCTATCCAGACTGTATAGG
>DAOVTB010000118.1 GCA_030633305.1 Candidatus Muiribacteriota bacterium
ATTCTTTTTCATCAGTTTCTATTGTCCAAAGAAATCGAACACGAGTAGTATTATTTATTACTTTCGATTCCATAGGAGTAATTTTAAGATTCAAAAATCCGCGCTTCATGAAAAGTCGATTTATATCACTCATCAGATTATAAATATCCATGGATTCACGATTTAAAACCAGATTATTAAAACGCTTCATATTTTTTGTCTTAAAAACAGTTCTGAGTGTCTTATACAGCTTGTCAACAGAATTGACTTCAATAATTTTGTTTTCAATCACAGGTTTCATAACTGGAATCTCTTTAATCAAAACATCACTTCTTCTAACAGTTTTATTGGAAATTCGCAGCATATTTTTAGAAAAAATATTCAATATTAAATCTCTATTCAAAAGGTATTCGATTCCATAATTATCTGAAAAACCAGGTCTCAATTTATAAACACCAGGCTGTTCAGGATAAAATACATACTCAAAATTTTCACCATTAAACTTCATATCAGAACTTTCATCAGTAGAACTGTTTTCATAGATAAACATACGGACCACATTAATACCATTAGTCCTGATTCTGCCTTTTATCCTGATACCTTTCAAGGAAGAATTAAAAGAAATTCGCCTTTTTAATGCCTCATTCAAAAATACGCCATTAACACTAATATCAGAATAATAATAGCTTTTTTTAACAATATTTGATGAATCAGCATCTGTTCTCTTTACCGCTTTACTCTGATTGTTAATCATGCCATTATTCTTTTTCAAATTCCTAATTTCAACTTCCTGTCTAATCGCCTTCTTTCTAAGATTAACAATCGCACCATTATTTTCAGAACCACTTACAGGTATTTTTACGATTTTAATAGGTTTTTGCTTTTCTGTTTTTTCAACTCTTTTCTCAATGGACTTTATATACAAAGACTGTTTATCCAATTTAGTTCTAATTTTTTTAATCAATGCCAATTCACCAGAAATTGATTTTTCAACATTGAGAAGTGAAGTCCCGGATCTACTTAGTTGCCGAAAAATCTTTTCTTCATTAATTGGAGTAGCCATTTCAAGAAATCTGTTTATCTGAAAGATACACTGCTTGGCGTTTTCTCTTGAAAACCTGTATTTCATAATAACCGTTTTTGAAAAATTCTCGTATTTTTTGCTCACTTCTCTTAATTTATGAATCATTGCCTGCTTACGGGAATTCACGATAATATAAAGTGATTTCGTAAGATAATGTCTGTTTTCAGAAAATCTCCGACTAAACTTGTCTAAATCCAGATTCAAACCTGCTTCAATTTTTCTATAATCAAGAAGATAAACCATATAATCATTCAACATTTTCTTTATAGTTGTGTATATAACTATTTTAGTAGAGAGATTAACATGATCTACAGCAAGCAGATTATTTTTCAATAATTTTACATCCGTCGATATCCTGTCCTTCAATGAACTCAATTTTTCCTTACTATACAATTTAAATTTATCATTAAGAAACAGTAATTTCCCAAATTTGATTTCCATCGCCAGAATATTTTTTGTGATCTTCTTGGATGAACTTTGAAGAGATGAATATACATTTCTACCAATAAACATGATTTTTTCATCTTCTTTTTTCAGAAATGTTGATACACGCTGGTATAAAATATCCAGGGAATTCGAATAATTTTGAAATGCCTTTATACTATTTGTACGATTGATTTTATTTAATTGTGCAATACTTTCTTTTACCCAATTTTTATTATTTTTAATGCTCGTTAATAGTTCGCGTGCAGCTTTTCCTTTTCTCCGCATGAAAGTATCAAAAATAAGACGGCCCATTTCAAAATCGTCATATATTACTTTTATTTTTCTGAATTGCTCAATATTCTTACTCTTTTTCGCAGGAATTTTATCAGCAATGGTCTTTTCCAAAGTATCGGAAAAATCAGCGATAAGTCTCGATTCTCTTTCCTCATGTTTCTTGTTCCGAATCATCGTTTCAACACGATCCGGCTTTACATCCATAATCTTATATTTTATTGCAAGTTTTTTTAATGTTTCCTTTGTCTTACTTAAAGGTTTTGACTCATCATTTTTTTTTGTATCAGTTATAATCGGCTTAGTCGCAATGATTTTATCCATATCCTCAATGATTGTTTCTTCCTGTTTAGTTTTTTTCTGTTGAACAATTATTTTCTCAGATTCAATCATATCAATTGAACTAGCAATCTCAATTTCTCTAATCTTTTTGTTGATAATTTTAGCGGTAACCCTATTATTCTGGAATAATTCAAATAAATTTTTACTTTTATTAATGCTTCCTGATCTCAACTGACCAAGTATATCCCTAAGTAACTTCAGATTATTCTCTTTATATAGTTCAAGCAATACTACCGCATGAACACCAAGAATACTATCTGTTGATTCACTGAGTGTAGAACTCGTGTGCATTTTCCTTTTGATCTGAATAAGTCTTTTTAAAATACTGAATTTTTCCTGTTTCTTACCAGGTAAAGCTTTTATTTTTTGCCAGTTTTTTTTCAAATTTTCCAATTCAGTCTTCAATTTCCCAATATTGTTCTCTGAGACTTTAAGAGCAGATAATTCTTCAGAATATGAACCAAAAAGTATGGATTGAGAAAATATTCTGAGATTTTCAAGTAATATGTTTTTATCATCTACTCCCATTTTTCCAATTTCATCAGGAAATATTTTTTTCCTTTCTTCCGGCATGGTATGAAGTATTTCTCCATCAAAATCATCTGGGAGAAATTGAAGTGCATATAGATAACCATAAAACTTTTCAATCTGTTCTGTGCAATTTTCTTCAGGAAACAGATAAAATGTGTATATATTATCTTCAATAAATATAAATGGTTTTCTTTGATCATTCTCAAAATGCGGAGGATATTCAACAATAATTTCAGGGACCGCTTTTTCAGGTAAAAATTTCAGTTGCGAAAGATTATTTACCCTCTTTTTGTATATTTCTGCTTTATTAAAAAATACCTTATATATCTCAAGGACTCTGGAAAAATTATAAGATAAAGGTTGTACTTTAAAATCATAATTTAAAACTTTAAAGACTTCATTTAACCCATATTGTCCTCCCCAAAGTACATATGGCATCCCCGACAACCCATCTATAAACTCGATATTGTCATATTTCAGGATCATATTAAGATTAAATTTTTCCGGAACGGACTTTTCTTTTAATATTCCTGTTTTTGTAGACAATTCAATGGTCTCAAAAGTGCGATCATTGAGATCTGTAAAATGAAGTGTAATATTATCCAGAAATTCACTATGCCCGTCTCCTATTAACTGGATACGAAACATCACTGCAGATAATTCTGCACTGAATATAAAGGACAATATAAAAATTATGAAAAATAGCCTTTTCATTATGTTAACAATTTATCATAATTCTTTATACATTGCAATAATATACGGGCGTATATTAATATAACACTTCCAATGGTATCAACTTATAAATAAGGATAATTTTATCACGAAGAAACATGAAGTAATACTAAATATCAATATAGATGGGGTCACATGGAACTTTTGTGAACTTGAAATCCAAGTTCATGAAAGTTGCTTTGACCCCTGAGCCAGATAAGTTGTTTCCACCAAATGTTGTATAGACCTGAAGCCTCGACGTACCCGCTGGGTATGCCTACGTTTTTTGAAAAACTTATTGTCTAAAGATATTAGCACATCTGAATTCCAAAGAATCGCTCAGCTCAGGATAAAAGTGATTTATTTATCAAATTTTAGATTATTTTTCTTAATTAACTCATTAAGTTTTGCTTCATTCCGCTGAATCTCACCTTTTTTTTCATCAGCATCATAAAAATCAGCATTATAAGCCCCAACATTTACCCAGCCATCATCAGAATTATTCGTATTGCGATAGGTTGATTTTGAATTAAGATCAACCCATGAATTATCAGATTTTTTATTTACATTGATCCAGGAATTATTTGACTGATTATCATTATTTACATTTACCCAGGGGCTGTTACCAGAAGTATTAGGCTTCCCTGTTATAGTATTATACAGTTGATTATTGAGCCTTGCTTCATTACCTTTAGTCCTTTTAGCAGAACGAACAGCACGAAACGCATCAACTATTCCATGACCTGTCTTATAATCAAAGCCGGTATCTTCAATATCATTTGTTGTTCTAACAATAATCTTTATAATATCCCTGGCAGAAAGCCTTGGGTTTGCACTTTTAATCAATGCAATCAATCCACAAACAGCAGGCGCTGCCATTGATGTACCACTTTTGGTAATGAGTACTCCATTATCTGAATATTTGGCAGAGTATACTCTGCGCCCAGGAGCCATAACTTCTGGCTTGGATTTTCCAGGTTTTCCAATTGAACTAAAGGAAGCGCGATTACCTTCAGAATCAATTGCACCAACAGTAAAGAAATATGGGCTATAACCTGGCATGGTTATCGTATTAATCGTATCACTTCCACCATTTCCAGCTGATTTTACTGGAATAATACCAAGAGACAGCATATTTTTAGCAATTTTATTAAATTCTGTCAAAACACTATTTTCATTCATTCCATAAGGAATAGGGACTCTGAAAGAACAATTTACTGCACAAGGATAATCCTTTGTATTAGGATTCCCATCAGGATCTGACATCCATTGAAGTGCATTTATTATAACTGAGAAAAATGACTTTCCATTAACACCAAATACTTTTCCAAATATAACCCTTGAATCAGGAGCAACACCGATATATTGTTTATTAAATTTTCCTCCACAGATAATTCCAGCAACATGGCTTCCATGACCATATTTATCTCCTGGTAACGCTGCATTAGATGCAAAATCTTTGTACATCACAATCTTACAGCGTGCAGATTCATCTCTGAATATCTTATGCATCACATTCACACCAGTGTCCAGAACACCAATAAGAGCACCACGCCCTTTTGTTCCAAACTGTTCCCAGGCGTCAGGAGCTTTTATATATCTCACTCCCCAGTTAAGAATCTTTTCGTCTTCTGCATATTCATCAAAGCCTGCCTCACCTGCTCCTTCTTCTGAATAATCATCCAGCATAATCTCAAAATCAGGAATCACATCAAGAACCTTGCTATCATTTTTCAGAACTTCAACAATCTTTGAATCACCTTCTACTGCAATACTGTTGGTCAACCAAAGTTCCTGATATTTAACAGGAGGCTCTGAAGCATCATTCATATCTCCATTAGATTCGATCAGCGAAGTATTGAATTTTTTTATAGCTGCAATAACACTTTTTCCATTATTTTTTACAGAATTTCTTATAACATCAGGACCAACTGACTCAGTATCTAAAAGAACCTGATCCTGTTTCAATATAACAATATACTTTTTTCCAGCCGCAAAAGCACTTACAGCCATTAAAATTATGATAAAAACTATTAGAAATTTCTTTGCTCTCATAATTTTTCCTCTTTTTATGTCAAATTTTTTTAATATTCTATATACTTATTATAATTATAATTCGAGAAATGACAATACCTATTCAACAGTTATCTTTAAACCGTCATATGCAGGGAAAACATTATCGGGAGAATTTTCAGTCATATAAGCATGGGAAAGTTTATGTGATACATGTGTGATAAATCCTTTTTTTGGTGAAAACTTCTTGAACTGTTCTAGTGCTTCGAAAAAAGAAAAATGTTTGTAATGCGGTTTGTCACGCAAAGCACCAAGTATCATTATCTCAGGATTATTTATAATTTTTTCAGATTCTTCAGGAATTCCACTGCAATCAGTTAAATAAAGAATATCATGAAACCTCAGACCAAGAATCTGATCATCTCCATGCAATATTGGAACAACTTCAAATTCAAGTCCGAATACATTAAATTTTTTTTCAACTACAATAGGTTTTAATTGTGGAACTGCGCCAGTTTTATAAGTTCCAGAAAAATTTATATAACCATAACGGCATTTCAATTCTTCAAGATATTCATGCTTTGAATATATCGGGATAACGTCCTTTGATTTACAATTATATTTTCTGAGATCATCAAGTCCAGTTATATGATCAGAATGCAGATGAGTGATTATCACAGCATCTACTTTTGAAATCCCCTCTCTTAAAACCTGTGAACGAAAATCAGGGCCAGTATCAACAATAATATTTTTTCCACAATATGTAATCAGAATTGACGACCGAAACCGTTTATCACGAGAATCTTCACTTAAACAAATCGGACATCTACAACCTATTTCAGGAACACCATGCGAAGTCCCGGTACCAAGAAATGTAATCTCAATCATCTGCTAATCTTAATGAAATTCTTAACGCCTTTTACACCATAGGTTTTTTTGACTATTTCTTCAGCAAAACTACGTTGTCGTTTAGAATCAGCAAATCCCTCAAGATAAACTACACCCAGTTTCGTTGTAACCTTTATCTTCATTCCATTGATATTTTGATTCAACAGAAATGCAGATTTGATTCTTCCGGTAATAGATGAATCAACTACTATTTTCTGAAAATAATTGCTACTTTTCTTCTTTTTCGGTTTTTCCACCTTGATTGTACTGATCACATCTTTTACATCCGATATCTCACGAGCCAGTTTTTCAGCAATAACTGCTTCATCAGAGGCCAAAACTGTACCTTTTAAATAAACTACTTTATCTATTGTTGATACTTTTATCTTAAATCCACTTACTTTTTTATCTCTGATTAAAGCAAATTTAACTTTTGAGGTTATTGCACTATCTTTCATATAGTTTGTAAAACTATTTGCTATTAAACCACTCAACAGAAAACAGCAAATCAAACTAAAACATACATATTTTTTAAAACTCATATTTTACCTCTCCACCAAGTTCTTCAAATTTATCCTGACAGTATTTCGCTTTATTATATTCTCCCATCTGAGTAAATACATTCATCATTATTTCCCAACTTTTTACATTATTCTCATCAAGGTTTTTCACCGAATCGCAGCAATCAAGTGCTTTATCAAGTTTTTCCATTTTAATGAAAATTTCTGCTTTTTTAAGCCAGAAATCTACATTTTCAGGAACTGAGTCAGTCAGATGATCGTATGCAATGATTGCCGAATAATAATCTTCAAGTTCTACATTCAAATCTCCAATTTTTACCCATATGCTAAGGTCTTTACTTTTAATATTTTTAAATGAGTTCAGAGCCAACTGAAGATTACCATCTTTTTCAGCGGTCTCACCATTTTTTAATAGAGCAAAATTATTAAAGGGATTTATCTGAAGAATCTTTTCTATTTCTGAATTTATTCCATCTGCATCATTTTGAGCTACAAAAATTTTTGCTTTCAATACATGGGCATTTTCAGAATCAGGATCTGCTTCAAGTGCGCTGTTAGCACAAT
Source organism: Candidatus Muiribacteriota bacterium (assembly GCA_030633305.1). Taxonomy (GTDB): domain Bacteria; phylum Muiribacteriota; class DAOVTB01; order DAOVTB01; family DAOVTB01; genus DAOVTB01. Next base: position 7,351 of record DAOVTB010000118.1, read on the forward strand.
TTAGCGCTTCATCAAAATCCCCCTGAACTATTAGCAGATTAGTACGAGTCATCTGATACACTGCAGAATCCGGATCAAGCTCAATAGCTCTTTTAAGCATTTCGTTTGCTTTTGGAAATTCCTTTTTCTCCATATAGATTACTGCCGAATGATAAATTGCTTCATGACTTTCAGGCGACATTTCAACTACTTTTGTAAAAATTTCGGCAGCCTTATCACTATCAGATTTCTTATAGTAAATCATACCCAACTGAAGAAAAGCCTCAACTCTTTCAGTATCAATCTTAATCGCTTTTTGAATATTTTCAATTGCATCATTCCAATTTTCAACTTGGGAACAAATCTTTGCAAGCCCTAAAAATCCATCGTAACATTTTGGATCAAGTTCAGTTGCCCGCATATAAGAATCGGTAGCAATTTCAACTTCCTCAAGATTAAGGTAAATTGCTGCCTTGGTTAAATGATATTCAGGTATCTCAGGTTCTAAGTCTATCGCAGAGTTAACAGCTTCAACAGCTTTAATAAAATCCCCTAGAGCCTTTTCGCAACTGGCCACGACATGAAACAAGGAAGAATTTTTTTGATCGACTTTTGTTGCTTTTTCTGCCATTCCCAGAGCTTTTTCAAATTTATCCAGCTTGAGACTACAATAAGCCAGGTTACTGACAGCCCAAAGATCATACGGAACAAACAGAAGCAGACGATCAATACTTTTTTCAGCTGAAACAAAATCTTCAGAAGCAATTTCAAGCTCAGCTTTCATCTTCCAGATCGTATAATCCCCCTCTTCCATTGCCAGTATTTTATTTAATATTTTGAGTGTAACATCATAATTCTTTTTGATTTTTTGAATCTTGGCAAGTTCAAATAAGATATAACTGTTTTCATAAATTCCTTCTTCAAGCTTTTCAGTCAGCAACTTCTCTGCTTCATCAATCTTATCATTTTTAACAAATAAATTAACTTTTTCCATTATTCTTTCAACATTCAGAATATTTTTTAATATAGTGAAATCCCTTTCTCCCATTACCTTATGATAGGACATCAACCATCTTTCCTTAAATTCAAAAATATCTCCAAATTTGGTTTTAACTGCAAAGTCACCAGTTCTAGTGGTTTTAAGGAAATTCTCAAGTCCACCAGAAGCAATATGGAAACTTGCAATTCCCTGAAGGATCTTATCCCGATCTTCTTTAGTCTGTAGTTTACCAATAAACCATGTATGACAGTTTGTAAGGCCTGTATAATCTATATCCCCTGGATTTTGTGTTGATAATATACAGCAAATACCAAAAGCTCGACCCTGTCTCAACAATACGTTAATAGCTTCTTTTGAACTTGTACTATATGGTTCTGCAGGATAAAAGGAAGTTGAACCAGCTCCGATCTCATCAAGGTAAAAAACCAGCTTCGGATCACCCGAAGATACTTTTTTTCTCATCCAGATTGAGATTTCATTTGCAATATTAGTCAGTACAAAGTTCTTTTCATCAAAATGATCCAAAAATGACAGATTAAAAATTATTACAGGTGTTTTTTCTGGATCACAATTTTCAATTTCTTCCAATATTTTCTTGATTGGTTTCCCTTTAAACCAAAGTAAATTCGAACCAAGAAGTAAAACATTCAACTGCCGAGCAAGTTCTTTGCGTTTTTCAACTGAAATAAACTCATCCAGCAAAAGCCCAGCAAATGACTTGAAAGGAGGATTTTTCACAATTTTGATTAATTCCAGAATCCCTTCTCGACCAACCAGCTGTATCTTATTAGACCATAAATACTTTATCGATTCTTCAAGAAAAACCAATTCAATTTTATAATCATCCATTTTATCTGTGGAAAAACATTTCGATATCAAGTTTTTAGCATTAGTATTTATCAATTTTAGAACCTGTTCAGGCTCTGTTTTAAAAAGTTTAGCAAGATGTTCAGGTGGAGAAGTCAGTGGTGACAATGAAAGAGTATCAGTTATTGAAGATTTAGGAGTATATAACTTTACATCCAGTCCGTTTCTAAAATCTTCAAGATCAGAAGCTGAAATATCAAAATCTTCAAAATTTTTCTGATATTGAAAAAGGATCTTTCTTAATATCTCATTTTTTGATTGCCCGCTTCTTGATTCAATCCATTTTTCAAAAGAGAAAAAATTTACCTTCTTTACCGGAATTGCCAGTGAAGACAAATCACCTTTAAGATCAATTATAATAGATGGAATTTTGTTACGAGCAGCTTCCTCGATAAGAATCTTACCAAGAATTGTTTTTCCGCTTCCTGTCGATCCACATACAAACACGTGTGTAGTCAAATCATATGATGACATTTCCTGAATTGTGTCACATACTTTTCCAGATTTCAATCTCTTCCCAAGATACATTTTATTCATTTATACCGCCAATAATTTGCGTTGCGGTGTCCAGGTCTCATTTTGGGCACGAGTCCAACGAGAGACCTGTCACCGTACAGTCAATATGTTTATTTTTTATTGCCTTTTATTATGATAATAAAAATACTATAAAAAATCCACCTTTTGGTTTGTTTTATTATATCATCGCTGTCTCTTGATAAAGAAAATCCAGTTTTTTTAGTTGCTTCTCAAGTTTAAAATTTTCCACATAAATTTTATGTGCCATTTCACCTATAGAATTATCAGATTGCGAGGTAAGTATACCTATTTTTTCAATACAATCTTCAACGGACGTTGGATTACATAAAAAACCATTAACACCATTAACAATGATTTCATTATTTCCAGATATATTACTGGCAATTACTGGTTTTTTTAAATAACTTGCTTCGAGAATAGTAAGCGGAAACCCTTCCCACAAACTTGGAAGAAAAAAAATATCACCTAAGGCAATATAGCGAAAAGCTGCTTTTCTATAACCAACAAAAAGGATGTTATCAACTCCTTTTGCCCGTTTAATAAGTTCTTCTTTTAAAAAGCCATCACCAATTATCAGAAAAAAAGTATCCTTTTTTTTTCTGGCAACATCTATCAGAAAAAATGGGTTTTTCTGTCTACTTAGCCTGCAAACCGAAACTACTATTGAATCAAACTTCACCAGCCCACTGTTTATCTTTTTGAAAATACGATTTTTAAGTGCCGTTATATCAGTTCGTTCTGCCCATAAATCAATTTCTTCTTCACAAATACCATTTGTTACAACCGAGACATTTGAAAGAAACGGCATGAATGTCATAAGATACTTTTTTACTCCTTCACCAACACAGACCGTCGAGTCGACCATGAAAGAAGTAAAAAGATCAATCAAATAATAATAAAAAAATATCCAGTTTTTATTTCCATACTGGTGCGTTAGATGAACTGTATTCACCAATTTTGTTTTTTGACCTCCCGAAATCCTGTATAAAAACAATGCCATCCTTGAAACAATATTTACAAGAAGGCCATGAGAATTGACTAGATCAAATTCCTCTTCTTTTAACAATTTTGAAAGTTTAAATGCAGACCTGATATCATAAGTTTTTTTAACAGGAATCACATGATACTTGATCCCAAGTCCAATAAGAACTTCAACAAGTTTACCTTCATTCGAAGGTACAACCACCTGGAATTCGTGTTTTTTTGAAAGCCCCTGAACTATGTTCAGCAGGACCTTTTCTCCACCCGCAATATCACTTGTATAGGCTACTTGTAAAATTTTCATATATAGTTATTTTTTGTATTTATAATGGACAGGCACAGGGGCCTGTCCCTACTATTATATTATTAAATCGGGAGGGTCACAGACCCTCCCCTACAATTTCTATATTTGTTATTATACATTAAACGATTATATTCAAGATCCTGCCTTTTACATAGATGATTTTTCTGATATCTTTTCCTGTAACATGTCTGCTTATTGTGTCAACTGCCATTGCAGCATCCATTGCTTCAGATTCAGTAGCATCAACAGAAATGGTTATACTTCCGCGAAGTTTTCCAAGTATCTGAACCCCAATAGCAACTTCATCAGATTTAACATACTTCATATCATATTCTGGCCAGCCTTTTTCAAATACAGTACCTTCTTCTCCGAGTCTTTCCCATAATTCACATGCCATATGAGGAGCAAAAGGAGCAAGAAGTCTTGTGAAATCCCGAAAAGTTACCCTACTGATTCCAGTTTTTAAGGAAGAAACAATATTCATAAATTCCATAAAAGCAGAGATTGCTGTATTGAATTTAAAAGAGATAAGCCTTTCATTTACATTGAATATCAGTCGATGTCTGGCTTTAAGGATTTCATCAGAATCCTTTTCTGAAAAACTTTTATCCGCAATCAATTTGATCACAATATCCCAACTTTTCTTCAAAAACCTGTAAATACCAATTATTCCAGAATCTGACCATTCACAATCCAGTTCTGGTGGTCCAATAAAAAGTTCATATAATCTTACTGCATCTGTTCCATATTTTTCGACAAGTTCATCTGGATTTGCAACATTCCCTTTGGATTTAGACATTTTTTCAAGTTTTCCAGTTTTTTCGCTCATCTTGCAAACCATGCCCTGATTGAATAATCTCTTAAATGGTTCATCAAAATTGATCACACCAATATCAAAAAGAAATTTTGTATAGAATCTTGCATACAACAGATGTAAAATTGCATGTTCAATACCACCAACATACTGATCAACTGGATGCCATTTGTTCACAAGTTCTGTAGGAAAAGGACCCTTGTCATATCCAGGATCAATATATCTAAGAAAATACCAGCAGGAACCTGCCCATTGAGGCATTGTATTTGTTTCGCGTTTAGCTGGTTGTGAACATTTTGGACATGTCGTATTCACGAATTCTGGAATTGCAGCTAAAGGTGATTCTCCGGTTCCAGTCGGTTCATAATTCTCAACATCAGGCAATCTTATGGGAAGGTCTTCTTCATTTACAGGAACTTCTCCACATTTATCACAGTGCACAATCGGAATTGGTTCTCCCCAGTATCTCTGACGCGCAAAAACCCAGTCTCGGAGTTTATAATTTATTTTAAAACATCCCAAATCTTTTTTCTCTAGATCAGCTGTGATCTTTTTACGCCCTTCATCACTTTCTAAACCATTGTAAGCGCCACTGTTAACCATAATACCTTCACCACTGAATGCTTCAGTAAGGTTTCCATTATCATCTTTCACCGAAACTGGATTCGAAATAACTTCCCTTATAGGTAAATCAAACTTTGTTGCAAATTCAAAATCTCTCTTATCATGAGCTGGTACAGACATTATCGCTCCGGTACCATAGGTCATCAATACATAATCGGAAATCCATACCGGTATTTTTTCACCGTTGACCGGATTGATTGCATAAGAACCTGTAAATTGTCCAGTTTTTTCCTTCTCCAATTCACTTCGTTGAAGATCTGATTTTTTCCTGGATTGTTCAATATAATTTTCAACACTGAATTTATGTTCCTCGATTACAATCTTATCAACAATTGGATGTTCTGGAGCAAGTACCATATAAGTTGCACCAAACAGAGTGTCTGGTCGAGTTGTATATATTCTTATATCAATTTCTTCATTCGTAACAGCAGAAATAATTTTAAAATCTACTTCAGCTCCTTCACTTCTGCCAATCCAGTTGCGCTGCATGAGTTTCACCTTATTTGGCCAGTCAAGCTTGTCAAGATCATCTACCAGACGATCTGCATATTTTGTGATCTTTAACATCCACTGCATAAGATCTTTTTTTGTTACTTCAGAAGAACATCTTTCACAACTACCATTGACCACTTCTTCATTAGAGAGTCCAGTCTTACAACTTGGACACCAGTTTATTGGAATTTTTTTTCTATATGCAAGGCCTTTCTTATACATTTGAACAAAAATCCACTGAGTCCACCTATAATATTCAGGATCAGTTGTGTCTATTTCTTTAGTCCAATCATACATTGCACCAATTTCCTTAAGTTGCCTTTTCATATTTTCAATGTTGCTGTCAGTATTTATTCTAGGATGCGTTTTCTTTTTTATCGCATCATTTTCAGCAGGAAGCCCAAAAGCATCCCAACCCATTGGATGTAATACCGAATAACCCTGCATCATTTTAAATCGACTCCACACATCACTCAGAACATAACCTCTCCAATGACCAACATGAAGCCCGCTTCCGCTTGGATATGGAAACATATCCAGACAATAATATTTCTTTTCTATATTTGTAGTATCACATACATGAAAACCTTCTGTTTCCCATTTTTCACGCCATGATTTTTCATAATCAATCGGATTAAATCTCTGATATTCCATTCTTTTTCTCCTTCTGCATATTTAAAATTTTGCATATGGTGTCAGGTCTCGTATCAGGTACGAGTCCAACGAGAGACACAAGCACCGGTATTTATATTTCCCATTCATTATTTACCGAAGCCTCATTTTATAATACCTTTTGCAAAATATCAAGTAATTAACATCATATGCAGGGAACGGGAGGATCACACAGACTGTATCGCAATCCAATCGTCATCCTGCGACTTGATCGCAGGATCCATTTTATTGTCTTTACCAATTGGAATAGATTATCCGAACAAGTCAATTAGCTCATTTTGATATTTATCTAACAGGGTCAGGGCACATTTCATTCAGCTCGATCATCGAGCTAAACAAA
>DAOVTB010000109.1 GCA_030633305.1 Candidatus Muiribacteriota bacterium
AAGTCCAACCTGCTTTGATTCCTCTTCCCTTTGCTGACCCCCAATTAACTGCCAACCCACCACATTCATGGTCTGCTGTTACAATTACCAGAGTATTGCCATTTGATTTTGCAAAATTAAGAGACGCCAGTACAGCACTATCAAAAAGCAATGTCTGTCTAGTAGCATCATGCAAATCATTCGCATGACATCCCCAATCAATCCTGCTGCCTTCCACCATCAGAAAAAAACCATTTGATCCTTTGCTTAATAATTGAATCGCTTTTACCGTGAGCATTGCAAGACTTGGATCTTTTCCAGGAACAGTCGTTAGTGAAGTCTTCTGGAACAAACCTAAAACAGGAATATTTTCTGTATCATCAAGTTCCATTTGATTTATTACTGTCGTATAACCCTGCATTTTTGCTTCCAGCATTAAATTCCTGCCATCACTTCGGACTCCACCCCTTGATCTTGGAAGAAAATGACTTCTTCCGCCACCAAAAAGAACGTCTACCTTGTTTTGTAATAATTGGGAAGCAATCTCAGTGTATTGAGTTCGTTTTCTAACATGTGACGCAAAAACTGCCGGAGTAGCATGCGAAATTGCAGATGTAGCTATTAAACCGGTTTTCATCCCAGTATCTCTGCAGGCCTGTAAGATTGTTTTTACCCTGGTTCCATCAGGTAACATACTAATCATTCTATTATTTGTTTTAAATCCTGTTGCGAGCGCAGTTCCCGATGAGGCTGATTCAGAGACCAGATAATTCTTTGAAAAGGTATAAAGATAACCAACAACAGGCATCGTTTCCATTGCAAGCTTCCCGCTTGTTGTTCCATGCCTTCTGAAATGAGCAGCAGCTATCTGTGAAATCCCCATCCCATCACCAATCAGAAGAATAACGTTTGTCTTTTTCTTTATGATTCTTTCAAAATTTTCTTCACAATAGACAATTGGACTTGTTAGAAATAATATTATAAAACTAAACAGAAAAATTCTTATCATTCAATACCAATATATTTTATACACATCATCATTTTCAGCATTACTAATTTCAAATTTGAATTGAGATTTGTGTTTTTTTAAATCCTTCTAAGTCAAACCTTTCTTACACATATCGGTCAATATGGTATAGTGATTTAAAAATAATAGGTTTGCGAATTTTCCTTAATGAAATATATCTCTCTTTCATTACTAACTGCCGCAGTAATATTTCTTGAATTTGGTCTTATCAGACTTTTTTCAGCAATTTTCTATTTTTATTCCTCATATCTTGTAATTGCTATTGCTTTGTGTGGCATCGGTACTGGAGCAATTATTCAGTTTCTAAAGACAAAGCAAAATTCTATCCAATATCCTTTCAAGGAACTATTCTATTCAAACTGTATTCTTATTATCCAGGGTTTTATTCTTCCTTTTTTTTCTGTTGAAATTTCACCCGAAAGATCACTTCTGGATATTGATTATTTTTTACCACTATTTCTTTTTTCCATCCTTAATTATATATTTTTTTCTCTGTCTGGAGTGATCATTCTCTGGCATTACAAATGCACACATAATCAAATCAACAAGTTCTATGCATCGGATATTTCAGGCTGTTTGAGTGGTACTCTTATTTATCTAATGATAATGCCATATCTGTGTGGGAGTAGCATTTTTTTTACTGCTTCCTTATTATCGCTTGGTAGCTATTTATTTCAAAAGAGTTCTTTTCAATTGAAGGATTCATCTATACATAGAATCATGATTGCTACTTCTTTTTTTCTTCTTGTATCAAGTATTTTTACCAGTTTCTTCTACATTCCACTTTCTTATAATGGCAACAGAGAAAATATTCTATTTTGTAAATGGAATTGCTTCAGCAGAATTACAATTACAGAACAGAAAAACTTCAATAGAGGAATAAGTGAAGAATATTATAAAAAACTGCAGGAAAGTAATACCAGCTTTCCAGATCAGTACATAGCACATATTGATGTAAATAGTTATGCACCTTTTTTTCCAAACTTAAAAAAAGTTTCAGAACTGGACTTCATGAAATCATCCATAGAAAACATCGGTTACCATATCCTCCATAATCCTGAAGTCCTGATACTAGGTTCAGGAAGTGGAAAAGACATATGCTGTGCAGTTCTTTTCAATTCAGCAGGAATTACTGGAATTGAAATAAATCCAATTCTAATTAATGAGATTATGAAAAACTGGTGCTATGGAAAATTCTATAAAAATTTAGGCAGTAAAAATATTAAACTCATAAACGCTGATGGTTTCACCTTTGTCAATACAGCAAAAAATGAATTTTACGATATTATCCTCCTTAATACAGTCATCAGTTTTGCCTCTTCTGCGTCAGGCGTGGACAGTTTAAGCGAAAATTTACTTTACTGCAAAAACGCTTTTAGTCAATATAACAGGATTCTAAAAAAAGAAGGAATTATTTCAGTATCTCTGCATGATGACACTGATTTCAGTATTACTTTAAGATTATTGAACACATTTAGAAGTCTTGAAAAAAATGATATTAAAGGAAACATCGCTATTATTGGATCAGAAATCAGCGAAGATAATTATTTTTTAACATGTTTATACAAAAAAAATGGTTTTTCTGTAAAAGATATTAACATTATTCAGGAAAAAGCAACTGAATATCTTCACAAGATTTTGTATCTGCCTGGATATAAAAACAATAATGAATTGTTCTCCGATTATCATAATGGATCCGGTATAAAACTAAAAAATCTGTCAAATAAATACAGACTGGAGCCAGTATCAGTAAGAAGTCCGTTTTTTTTCTATAATGTAAAGTTCAGCCATCTTTTCTCAAAAGAATTTTTTAATCTTTTAGAAGAAAACCTTGGGTTACAATATCTTTTTGTTGTTTTCTGCATTGGAATAATTATTATTTTTATTGCTATATTTTTATCAAAATCCAGATATATAACAAAAATTTCAGTCATTCCTACATTTTTTCTTCGTTATTTTATTCTTTGCGGCACCGGATACATGACATTTCAGATTTCAATGATTCAGGTATTTAAAATCTACTTCACAAATCCTACTGATCCACTACTCTTTGTAATTCCAGTTTTGTTTACTGGTATGATTACTGGTAGCTTTATTGTCTCAGGTATATCTAAACATCAACTTATAAAGTCAATAAAAATAGTCCTTGTAATACTTTCAATTATTGTTTTAACTCTCGGGGTCCTGTTACCAGGCTTTGTGGAAAATACATTCACAAGTCCAATGTATTTTAAATTAGTTATTCTTTTTATCTCAACATTTATTCCAGCTGTATGTATAGGGATATTATTTCCATCTGGGCTAAGACTTGTCAATTCTTACAACGAGGAGCTCATTCCATGGGTTTATGGTATAAACTCATTAAGTTCTTTTCCAGCCGCGGCGGCATCAATCCTTATCATGATATTCTATGGATATAATGTTCTGATTTATATTTCATTTTCAATATATTTTCTTCTTCTTTTTTTCATATTTTTCCTAAAAAATGAAAAAGTAATTCGTTTTTAAATAGACAAACTCAAGCCATACATTTTATTATAGTCTAGTACTTAATAAGAAATATAAATTTACAGGAGCACTTCATGAATTTAAAATCAATGTTTTTTGTAATCCTAGTATGTGTTTTAATAACTATTTCTCTAGATGCAAGACCCGTATTACTGGTTACACATCCGTCCGCATCGTTTTTAAGAAGTTACCTTCATCTTGTTGAAAAGGATCTTTTCCCAAAATGCGACTTGTTGATTATGGCACACGAAAGCCAGAAAAAAGAAATCAAAAACGCACATAATATACTGGGGAATTCCAAGCATATCAAATATGAATTTCGTCTTCTTCATGGATATCCTACAGATAATAGATTCGATAATTCATGGGAAAAAAAAGTTCTCTTCCCTAATCCAAATGTCAAAAGATTCAGTACCCATTCTGATGCAAAAATTCCAGTACAATGGTATCAGACTTTCATAAAACTTTTCAGACTTTCTGACGGATGCATCCTACCTGGCGGTGCAGACATTCCTGCAGCATCCTATGGAAATAGACAATTTATTGAAAATAATGCTCCAACTGCCCTGAGAAGCACATTTGAGCTTGCTTTTCTGAGGTTCTTACTGAATAATCTGCAAACTCCAATGATCGAAAAACCTAGATACATGATATTAGGAATCTGCCTTGGAAGCCAGAGTATGAATGTTGCTTCAGGCGGTTCAATGTGGCAGTCGATTCCAGTTGAAATATACGGGATCAAGTATCTTGATGATATGTTAAAACTTCCTCCAGATTTAATGCATAAAAATTATTATCTCATGAAGTACCCCCCAATTGAAAAAGTATACGTTGGATGGTTTCATAAAATCATGTCTACAAGCACAGATAAACATTTCGGGTCAATGAAAAATGTTCAGGTATTAAGTAATCATCATCAGGCAGTGCGTACACTTGGAAAAGGACTGAATGTAACTGCGACAAATTTAGATGGAAAAATTGTAGAAATGTTCAATCATAAGATTTTCCCCAATGTCATTGGAGTTCAGTTTCATCCCGAACGTGAATATTACTGGGATAAACTACCTATATTAACAAATGAATCCAGAGTTTTTCTTGTAAAATTCTGGAAGAGAATGTCCTACCTGATTAAACAGAACAAGCTATTGCGGGATTATAAAAATCAATAATTTACTATCAATTCTATGATTAGTATTTAAATTGTAGGGGCAGGTTCCAAACCTGCTCAAGAAACATATGAAAAAACAGGGCGGATTTGAAATCCGCCCCTACAGTATTATCTAATATCTTCTTTTATTTTCTCTGCGTCCTCAGCGTTCACTGCGCGAGATTTTCTTCTTTTTGCTTTTATTTTCCTTTCTTCAGCTGTCTTTGAAGTAATGCGATGTACTTAGTCCCTTTCTTGGAATTTATTTTTGCCTTAACATCACGCTTTCTCTCCATATATGCTTTTTCTCTAAGTAATTTAAAGTAACTATTTAGCCTGCCTTCATCAATCGAACCATTTTCCAATGCTTCTAAAACTGCACATCCTGGTTCACTGTCATGAGTACAATCTGCAAATCTGCAATTTCTTCCCAGAACTTCAATTTCATCAAACAATTCAGAAATCGTATTTCCTGTTTCCCATAATTGAAGTTCTCTCATTCCAGGGGAATCAATTATCATTCCATAATCGTCCGTCATAAACAGCTGCCTGTGCGTAGTAGTATGTTTTCCTCTATCACTATACTCGCTGATATCACAAACATCCATTACTTCCAAACCACAAAGTCCATTGATTAATGTAGACTTCCCTACTCCAGATGAACCAAGAAACACAGAAGTTTTTCCTGTTTCTAAAAATCCATGAAGCAAATCTATTCCAGATCCATTTACTGTACTAGTAGCTATCACTTCATAATCATATGCTACTTTTCTGACTTGATCAATTTTCATCTCTACTTCATCTGAAAGATCAGATTTATTCAAAACTACTACTGCATTAGCTCCGCTATTCCTGATAACAACCAGATAGCGTTCAATCCTTCGAAGACTGAAATCCCGGTTTAATGAAACAACCAGAAAAACAGTATCAATATTACATGCAAGAACCTGCTGTCTAGCTTCAAAACCAGCCTCATTTCGAGAAAGCTGACTATAACTTTTCAGAACATTATGAATTATGGCTTTTCCTTCATCAGGATATTCCATAACAACAACCCAATCTCCTACTGCAGGCGGAAGACCGTCAAATTCTATTTCAAATCTTAGTTTTCCTGATAAAAGACCGAATAATTCACCATTTTCTGTTACTAAATCATAACCACTTCTGTGAACAGCAATTATGCGTCCAGCAGTTAAACCATTTCCTTTATATTGCTGAAATTGCCCATCAAAATGATCATTCCAGCCGTACTTTTTTAAATTCATTTTTATTTTCTCCTGATACTTCTTTAATTTTATTATTTACACTAGTTAACACCAATAAAAATACTCTTTTCAACATCATAATCCCCTCCTAGTCCAACTTCCGTTTGATAAAAAGCCGGTTAAAAAAATTTGAAATGTAAAATAATACAAATCATGCGATTTAGAATCTGTACAATAAAGCCAGATCAGTTTTAAATTAAGTTTTGTTTTAGGGATTGATTTGAAATCTTAAAGAAAGATCAAAGATTTTTTACCAAACCATCCACTGAAATCATAACACTCATCAAAAATTCACTCCTTTCAGTTTTATGGTTTTTACTTAAACCTGAGCTCAACTCAGGTTATAGATAATTTTATGGCAGAAGTTCAATAATGTCAAATTATTTATTGATGCCGTAGAATTATTCTGGCATACTTTGACTATGATTATGGAAAAAATGAAAATCTATTCAGACCGCAATACCTTTATAGAACTTATTGTTTCTGATACCGGACCGTCTTTATCAATTCTACGTGATGGAAAAAAAACAAAAATTGGATATGATTCCAGCAAAACTACAAGTAAATGGGATCAGAAGATTTTAGAATTTGAACTCGAAGACAAAATCAAGCCTCCTCCAAAAAATGGAACTTTATTTATAGGAAGCTCAAGTATTCGAAAATGGGATCTGAAGAAATGGTTTCCTGAAGTAATCACAATTAACAGAGGTTTTGGAGGTTCACACGTTACACATACGAATCGCTATCTCCACAGGATTGCATTCCCTTATAAACCTGATACGATTATCCTTTATGCTGGTGATAATGATCTTTCTGTTGGAAAAACACCTGAAGCTTTACTACTTGATATAGCCTGGTTTATCTGGAAAATTAAAATGTCATTACCAGAATGTCATATCAAAATACTTTCTTTAAAGCTTTCTCCACAGCTAGCTAAACTTATTCCGAAAATTATTAAATTCAATACTTATGTAAAAAGCCTGTGTGATAAATCAGGAGATAGAGTTCAATTCATAGACGTCTTTTCGAAAATGCTAATTGGCAATCACAAACCTGATTCGAATTATTTTAATCCTGATGGTTTACATTTGAATGATCAAGGTTATAATCTTTGGACTGACGTAATTTCAAAAGTTATAAAGACCTAAGCCATTCTTCCCTGATACTGTTTTCATCTACCCCACCTAAAGCTTCATCAATTGTACTTATAAGTTTCAGTTTATCTCTTCCAAGAACTCCTCTTAGAAAAATATAATTTGATGCATGATCAGACCTGAAAACTGTCCTTTTAAGATCTGTATGAGCTATAAACAATTTCAATTCTTCCAGGATATCCTCGGAAGTCATAGATTCGTAAGTTTCTCCGAAGCGTAAAGCATATTCTTCTTCTCCCATCGAATACATCAGTGCAAGGGTTGATAGATAATCAGGTTCCACTTCATTTACCAGTTTTGCAGAATTGATGGCATGCTGCCGAGAATACTTTTTACCACCCAGAGCATTAAGAATCATCACAGAACATTTTATACCTGCTTCTCTGGCTTTAATCAAACCTTCGACTGTTGAAGAATAAGTTTCCCCTTTATTCACAAGTTTTAAAACTTCATCATCTCCTGATTCTATACCTGTATAAATAATTTTCAAACCTGCATTTTTAAGATCAGTCAATTCCTTTTGAGTTTTTCTCTGTAAATTTCCAGGGCTTGCGTAACAGGATATCCTTCTAAGCAGTGGAAATGACAATTTTAATTTTTTTAAAATTTTTAACAACCTATCCGTTGAAAGTACCATGGAATCACCATCTGCAAGAAATACTCTTCGAGTATCTGGATTCATTTCAGCAGCAAGTTTTATTTCATCTAAAACACTGTCTTCATCCTTAACTCTAAACTTTTTAGTTGAATACATATCACAGAATATGCATTTATTCCACGAACAACCAATTGTTATTTGAAAGATTAAAGATTCTGCCTCACTTGGAGGTCTAAACAGCGGCATATCATATTTTATTCCTGGATTAGACTGAAACATACATCACCTCAAGTCTTTTTCGAAATTACATGATAAGTCGGAAAAGTACCATATTTTTTGGCCAAAAGAATCCTTCCTACATATTCACAGTCAAAATCTTTGATTTGCTGAGCAGAGGCTAATGCAGCAAATTCCTGACTTGCATAAACCATAGAAGGTGGAGTTATGGGCTCTATTCTTGCTGCTCGACAGATATGTGTTCCAATAAAATCAAGTCTATGAGTTACAGGATTTTCATATGAATAAGCTGGACCAGAATGCAAACCTATCCTCAAAGACAATTCCTTTGGCAAACCATAATCTTCCCAATTGATATCCGTTACTGCAGCATTTAACTCCAATGCAAAATTTCCTGCATCCTGTACTCCTGAAAAGACAAGATAAATTCCATCACCCCAGGTATTCATCACTATTGGTTTATATTCTGTTTTTTCAAGAAGTCTTCCAACCATTCCAAGAAAATGTTCGACAAAAAGTGGAAATTCCTTCTCTGATAATTTACTGAAGTTAACTGCATCAGCAAACAGAACAGACATTATTCGTGTTGAGAACATTTCAGAAGAATACAGTTTTTCTATACTTTTGGAATCATCCTGTTTATTTATCCGAAGAACTGATTTACTATCTATGTGGTCTTTCAATTCCATTACTTCAATTGAATATCCATATTTTTTTAGCAATTCTATTATCTTGCCAATCTGTTTTTGCTCACCATCTAATTTTTCATCATAAACTATTAATGGAATAAGTTCAGTTTCCAACTGTTTAGCACTTATCTCTGCAAAACCATGCAGAAGAAGAAAAACATATTGTGCTAAAAGATTGCCGTCATCTGGCTTCACATCAGATGCAACAACAACATTTGAAGCACTATTTATTATCTCTTCCAAACGCTTGTCCCAGTGTCTTTTCTGATTGGTTAATCGGAAATCACTTTCGAGAATATCCCTGTCATATGGAAGTACAACCTGAGTGCTCCTTTTTAATCGATCCATCGCTTCAAGAAAAATGATGTCTACATGGCAATATGTTGAAGAAAAACCAATACTTGGTCCATAAGACTTCAGTTTTTCAGTAATTGCATTAAAGAGGATCTCTTCAGATGATTTTTCATGTGTATTACCTACAATACAATTAAAATTTGTATTACCTCCAAGAAAAACTATAACTGGAGGTATTGTAAGACATTTTTCAATTTTATTATTCCAGATTCCCGGACAATTTTGTTTATTCAAAATCAACCTTGCATTCCTTCTCATGGATTTGATGTCTCCATATCTTCGGTTTGCAACTTCGATTGCTTTACTGTACCAGTCAAATGCTTCAGAATACTCTTCAAGTATCAACGACGCTTCACCAAGAGTCGCATATGTCCAATGTGAATAACTGGATTCGCCTTGCTTTTCTAAACTATCAAGGCAGTCTTTTTTCACTAATTGAGCAATTTCATGCGAAAGTTCAACTTCATCACGCATCAATTTCATCGTTGCAGCATTAATACCAGTCCAGGATCCCCCAGTATCAACAAAAGCATCATAATATAGTCTGCATGCTATATCGAGATATTCAGTTTTCTTTGATTCATCAGTCTCATTTGACCAGAGATCTTTGTGAACTCTTGCAAGCAGTCCAAGTGTTTCTTCATCGTTTGAGCCATCATTATGAAGTTTTTTCAATATTTTTAGCGCACGCATTATAAGACCGCTTCTTGCCATAGTTAATGCTATAAGCTGTTTTATCCTAATATCATCTGGAAAATACAGTTCGCCTTCAGAAAGAATATCATATGCAATAAGTGGTTCCCCTAGTTCAATAAATTTCTTTCCAACAATTCTGTATACTTCAGGTTGAGTAGATTTAGTTTCATCAGTCAGCTCCTGCCAGAGTGAAACAAAACCATAAATATTATCAATTGATATCTCATGAAAGGATGCAATAATCTCATCAATATTTTTGCCATCTTTTCTTTTTTTTAGTTCAGCGGGTGTTTCAACTTTTTTTTGAACAATCTCAAACCCTGATGTAATTATATATTTTATTGCTTCCATCGCTGTGGTTCGATCATATTCCTTTTCGCTTTCGGGAAGTTCCTCATAAGGAACAAGGCATGGATGCTGCTTTTTTTCGTCATCTCGCTTTTCACCCCATGTCCAACCATCATTAATGCGTTGATTAGCCCAAAGTTTATGAGTATTTCTTGAAAGTTCTTCAGTAAGCTTCAGCACTTCCTCAGAAAGATTTACTTTTGAGGTATCAGATGGTTTGGGTTTATATTTTTTTACCATATTATTCTCGCAATGATTCTAATGCTTTACTAACATCAACCAACAATGGATCTACTGAAATCTTACTTCCAACTGCTTTTTTCATCCAGCTCTGTGGACTTATGCTTCCAACAGTACACATTCTTTCCATTTCATCTCCAAGTTTTTTTCCTTCAAGATATTTTTCAATCTGGTAGGAAATGATCCTCCCAATAGGGTAATCAGCAAGATAAAGGGGGACAACGATCATGTGTGAATAAATAGCAAGTATTGCCTGATCTTTAATCTGAAAATGCTCTGAATAAAACTCATTCCAAACATCTTTTGCAGCTTTCAAAACCTGATCTTTTAACTCAGATGCACTTGCTTCAGGATTTTTATATAACCAGTTCCAAACCCTTATATCCATTACTGCAACACCCATCATTTCAAAAGTATTCCAGAAAAGATCAAGCACTCTTAGATATTCTTGATCAGCATCTCCACTTTCCAACCCCAGTACTTTCATATCACGGGACTGGAATACAAAAGCAAAAGCTTCAGTAAATGCTGTTGAAGGTATACCATGTATAAAATATGGTTCTACTTTCTGTAAACTGAATACCTGTTCAGTATTATGCCCCAATTCATGAATTGCTATGTTAAATCCCTTGTAATTCATCCCATTTGCATCAAACCGGGTTCTTAAATGAGACTTTTCACTCTTCATCTGTGCTCCCCAGGCATGCCCGGCACCTCGTGAAGGATCAACAACAACCCTTGAAGACACAAATTCGCTCTGTACATCATCTAGTCCAATGATCGAAAGAATATTTGGCAGATCAGCCTGAAAGGCTTCAACATTTGGATATTTCTTAGAAACAATGTCATCAAGTTTTTTTTCTGAAATTTTACTTCTGGTTTTAAAACCGTCATACCAGATGTCAACAGGATGCAGTGGACGATTAAGTCGCTTGCTGATTAATTTCGTAACTTTACCAACTTGCGGCGAAAGCATAAGTTTCTCAAATAATTTTATTACTCCTTTTTCACTCATTTCTCGTTCAAGTTCAAATTTTCTCTGAATAAAACTGGAATATCCAGGATAATATTTATCACCTTTTCTCAACGAATGAAATAGACCATGTAGATGTTTATACCTGACATCTGATTCATGACAGACTTCCCCTTCAACTCCATCTTTATATACTTTGTTTTCCTCAGGAGCCCATTGATAATCCACATTATTAATAACCAAATCAGGTATTGTCTGATTTACAACCCTCTTCATTACCTCATAGATAAGCTTTTGTTTTTCAAATCCATCACTATTTGCATATTGGGCTTTAATTTCATCTCGAAGTCCCCAATGTGAAATCAACTTCAGGTCAGCAGGAAAAAGACATTCCTTATTTGCATCCAGAAGATTTCCCATTATAATGTTATATGATGAAACATAGCTATTTGCTTTATTATTCAATTTTGAATACTCCTGAGTTAATTCTGAAGGCATCCTTGATGAAAACAAGTCTCCAAGTCTGGCATATCCCCATTCTTCATTAGTCCAGGAATCAGAATATTTCATCTTTTCATCAAGGCTATACTTTCTGAAATTTAGAATTATGAAAAATGCAATATTGCTTTTAAAAAGATCCTCAGTCAGATGAGCCGATGGATTAAGCTGTGACATATACATGTCTACAATCTCAAGTTTACCGGTTTCAAGATCCAGAGGATTCCTAAGATCAAGGAACATCTTATTAAAATGACCATATATACTTTCAAAATTCCTGTTTATACTCTTAAATGCCCGATTTAATTTATCTTTATCTGCAATAAAATTATTACTGCAGAAATTATTGAATTCTTCATTTTCACCATCTTTTGAAGTCCAGAAAAGTGCCAGTTGATTCACTCCAGCAATTATGCGGTCAGTTAATTCAGGATATTTCGAAACTAATTCTGAAATATTTTTCTCTACAATTTGTTTATCCATTTTTTCCCTTTCTATATATAATTATTTTAATATCAATATTTAAATCTATAAAATGATTTTAACCAATTATGGTTTTGATGTCTATAGAGAATATTTTCTAGCAAAAATTTCTCACATAAAGACACTGAAAAAAATAATCAGATCTTTCTGTGTACAATTAACAAAATTGTTTAAGGATACGATAAAAAATTATTGGTTAATCGAATAATTTTTTACTGATAATTGGAAATTTGCATAATTATTATTATTCATGTTCCGTTTTGCCCTTACATTTATTGTGTTTTAGCATTTATTAATTTTTTGGCACATAATATGCATTACTCTTTCCAGATACAAAAAAACGGAGGATTTTAAATTATGAAAAAAACAGTTTTAGTAGCATTGGTAGTCTTTAGTTTATTGGCAATGGCAGTTCAGGCAAATATGTATGCATACATTGATGTACATGGACAGGCTCCTACAAAACAGGGTGCATACAATGATGCATGGCAAACCGCTCAGGAACATATGAATTTTCTTGGTTATCAAAACGGTGAAATTGTTGGTTGTGATTATGTTCAAGGTCAAACTTTATGGCATTGTTCAATGACAGTTCGTTGCAAATCACACAACAGTCCTTACTAAGTATCTTTTCAAGGTTATATTCGAAAGCAGGGAGTAGAAGCTCCCTGCTTTTTGTTTGTCCTGCTTACATCACCATTTTTACACCTAAAATATTACGTAATTCCATATCAATTTTATTCATCGTTTCTTTACTATCAACTACTACAGTAAAACCAAAACTTAGATATTTTCCTTTTCCAGAGGTATTTAATTTTTTAAGTGGTGAATTGATTCCAAGACAAATCATTACTGTTTCAATTGTAAAATACATATTTTCAAGATTTTCAGTGATAATTCTGAAATGACATTCACACGGGAATTCAAGTTTTACATTCATAATTTTCCCCTCTTTATAAACATACTTTTCAACACTAATCCACAATGTTTCAACATGGATATCCACATATATACACTTGTTATTCACAGCTTTTCAACATATTTTTCAACAATTTAGTTTTAATCTGTTCGTGCAAAAGAATTATCCACAATATTTCAACAACATTTCCACACATTTTTCAACAGAGTTTTAAACAGATATTTAAATAAATCATCTATCATTATGAAGATTCATATAGTTAATAGCATTAGCAATTATTTTTGCATCATTACCAGTGTTAAAGGATAACCTGGAATAATCATCATTTCCACTCAATCGATTCATTAAAATCTTCCATTTTTTTTGTTTAAAGATTTCATCGATATAAAATACCTCTATTGAATCACAAGGAACATAATTCTCGAGTAACGCTTTGATTATAATTTTATCCTGATCGGTATTTTTAAGATCATGCTTTTCTACTCTGTTTTTAATTTTAGATAAAAATTTTTCTACAGTTTCATCAGATGCAAAATAATTGTTGTCACGTCCTGGAAATAAATAATTTTTCCCATAATCTGCCCTCTCAGTGCGATCAATCGAAAGCACATAATGAACGAGAACATCCATTTGCTGTGCAAGCTCTTTCATACCATTACACAAATAATAGTTGGCCCATTTTCTTGGATCTCGAAAATTAATTTTATATATCAATTCGATAATCAATGAGCTCTTTTTAACATCTTCTGCTTTATATTGATTAACTTCACATGAACTTTTTTTCATAATCCCCTGCTTTCTAATTATCCAATCAAGGTTTCTCTTTTTCAATTGGTCTATATTCTTCACTTGGTTGATTTTCTTCAACTAGTATTTCTTTTGATTTGAATTTCAATAGAAGTAGATGAGCTTTTTCTTTAATTTCAGCAGCTAGTTTAGATTTAATAAATTTCTCTAATTTATCAATAGTTGGACTACTCTTTATTTCATTGAATCTAAACAAATCGGCTCGTACCATTATAATCTTTATAAGTAGTCTATACACAGGTTTTTCGCCATGTTCATTAATAAATGTTCTGCATTTATCAATAGTATCAAATCTATTCTCCCAGATCTCTTTTTCTGCATACCAGAGTTTAACTTTTAAATAATCTTCAAAAACAGAATCAGGATATTTATTCTGAAACCTTTTTAATTTAACGGCAGAACCTGAATTATGAGCTTCAATCCATTCCTCATGCATATCACTAGTATTTACTTTCAAGTAATAGAATATACCGATTATTACAAACAGTAT
>DAOVTB010000229.1 GCA_030633305.1 Candidatus Muiribacteriota bacterium
ATGAAAAACCGGATTTTGTGAAAAATATTAAGCAAGAAGATCAATATCCACCCGAAGTAAAACTCGAAAAATAAAAAAAACGGGGTCGGGTCTTGAATTATAAGCTAACATATGATAAAGTATAAATATGGCACGACCTTTAAGAATAGAATATCCTGGAGCAGTCTATCATATTACATCCCGTGGGAACGCACGGGGAGAAATTTTTAAGACTGATACAGACAGAGATACTTTTTTTGAAATATTGAATGATGTTGTAATTCGGTATAACTGGCTTTGTCATTCTTACTGTCTTATGGATAATCATTACCATCTTTTAATTGAAACACCTGATGGTAATCTTTCCATAGGAATGAGACAGTTGAATGGCGTATATACTCAGGCATATAATCGATCGCATGGACGGGATGGGCATTTGTTCAAAGGTAGGTATAAGTCAATTTTGGTTGAAAAAGACAATTATCTACTTGAATTATGCCGATATGTTGTGCTGAATCCAGTACGAGCAAAAATGGTCAAGAATCCAGAAAGTTATATTTGGAGTAGTTATCTGGCAACAATGGGTAAAGTTAAAATTCCTGATTTTTTGACAATAGATTGGATATTGGTGAATTTTTCACAACAAATTTCATCTGCAAGGAGTCTCTATCAAAAGTTTGTGCAGGATGATATGGGAAATGGAATAAACCCATGGAAAAAAATATCAGGATCTGTTTTTCTAGGTTCCATGGATTTTGTTATTCAAATACAGGAACAGTACGGTCCAGATAAACAAATTACCGAGATTCCCAGGAGTCAACGATACGTTGGGCGTCCAGAACTTGAAGTTATATTTCCGTCAGGAAAAATTATATCAAATGATGAACGAAATAGATTGATTTACCTTGCCCATGTTACTTATGGATACAATTTGATATCAATTGCTCAAGTTGTCGGAATTCATTATACAACAGTTAGTAAAATAGTTAATTGTAATAAAGACTGATAATTCAAGACTTGACCCTTACTGTAGTGAATGAATTTTTAAAATATACTTTTTATAGATATAATTTTAAAAAACGGGGTTAAAAAATGAGTAGCAAAGAAATCCTAGAACAAGCAATGGTTCTTAAACCAGAAGAACGATTTATGATTATTGAGGGGTTATTGAAAAGTCTTGATGTACCTGATCAAAAAATTGATGAAATATGGACTGAAGAGGCAGAAAAAAGACTTAAAGCATATAGAAATGGAAGACTTGAAGGTATTCCAATGGAAAAAATATTCAGGGATTAATAATGAGGAAAAATGATTAAAAAATTTCTTTAGTGCGAATATAGGGTGTTTGGCAAACTTTCTTCAGGTTTTCTTTTCCCTTCTACTTTCCAGGATTTGTTTTTGAATTGCTCAAGGTCGAAGAAAATCTTCAAAATTATTTATGAGGAATACTCTTTGGTATTTTGATTCAATAATTTTGGAGATTTACGAAGAGATTGAGCAATTCAGAAACAAATGGTGGGCGAGGAGAGATTCGAACTCTCACATCCTGTGGACACTAGATCCTAAATCTAGCGCGTCTGCCAGTTCCGCCACTCACCCACGCAAAAGAGATATTACCATTAACCTTTTACAAAGTCAATTCTTCAAGTTGTGCTTCATCTTGCTGCTGCTTAGATTTATCAATATATTGATCATAACAGGCCATAAGCGCTTTATTTATAACGGTATATGCTTTTTTGATCCTCTGATCATCTATTTTGCCGATGGCTGCTGCTAGCTTGGTTGCAAAATTCTTCAATACTTCAGCAATTTTTTCGGCTGTCATTTCTCTGAAAGCTTCAGAAGTTTTCACTTCATGTTCAAGAGTCAATAATTTATCAGCTTTTTCACAAAGTCCCTTAATGGCCTGTTCTACACTGTCCCCAAGATTTGTTCCTTTACTGGAAGGGGAGAAAATATCATTGTCTTCTTCTTCGAATATATAGAACAGAGTCTGTTCCATGGTTTTTTTCGTTCTTTTGCGAATTACGTTTGTATACAAACCAAGGAAGTAATAAAATGTGGCCATTTTTATATTGACCGAGACTTTATCTCTGACAAGAAGGTGATTGTGCCAGTGAACTCCGAGTTCTTCACCAATTGAATGTAGATATCTGTCTGAAGTCTTGTAGACCTGTGCCCATGTTTCTACGGTATTAATAGCAGTAATTGGAATTGCTTCTACGGTTTGAAGAAGGATAAGTCTTTGTGGAAATCCAATACTTGCAATGTTAACACGACTGTTTTTTACTGGGAAAGCATTATTCAGAAGATCTTTTGTGAAGATCATACTTTCCGCATCAGGCACACCAAGTGTAGCTGTAAAAATTGGAGAAATCCCGCCACGTTTGTCAGTAATCTGAGTAGTTGGTTTTGACGCAGTATACATGGATTCAAGATATTCCAGGTAAAAAGCCCTTACCTTTGCTTTATCGCCTCCGTATTTATATGATCCTTTTTCCTGCATGAAATCTTCTATGGTTTTAGTGTCCATTGATTTAAACATTTCGTTTGAAAAGTTCTTCAGGAGATTTTCAAATTCAAAAGAATTTGTTGCGAATGATCTCCAGTTCGATCCGATCTCAATTTTCTTAAGGAAATCATCTTCATATTTATCCCAAAGTTCTGCAAGGTCTTCATCAGGAAGTTCTGAAGAACCATAGAGTATGTAATCATAATACCAGCTTTTGTTGATGTCTACATCTTCTTCATCTACTATAAGTCTGTCAACAAAGTAATTTTTCTTTTTCTGTGAATAGATCTTATTTAATATCTGCTTTCCTTCTTTTGGAAGAGTTTTGATTCTCATTTCCTCAAGATTTGTGTGGAATATTTTCAATACCTGTAAATAGGTTCTATCAATATCAGCACTGATTTTGACCATAAAAGAAACCATGTTTTCCAATCTTGATTTGTCCCATGTTGTATTGGTTAGTTTTTTGTTCTGCATTTTAAGAGCGTCCCAGCTTTCCTTTAATTCATCTTTACTGAAGAATGAAAAAAACTGGTTACTGATTTCTTTTATTCTGCTGAAGGCATTGTTTATATGAGCCGAACACATCTTTATGCTATTACCCATCATCTCGATTTCCTGTTCCCAGGCACAGATCATGTCTCCAAGTTCATTTCTAAAGTTCTGGATAAAGTTTATAGAAAATGCAACACCCTGGTCATAATTGACTATTTGCTCATTTATTTCTTTGTTGAGTACTGAAAAAAGATTATCTGAATATTTCTTCAAATTCGACTCGATTTGTTCATTTATTCTCTTATCTTCTATAGAATTCAGTTTTTGTTTGCCGAGCCAGTTTTGAATACTGGATGAGCGATCTTCCTTAGATAATGCAACAATATCTTCAGGAGATATACGCGGAGAAATTGAAAAAATTTCTTCATCAGTAATTACTTTGGATATGAGCTGCTGATTGTTGGAATCCAATGAAAATTCAGGAAAATTCCTTGAAATAAATGAATTGTATCTTTGCTTCAAAGTCTTATTACTTTTATCCCATTTCTGGGTAATATTCCCGATCATCTGTGATGCAAAATGAAGAGAAAAAATCTCTTTTATTTCTTCGCGAGGAAAAAAGAGTGAACCGAATCCGTAGGTGCTGAAACTTGTATATTTATTTTCATTTTTTTCAATCGCATCATACACAATATTGTCTTTAACGGAATCTTCATGTTTGCCGGCATTCGTTATTACTTTGGAAAAAATTCCATGTGCAATTGTTTTTTCGACAAGAAGATGATCTGAAATATCTGTTCCATTGATAAGATATGCAAAGTCATAAGGTTTTTTGGAAATAGTATTCTGTATTGCAAAGTTATCTGTATATCTTACGGAAAAATCTTTGTGGTTTGGAGACATGAAATAGTCAAGTTCCATAAGGGCAGATGCACAGTTTCGCTGGATATTTTCATAAAAACCTGGAAGATTGAATGCTTCAGAAGTCAAAAACATTCCTGTAATAGCTAGTTTCTTTGAAATAGTAGTAAATGCAAGTTCTCTGAGTGTGTAGGCTATGTCAATAAACATACCGCTACCGGTTCCGCCACAGAGAGAATTTATTATAAAGACATTTGCATTCTGGGTATCGGCCATCCTTACTTTGTCGGAAGTTACAAGATGACTGCGGCTGCTTATTGCTTTCAACTTATTTCGAATATTTTCGATAATATTGTCAATTGATGAAAAATATGCAAGTCTTCCGAGGTATCTTTTTTGCTTTGCACCGCGACCAGATAATTCAACATTTTTTGTTTGTGAAATAGGAAACCAATCCTTTATATGAGGTTTTCTACTGAGAAATGATTTAATATCACTTACCTGTGCACTTACAAGAATCGAGTCGTCTTTTCCTAATGCTTTTAATGCCTCTTCTTCATCCTGATAAATGTCCACATCAGCATCTGAATCAAGAGAAAGAAATTCAATCATTCCAGGAACTTCCTTTTCGAAAAAAGGATGTTCGATAAATAGACGTTTTAATTCAGACAGTACCATTTTACCGGTTCCACCGAGTCCAACAAATAAAGTTGGTGTTAGTTCAAGATTTGTATCATTCTTTTTAGGCATAAAAATCTCCTTTTATATGCATTGTTGACAAAGCATATATAGTATACTCGATATTAATCACTAAAATCAAAAAAAATATCTTTTGGACTTGTCAAAAAGGTATTTCATGAATAAGATTATAATAGAGTAGAATTTTTTTATCCTCTAAGGAGTTTTTATGCGACGAAATAAAGTACTTTTAATCGTAGCGTTATTTGTTTTCTTATTCAATTGTTTGAATTTTGCAATAGCCGCAACTCCTGTTAATGTGACTCGTTCTAATCAGCAATCTGGAATATTTTCAGCAAATCTTAAAAATATAAATTTCTCTAATTTACTTCCAAAAACTCAGAGTAAATCTTTGTCTTTGAATTTACCGATATCGAATCAGGTTGCATTGGCTAAAATGGTATACAGACCAACTGTTGTATCAACTGGTATCATTGGCGATGCGGATAATAATGGAACAGTTGACCAAAAGGATTATATTCTGCTGGCAAGCTATCTTGGAACACGTAGATGTAATAGAACTTTAGATGTTAACAGAGATGGAGTTTTTGACTGGGCTGATGTGAAAAGCATGAAGGAAGTTGTTAGAAGAATTAAGATTTCTGGTAGTATACCTGGTTATTTGAAACCGACTACACCGCCAACGACATCAACTCCTCCGACTACGACACCGCCAACGACTACGCCACCAACCACGACGACACCGCCAACGACGACAACTCCACCAACGACGACGACTCCACCGACAACGACGACACCGCCAGCTACAACGGGTCGTACTGAAATATATAAAAGTAATGTACTTAAGATTATAAAAGTTGATGATGGCTCTGGAAATCTGTCAATGAGTGTAATTAAGGGAACTGAAACACAGAATCTTCCTTATACTGATGGGCAGAAAGTAAATGCAAATTTTTCTGATGGGACTTCATATGATATTGTTGTTACCGGCAATAACGCATCTGTTGTTGATGTAACGAATAACAGTAATATAGTTAGAACTGAAATTTATAATCTTAATGGGATAATTGTAACAAAGATTGATGATGGTACTGGAAGCCTGTCAATGACTGTTGTGAAAGGAACAGAGACTAAGACTTTAGCTTATACTGACGGCCAGAAAGTCAACACAAGTTTCACCGATGGAACTTCATATGATATTGTTGCAACCGGAAACAGTGCAACGGTTACAGAAATTACAAATACTCCTGTCGCAACTCCTGGGAAAATGCATTTGATTATGTTTGGTGACACTCTTGATATTATAAATCCTCCACAGGATAATATTGGTGCAGGTGTTATTTGCTGTCAACGTGATATGGAAGCACTTTTTACCACTGCAGCGACTCAGGCTGATCTTATAATCCAGAAGTATTTGTATCGTGATACTAATTTTACAATTGATAATTTAAACAGTATTCTTCAATCTCTTACATGTGCTTCTAATGATGTTATTGTTTTCTACTATGATGGGCATGGTTTCCGATTTGATAATCAAACGGAGAAATGGAATCAACTTTGTGTTGGTCCCACTGCAGCAACTGTAGCAGAGTTTGTCAGAACTGCAAAGAGTATCTATGACGTCTACACTACTTTGAAAGCCAAAGGGGCTCGTCTAACACTTGTTTTTGCTGATTGTTGCAATAATAAGGCTGGAGTAACAAGATCTCTAAGTCTTGGAGTGGAAGCAACATTTATGAGAGCACTCTCCAGTAAAGACCATTATTTAAGGCTTTTTTCTCAAGCTTCAGGTTCAGGTATTATTACCAGTAGTTCGCCTGGTGAATATGCTGCAGGAACTGATTTTAATAGTCGTTTTTCATTAGCTTTTTCTGATTCTTTAAATAATGAAGTAAGCAGTTCAAATACAGTTCCTGCCGATTGGGTTAAAATATATTCCAGTAGTAAGTCTGCTGTAATTTTGGATGCTACTGATCCTACAAATCCACAAACTCCGATGTATGAAAGCAACATAACCTACCCATAATTCGAACATTTTAAGAGCAATCTTTGAATTTTTTAATGTCAGCCCAAAGCTCAAAATACTAAATGTATTCCTCGCTTTGTTCAAACATGAAAAAATCCAAATATTATCTCTTTAAATGCCCGAATTATAAATTGAAAATATGCATTCCACTTGGCAAGTGCGCGAATTATTTAATACAAATATTAATATAGATGGGGTAAGATGGACTTTAATTTTCTTTGAAACTTCAAAAAAATTCACAGTCCCCTGACCCTTGCGCCAGGTCTGATTTCCTGCCAAACATATAAAATGGAACGGCCGGCCAATATGCATAATC
>DAOVTB010000006.1 GCA_030633305.1 Candidatus Muiribacteriota bacterium
TAGTTATTCTCATAAAGATCAAAATCTTTAGTATCAAGATAAACTACTTCCCTGGAATAGCTTGATTTTCTTCCCGGACCAGCTGAAAAAGGGATTCCATGTTCGGCAGCAAGATTTATCACAAGTTGGAGAAAAGTGGATGTGCCAGCGTTGGAATTTTTAAACTTCCTTGCTTTCAATAAAATTTTATATTCTTTTGAATCCAGAGATTTTTTACTTTTGGCCAATAATGAATTTGAATTAAAACCTGTAATAAGAAGAAAAAACAGGATAAAAATGCAGGTACCCTCTTTTTTGAAATTTTTTATATACAAATGAAACCTCGATTTATTTTTTTCTATATAATAATTATCTCTAATAACTGGAAAATGTCAACTAGGATTAGTTTCTTAATATTTAATATTTAGTTATTCAACAATGTTATTTTTATGGTATTATTTCTGTATAGAATTTATTGAAAAATGGATTAAAGATGAACCTTTAAAATGATTTGTAGTTAACTCGTATAAGGAAATTGAAATATAAAAATGACTGAAAAAAATAATAATTCTGAAAACTGGTTCAGGGCTATTTTTGAAAATACGGTAGATTGCATTCTTATAGCGGATGTAGAAACAAGAAAATTTCTTGATGCAAATAATGCTGCATGTCAGATATTTGGATACAGTGTCGAAGAATTTAAAAATCTAGAAGTAGATGATATTCATCCAGTAGAAATATTATCTCAAGTTCATGAAATATTTAAAAAACACTTGAAAGGCGAGTCGTATACTGATGAAGATGATATTTTATGCAAGAGAAAGAATGGACAAGTTTTTTACAGTAATATTAAAGCCTCTCTTTTTGATCAAAATGAAAAAAAATGTGTGATCGTTTTTTTCAGGGATAATACAGAACAGAATAAGATTAATGAACAAATTCGATTACAGGCTCTTGTACTGGATCAGATTAGTGATAATGTAACAATTACTGACCTTGATGGAAATATTACATATATAAATAAAGCTCAAAGTGATTCGATGGAATATATCAAAGGTGATCTTGTCGGAAAAAATGTAGAAATTTTTGGAGATGATCCTGAACGGGGAGCTACGCAAAAAGAGATTCTACAAAAAACATTGAGTGATGGTTTCTGGCGTGGCGAAATAGTGAATCAAACTTTAGATGGGAATGAAGTTATCATGGATTGCAGGACACAGAAGATACACGATGCTGATAATAATCCCATTTGCCTTTGTGGAAGCGCAACTGATATAACAGAACGAAAAAAGTTGGAAAAAAGCCTACGTTTGAGTGAAGAGAAATTTAAAACACTTTTTACTAAAATGCTTAATGGATTTGCATTGCATGAAATCATTTGTGACGATCAGGGAAAACCGATAGATTATCGTTTTGTGGAGATAAATTCGTCATTCGAGCATATGACAGGTTTAAAAGCAGAGAATGTTATCGGGAAAACAGTTTTAGAAATTATGCCGAATACTGAAACACATTGGATTGAAACTTATGGAAAAGTTGCGTTAACTGGTGAAGCAATCTTTTTTGAAACTTATGCAAAAGAGTTGGACAAACATTTTGAAGTGACAGCTTTTTGTCCGTCAAAAAATCAATTTGCCTGTATTTTTGCTGATGTAACGGAACGCAAACTTGCAGAAAAAAAGAGATTGTTACTTGAACGTCAGGTACAGCATGCTCAGAAACTTGAAAGCCTTGGTGTTCTGGCCGGTGGAATTGCCCATGATTTCAACAACTTATTGATGGCTATTATGGGAAATGCTGAAATGGCAATGCATAATTTATCTCCTATGTCGTCTGCTTGTGAAAATCTTCATGAAATAGTAAATGTTTCAACTCGTGCTGCGGAATTAGCAAAACAAATGCTTGCATATTCAGGAAAAGGACGATTTGTAATTGAATCAATTAATGCTGGAGATATCATTAGTGAAATGGTGCATCTTCTCGAGGTTTCAATTTCTAAAAAAATTGCTTTAAAATTAAATCTTGGCAGCGATTTACCTATATTTGATGGTGATACAACACAGATACGTCAGGTTGTGATGAATATGATTATCAATGCCTCAGAAGCGATTGGAGAGAAAAGTGGAGTTATAACTTTGTCTACAGGTGTGATGGATTGTGATCATTCATATCTAAGTGATGTCAATGAAGTTTTTAGTTCTGGATTGAAGGAACCTCTTTCTGAAGGGTTATACATATATTTTGAAGTTGCAGATACAGGATGCGGAATGACGGATGAGACTATAGAAAAAATATTTGATCCGTTTTTTACGACTAAATTTACTGGCCGTGGGTTGGGGATGTCTGCTACGCTTGGTATTGTTCATGGACATAATGGAGCATTGAAAATTTATAGTGAACTTGAAAAAGGAACTACAATTAAGATTTTATTCCCAGCAAGCAAATCAAATGCTAATATTTTTACAAGTCCAAAAAATGATGAGAACAGTGAAAATGAATGGCACGGAAGTGGAACTATTCTGATTGCAGATGATGAAAAAATGCTTTGTACTGTGGGTAAACAGATGTTAGAACGAATGGGATTCAATGTCCTGACTGCTTTAGACGGAGTAGAGGCACTTAAAATATTCAGAACTCATGCTGCTGAAATAGTGTGTGTCCTCCTGGATTTGACTATGCCACACATGAATGGTGATGAAGCTTTTCGCGAGATGCGTCGTCTTAAGCCAGGTGTTAAGGTAATTCTTTGCAGTGGTTACAATGAGCAGGATGCAACACAGCGTTTTGTTGGTAAGGGATTGGCTGGATTTCTCCATAAACCTTATAATGTGGGAGCACTTAGAAAAAAACTTAGATCTGTTTTGACTGATTGACTGTAAGGGAGTATATCAGTTAAAATTATGCATGAATAAAAAAATCTATATATTATCAATAGTTATTTTTGTTTTTATATCCTGTTCTGCTTTTACAGATCAATATCAACTTGATATGAAATATAAAGTAAAAGAACTTCTGAGAGCTGGAAAGAAATATCATCTGATCCTTCTAGGGAAATCCGCAGTCAAATATCTTGTTAATTCAATTAAATTCAGTGGAACCATGACGAGGATTACTGCAGTAAGTGCACTTGGTGGGATCAAGGATGAAAGTGCTTTATACATACTTGAGGAATTGATTGAAAGAATACAGAAAAAAAAGAAAACTGTTTTTGTTGAAGAAAAACTTCTTATATTATCGGCTGAAGCACTTTTGAATTGTGGATCTCATGATGGTATGAAAATTCTCATGAATAAATTAAAAGATACAGATTCAAGAGTTGTAGAACAAAGTGTAGCAGCTCTTTCGCGAGTTGGTGGCTTAGGATCTGTAAAAAAAATTATTGATGTAATAAAACGACAGAATCCAAAGATCAAAAATCTTTTCTCAGCACTGAAATTGATGTATCACAGGCATAAACCGGCCTGGCAAAAAAATGATAAATTGATTAAATATGTGCGGAAAATTATTTTACGATGTATAAAATCCAATATTGCTGAATACAGGTTTTCAGCGGTTTGGCTCGCTGGCGAGCTGAATGAACGAAAATTGATTCCTTATTTGAAAAAGCTGTTAAATGATTCAGATTCCCAGGTGAAAAATCAATCAGCACATTCTCTTTGTTTTCTTGGTGATAAAAGTGGATTAGATATTGTTTTAAAAGATTTGGATGGTACAGGAGAATTTTCAGATGATACCAAGAAAAAATCTCTTAGAAGGGACGCTGCACGTTGTTTACGAAATATTCGTCGAAAAGGGATTGCAAAAAATCTGGTTAAAGTATTGGATGATGAGGATGATGTGTTGGTAAACAATGCTATTTTTTCTATCTATATGATAGGGGATACATCAGTTTTAGGAACTCTTGAAAATATTTTAAAAAGGACTGGAAATAATTCAGAACGTAAAAATTTACTGAAAAAAACAATTAAAGCATTCAAGCTTCAGAATTCTTATATCCACCCTGGTGTGGAAGATAAAAATGTAGAGAAAATTACTATAAAAGCCAGGAATATTGAAGTATGGCGATTATTCCGTATGATAAATAAAATTACGGGAAAACGTATAGTGCTTAATCCTGGTGTGGAAGGAACCCTTACATATAGTGCTCGTGATAAACATTATCTGGATGTTATTAGGCAGATTGCCGGGAAAATGAATTTCAGGGTAAAAGAAACAAAGAATATGATTGAGATATTTAAAAAATAAAGAAAAATATTCTCAGCGTTCTCTGCGCGAGATTTTCTTATTTTTTATTTTCTTATTTCTTGACATAGTGCTAAACGGGAATTACTATGTTGAGAATTTGATACTTGGTGTTTACTTTGGATTCAAGATTAAAAACTGATTTTCTGGGTTCTGTTTTAAAAACACCATTACTTCTACCGGCAGGAGTCATGGGTATTTCTGCATCTTCGCTTCTTTATGCTGTCCAATCCGGCGCAGGTATTGTAACTACTAAATCTTTAACTCTTCAACCACGTAAAGGTCATGATGGTCCTGTTATATCACCAGTTGAAGGTGGTTTTATCAATGCAATGGGACTTTGTAATCCTGGTATAGAATTTGGAATTAAAGAAATATCAGAATTCAAGATAAAATCTTTTGTTCCTGTTATAGCAAGTGTTTTTGCGACAGAACCAGAAGGCTTTGTAAAATTAACTGAATTTATTAACGATTCAGAAGCTGATTTTATAGAATTGAATCTGTCCTGTCCAAATGTATCTGCTGAATATGGTGTTCCTCTATCGTCTTCCCCGGTTATTGTTGAAGAAGTAGTCCGGGCAGTTACTGATATTTCAAAGATTCCGGTTATTGCAAAACTCTCTCCCAATGTTCCAGATATAAAGTTACTTGCTTTGGCTGCCGAAAAGGGTGGAGCTTCAGCACTTTGTTTGATCAATACTCTTGGTCCGGGTATGGAGATTGATATCAATATAGGTCGTCCGGTATTGAAAAACATCTTCGGCGGCATGTCCGGACCATGTGTCAAGCCAATTGCTGTAAAGCTTGTTTATGAAGCAAGTAGTGTTGTAAAAATACCAATTATTGGACTTGGTGGAATAATGACCGGAGCAGATGCAGTTGAAATGCTGATGGCCGGAGCAAGTATTATTGGTATAGGTACAGGTATTTATTATCGAGGAATGGATATTTACAGGAAAGTAAATAATGAGTTAAATGAATTTCTTATGAAAAAAGACTTTAAACATATAGATGAAATCAAGAGGATTAACATAGATGGATAAGAGAATATCCTTAAGAATTGATAAAATTGTTGAAGAAACTTCCAGTGTAAAGACTTTTTGTTTTTCAAGTCCAATTGATGCTCTGCCCGGACAATTTATCATGTTGAGTGATTTAAGAACTGGAGAAAAACCTTTTTCGATTTCAAGCTCGGATTCAAATGGCTTTTCAGTAACAGTGAAAGCTTTGGGACCTTTTTCCTCAGGGATGTTCGCTTTTAAAACGGGAGATTTTCTTTCTATTCGAGGACCTTTTGGAAAGCCATTTGATTTAAGAAAAGGATCGATTCTTATTGCTGGTGGAGGAGTTGGTGTGCCCCCACTGTTTTTTCTTGCCAGAGAATTAAAAAAAGCTGGAACTGAAGTTGTATTTATAAATGGTGCCAAAAATTCTGATGAACTTATTTTCAAAGACTTGATCAATGAATTGGGAATAAATCAGATCATTATGACTGATGATGGTTCTTCGGGCAAAAAAGGAAATGCAGCCGAAGGACTTTTAAATACTTTGAATGAATCAGATTTTGATGCAGTTTATGTAGCTGGACCTGAGGGAATGTTAAAAAAAATTGCTGATATCAAAACTGATACTTATATGGAATTATTGATTGAAAGATATATGAAATGTGCTGTGGGAATCTGTGGACAATGTGCGGTTGATCCATCAGGTATCAGAGTTTGTGTTGAAGGACCAGTATTTAATCAGAATATGATTCGTAAATTGACAGAGTTTGGTGTCTATAAAAGAGATGCCGCCGGGAGAAAAAAATACTTTGAAAAGGCTTTTTCTAAGTAATTGTAACCTGGCCGGTAAACATAATGTTGTTGACCGGATATCCAACATCCTTATCGAGGGTGAATTCATTAAATCTATTGGCAAAGAAAAACATGTTGCAGACAAGTATATTGACTGTAGCGGATATATCGTTATTCCTGGAATGATAGATCCTCATGTACATATGAGAGATTTGAATCAATCAAATAAAGAAGATTGGACTTCTGGAAGCCGTGCTGCTTTGAAAGGTGGAATCACAACAGTTTTAGATATGCCGAATACTAATCCGCCAACAACTTCACTGAGAAATTTAAAAATAAAACTGGATTGTGCGTCAAAATCATTTGTAAATTATGGTTTTTTTCTTGGAGTTAATTTGAGTAATCTGGCTGATATAAATGTGATTCTGGAAAGTGAGTATAATCATCTTATAGCTGGTTTGAAGGTGTTCATGGGCGGTTCTACTGGAACATCAGGAAAGGATCTTGTTTCTGGAGCTGATGATTTGAAAAAAGTATTTGTACTTGCTGAAAAATATTCAAAACCAGTGGTTGTACATTGTGAACTTCAATCTGAACTTGAATTATGGCATGAAAAAGAGTTCGATAGAAAGATGAAAAATCATCATCTTTTAAGACATAGAGACTGTGCAATCAAGGGAACTGACCGAGCGGTTAAAATGGCCTTGGAAACCGGAGTAAAACTTTATGTTGCTCATGTTTCAACTGGGGAAGAACTGGATATTATACGTCGTGGAAAAAAAGAGGGTAAAATATTTTGTGAAGTAACGCCTCATCACTTGTTATTGAATCTTGATTCTCTTGATTTAAACAGTAATTTTGGAAAAGTAAATCCTCCAATAAGAGAAGAATCAGACTGTGTTGCATTATGGGAAGGAATATCAGATGGAACAATAGATGCAGTAGGATCAGACCATGCTCCACATATTGAAGCTGAAAAATGCAGGGAATATGATTATGCACCTTCTGGAATTTCTGGACTGGATACTGCTCTGGCATTACTTATGAATGAAGTAATAAAAAATAGAATAACTATGGATCGATTTCTTGATTTATGCAGTAATAACGCAGCCAGTATTTTTGAAATTACTAATCGTGGTCAAATAAAACCTGGATATTTTGCTGATCTTGTAATAATAGATCCTTCAAAAGAATCTGTTCTTTCTGCTGGAGAATTTGAATCAAAAGCAAAATTTTCACCATTTGATGGTCACAAACTCTCCGGACAGATTATTTCAGTAATTATCAATGGGGAAATTGGTTATAGTAAAGGTAAATTTTATAATATAAAGGGAAAGGAAATTAATTGTGGATAAAAATCAACTTGTAATGTCTCTTAAAAAAATCGATTCAGTGAAATTTGGATCATTTACTCTGAAAAGCGGAATTCAATCACCATTTTATATTGATCTACGAAATATTGTGTCCTATCCAGATGTTCTGGAATCTATTGTGGATTCGATTATTGATAAGATCAAGGTACTGGAGTTTGATGTAATAACCGGGATTCCTTATACTGCACTTCCGATTGCTTCAATTATAGCATCTAAGTTAAAAATTCCTTTGATTTATATCAGGAAGGAAAAAAAAGATTATGGTGCAGGCGGGAAAATTGTAGGCCATTATAAAAAAGGTGACAGATGTCTTGTCATAGATGATGTTATAACTACGGGGGGCAGCAAACTTGAAACCGCAGAGGAACTGGAAGCTTCAGGTGTGGAGGTAAAAGATTTTGTAGTAATCATAGATCGCAGTTTTGAAGGCAAAAAAATAATGAAAGATAACGGTTACAAACTTCATTCACTGTTTAACATAAGGGAATTATTGGATATGCTTAGATTAAATGATGTAATCAATGAAAATCAGGTAGAAGAAGTTTTAAATTTTATTAATAAATAAAAGGAGTAAAAAATGAAAAATGTTATTTCAATTCGTGATCTTAGCAGAGAGGAAATTCTACATCTGCTTGATCAAGGGGAAAAGATTGAAAAAGGTGAGTTAAAGCCTGATCATTCAGAAACAGTAATGTCTATCGTGTTTTTTGAGTCATCAACCAGAACAAGATTTTCTTTTGAAACTGCAATGAAGCGGATGAATGGAAAAGTTATCACAATGTCTGGAACAAAGGGAACTTCTGTGGATAAAGGTGAATCTCTTGGTGATACGCTGAAAACCGTAGCTAATTATTCAGATATTATGGTGGTTCGATCTGGTCTTGAAGGGACACAGAGATACGCGTCAGAAATTATTCCAATACCTGTGATCAATGCAGGGGATGGAAGTAATCAGCATCCAACCCAGTGTTTACTGGATCTTTATTCAATAAGAAAAACTCAAGGAAAACTAGATAATCTTTCTATTGCTGTTGTTGGTGACTTGCGCTATGGCAGGGCAGTTCATTCACTTGTTTATGGTCTTTCGCATTTTTCTCCAAAATTACATTTGATCTCACCGGATTTTCTTAAAATTCCTGAATATATCAAAACAGATCTTGAAGATAAGAATATAGAAATTCATGAAGGATCAGATCTTTCAGAAGTTATCAACAAAGTTGATATTATGTATGTGACCCGAATTCAGAAAGAACGTTTTTCGGATCTTGATGCCTATGAACGAGTAAAAAACTGTTATGTAGTCTCAAAATCCATGTTTGGAGATGTAAAATCAAACTTCAAACTCCTTCATCCTTTACCTCGTGTTGATGAAATCTCGACTGATGTAGATGATACAAAATATGCTTATTATTTTCAGCAGGCTAAAAATGGAGTATACATACGTCAGGCTATAATATCTGAACTGTTAGGAGGGTCGAAATGAAAAAGGAAAGAAAAGTTGATGCAATAAAAAATGGTACTGTAATAGACCATATCCCGGCAGGAAAAGCTTTTAAAGTAATAGAAATTCTTAAAATAAAAAATACGGACATGATTAGCCTTGGTATGAATCTTCCAAGTTCCAAACATGGTTCTAAAGATATTTTAAAAGTTGAAAATTGGGAGCTTTCACATAATGAGGTTAATAAGATCACTCTTGTAGCTCCTGGAGCAACACTCAGTATTATAAGAGAATTCGAGATTTCCGAAAAATATAATGTAAAACTTCCACCTGAAGTAAGTGGTCTGATAGGGTGTCCAAATAAAAAGTGTATAACTAATGAAGTTGAATCCATAAGCAGATTTTATGTTGAAAGTGATGATGGTAAAAAGATGAGATGTCATTATTGCGAAAGGCTGTATCCAGCAGAATCATTAAACATAGGATAACTGCGTTCTGAATGAGCGAATCTTGAAATTTTCTGCACTAATTTATGCTTGCGGAGTACACAAAAAGTACACCTCAGCATAAATTAGTTTGAAAATTCCAACCTTCATCTCATTCAAAACGCAGTACAGGGAAAAAATAAAATGTTAGGAATTTAAATGAAATTAAAACTGTATTATTATATAGCGTGTCCATTCTGCAGGATGGTAGTGAATTATTTGAAAAACAAGGATTTTGATGTTGAATATGCAGATACAAGAGAAAATAGAGAACTTAGAAAAGAACTTGTTTCCATTGGCGGTTCATCTCAAGTCC
Source organism: Candidatus Muiribacteriota bacterium (assembly GCA_030633305.1). Taxonomy (GTDB): domain Bacteria; phylum Muiribacteriota; class DAOVTB01; order DAOVTB01; family DAOVTB01; genus DAOVTB01. The sequence continues at coordinate 9,633 of DAOVTB010000006.1, forward strand.
CATGTCTTCTAATTGATGGAGTTCCTCTTTACGAGTCAAATGATATTATTCAATGGTTTGAAGATAATATGCAATAACAGTTTTAGCATTATTCTTTGTGCCTTAGTGCCCTTTGTGTGAACTATACTTTTCTTTATTTAATTATTCAGAAAAATTTCCGATATACAGATTAAATTGTTTATCAAATATTTTTGATATAAAAGGCGAAATACAATGAAAAAAAATCTGATTTTTCTGTTGGTTTACATGATGGTTGCTGGTATTTGTTCAGTAAATCTTTACAGCGTTGAAGAATTAACTTCAAGCGAAATTGAAGATCGTGAAATCATGCGGGAAGAAAGAGAAGATAAAAGGGAAAATAAAAAAAGAAAACCTAAAATAAAGAGCAGGAAAAAGAAAACAAAAAAGATTATAAAAAAGAAAAAAAAATCAAAATATAGTGTATTAAAAAAATGGAATGCCGCCTTAATGGGTACGAGTTACAGACCTAGTGGGATTTACTGGGATAATAGTGAAGTTGGTACAACTGATCACCCTTTTGAATCCATGACAGGAGGAGTGACTTATTATAAAGGACTTTTAGGCTATACTTTCTATAATGGCTGGAGATTTGAACTGGATGCCGGAAAATGGCGTGAAAAGGGGAGTAAAACTGTCTGGGATAAAAATATTAATATAGCTGGAAAATATTTTTTTGGTGATGAAATCACTAATTATGATGCTATGGGCGTTGATCATGTGGATATGAATTATTATATTCGTCCAATTGAGTTAAGTATTTCATATATCAGGAATCATGCGTCAAACAGATTGAAAACATTTACTGGAATTGGAATTGGAAGTTATAAAAATGATCTGCATTATTACTATCGCACTCCGACTGATACTTTGATTTCTATCCATAAAAAGCAGAGTGTACCAGTTTATGTAATTCAGGGAGGTCTTGATTACTTTCTAACTAAGAATCTAGCATTACGTTTTAAAGCCAAGTATTTATGGGGAGGTCTTGATGTTTTTGTTGGACCACAGGATTTCATCATAAATGAAGTATTAACAGGTACAAACATAACTGTTGATGAAAAGCAGGAAATAGTTGATAGATTTAATGATGCCGAGGAAAGGTCTAACCTGGATAGTTTTCAGATTGAGCTTGGAATGTCTATGTTTTTTGACTTGTTTTCCTCTCCCTGATCATACCTTAGAAACCAGAATAGATAAAAAATACAGCATATAGAAATTAAAAGAGATATGCTGAAAATCCATTTCATAATCAATGAATCTTTTTTTTGAAAAACACCTCTAAAGAACATGAAGCTGGTTTTCAATTTAGGGAATAAAAAATATGGTGAATACTGGTAATTCCATATGATCTGGTCATAAATAGTTTCATTTACCTTTTGAATAGGAATAGAGTTGTTTCTGGCTTGTTTGATCATGATTTTTTGAAATGTGAAGAAATTTTTAAAAGAATCTATTCTAAGACTCTGGATCTGTACAAAGATTGATAGAGCAAAAAAAATAAGAAGTATAATAGAAATAATTTTTTTGTTCATATTCAAAAGATAACCCAGCCCAAAAATTAAAAAAGGGTAAACTGGAACCAGAAATCTGGGTCCGAACCCAACTCCGCCATACCACATGATCCATCCTGCATAAAAGAAAAGATAAGAAACAAAAACAAGTATAGGAAACAGGAATTTCCTCCAGTTTTTTAAAAGTGGCAAAACACCAAGTAATAATACAGGAGAGAGGACAATCAATCCTCGTCCAGGTGAACACAGTAATCCAGGGAGACCAGTTGAAAAATACTCAAAATAATTCCAGATGTAACCTGCTGGTGAATGTTCTGGATTTAAATCTGTAAAACCAAATCGGATGTATTTATACCAGAGCAGTACGAGCATCCCACAGGCAGATCCGGGAAGAACCCATAAAAAATTACGTTTATTAAGCGCGTAATCCATTACATGAAAAATAAAAATAGAGATTACAAAAGGATATTTTATAATTATTCCTGCAAAAATTAGAAAATTAAGAATAATGATCTGAGATCTTTGGTGTTTTTTATAATTCAAATAAAGAAACATGTATAAATGGGCTAAAAGTATAAATGGTTCGGTGAAAAATGTTTTCTGGTAATAACCGAGAAACGGAGTGGAAAGAAAAATAATTGATAGGAGGACAGCCTTTTTAGTATCAAATAATATTTCAGAAATGCTGTAAAATATGATCAAACATAGTGAACCTGTAAATAAATTAAATAAAAGTAAGCCCGTATCGGGTGAATTAAACATGGATGCGATAAAATAAAATGGAATAGCTAGGATTGAAAGCCCTGGAAGATAATTAGTATAACATTTTCCATTGAATTTACTTATTTGATCCGGATAATATTTGAAAAGTTCTGAATCAACGGTAAGTGAACCATTGTGAAGGATATTTTTAATCAGATTTTTCCTTATTTTACTGTCAGGAGAAATTACCGAATTGTTGAAATACATCATGTTTATGGTTAGATTCAGCAGTATTATGCATATAAGTGCTATTATGGAGTTAATATTTTGTTGAATGTTTGGATTAAATTTTGCCACGCAATTTACTCCATATAATTCCCAGATACTCATGAATCGCGGCGTCTATATGTACAAGTGATACTGCATTTGGAAATATCCTGGTTGGTTGATATTGTTTATGTTTTCTTATTGTTAATCCAGCCGGAGCCGGTACAGGATTCATCCCGTTTTTTTTAAAAAGTAATACCGATCTTGGAAGATGATTCGCTGATGTTACGAGAATGAATTTTTCAGATTTCACTAGTTCTTTTATTTTTTCTGCCTGGGTCTCTGTATCAACTGAACCAGACTCTGTTATTATTCTTCTGGGTTCAACTCCAAACTGAAGAGCAACTTTCTTAAGTATTTCAGCTTCAGAGACAGGATCAAAAGTTTTTCCGCCAGAAAGAACAAGTTTACTGTCAGGATACATGTTAATCAATCTTATTCCTTCTGCAAGTCTTACTAATGATGAAGAATTGATTTGGCTTGTTACGGGAATGTTTTCATCACTTGTGTGTCCTCCCGCGAGGACTACAACATACTTCAAAGTTTTTTCAAGCTTGGTATCTACTTTTAGATGAGGTTTATGGTGATATTCCAGTGGTCTTAATATGAGATCAGAAACAGGTAGAAAACTGAGTATAAGCAGTATTAATATTGAAATTGTAACAAGTCTTTTTCCAGTTTTCTGTTTCCGGGTAAAATGAAGAAGATAAAGTCCAGATACAGCTATCAACAAAACTGCTGTAAGTGGCATGAAAAATTGAGATAATATTTTTTTTAGTAAATACATTATGTTAACAGGATATAATAAATTTCATTTTTTCTCAAAAAAATAATATTCCTTTTCCTGAATTGTGTTGAATTAATAAATTGCATCTGTTAGAATTAACTAAAGTTGTAGGCTGATAAATATTATGGTTAAAATTAAAATTTCTGAAAAAGAATTTTTTGTTTATGTCAAACTTGAAGGTAAGCTTGATATTGACAGTGAATTGTATTTCAAGAAAAAAATGACTGCTCTTATGGAAAAAGGTTACCACCAACTGATTTTTGATATGGAAGAAGTTACCTATATAAACAGTTTTGGTCTGGGAGTTTTAACCAATGTATGGCGTAAGGTAAAAGCTCAGCAAGGTGCTTTAAGGCTTGTATGTCTTTCACCAAAGATCAAAAGATTATTTCAGCTGACATGGTTAACGAAAGTTTTTGAACTGTTCGAAACGCTTGAAGAAGCAGAAAATTTGTTTATTGAAGAAAATCAGTAAACTGAGTATCCTGAAAAATCCAGAATTAAACCTCAATATTCATTCTAAAATTTCCGTAATGTTGCTTGCTTATGGTGGTAGTCACCAGAAAATTATTTCATCTATTGCCGGGATATTGGAATCAGCCCATATTAATTTTATTATTGTTGCCCCTCCAGGTTCGCAGACGTTTCTGAGAAGCAGGCATAAAAATGTGGTTACTTTCAGTGAAATATGTTGCTTTCCTGAGATTCCAGAAGAATATAGAACGCTATTTTCAGAAATGATAGAAGATTCACTCCAGAATAATGATCTTTACAAAGATTCGTATTATTATCTTGGAAATTCTTTGATTGATACAATTAAACTTATCCAAAGTGGAAAATATGCAGAACTTTTTCCTGGAAATAAATTATCTGCAGTTGAATCAGATAATTATTCTGAAATGATCAGGAAGTTGTTTATAGAACATAAACGACAATTTCTTTTGCCTGTTTCAACAATGGAGAAGATTATTAAGAAAATTGATCCTGATCTGATTATTACAACTAATTCTCCAAGAGCTGAAAGGGCATCACAGATTGGAGCATATAATTTAAGAATACCATGCATAACTGTTATTGATGGTTTTGGAACAACAGAACAATACAGGATTACTGATGTGGACCATATTTTAGTACCGAATTCATTTGCTTCCAAAAAACTTGAACAAAAAGGTGTAAATTCAGACATAATTACTGTTGCAGGAAATCCAGTCCTTGAAAATATATTAAATATTGATAAAAAAAATGCGCTATTGTACTTGAAAGAAAGGAAGGTTGTCGTTGATAAATATCAAAAAATAATATTGTATCCCAAATCACTTAGCTATTATGATCACAAGGCATGGAATGTTCTGGATCGCTTTGTTGATAAAATGGCAGAATTACACAGCGATTATCTTTTTATTGTTAAAAATCATCCTGGAGACCACTGTGGAAAAGAATTTAATAATGAAAATATCGTCCAGCTGGAGGAATCTGTTGATATCCTATCATTTATTCAGCTATCTAATTTATTATTAGCCAGTCATTCTTTAGCTGCAATTGAAGGTGCGGTAATTGGGAAAACAAGTTTGATTTATCAAACCAGAAATAATTCACCTTTGAAGGGATTAGAGATTGGGACCTTTGTTTTTGCTGATACTGAAGCTCAGTTGTATAATCTTTTTGAACAATCTGTAATGAAATTTCAAGCTCCAGTTGAAATAATAAAAAAAGATTTCAGATCCAGTTTTCTTAAAATAGTACAGGAATATATGTGATTGTTAATACCTTATATGCTCTGATCTACGTCTATAGAGGCTTATTTTTTTCTATCGTATAAAGATAAGTGTTTCATTAAAACCTAGATCCGATTTAAGTTTTTTTAATATTTTCTGCTTGAATCCAAATTTTTCAAAGTGCGTTTTCATGAATACTGTCCCAATCTGGTCTGAGTAAAGAAAAAGAAAGATCGCTTTAAATAGGATTTCTGAATCATAATCACAAGTCAGATCACTTTCAAAGATTTCGATTATTTTTTTATTGTAATCATCAATTTTGAAACCCGTGAAATTTTCAAAAATTGAATAATTTTTCAACAGTAGAAGAATATCGATTAAAGAGTCTCGTTCTTTAAGCATCAAAATTATTTCCCGATGGAATCTGAATCCGGAAATTTTATTCATTGCACCTGATTCCATAGCCTTTTGCAAACATTTTTTTGTTGAATCAGACAGTTTAAGTTTTAAGCGAATAAGAAATTTCAACGCTCTTAATATTCGTGTTGGATCATCTAGAAAACTTTCTGGTTGCAATATATTGATAAGATGTTTTCCAAGATCAGTGATACCGGAAAATGGGTCTATTAAAATTCCAGGTTTGCCTGTTAGTGAAAGTGCCATTGCGTTTATTGAAAAATCTCTTCTTTTAAGATCATCAACAATTTTATCTGTTAGTTTTACTTCTGGAAGTGTACCATGTTTGGAATATGTTTCTTTCCTGGAACTTGCAATATCGATGGTCTGTGTGTAATCAGAAATTTTTAAAGTATTAAATCTGGTGTGTTTTTTTACTGAAACATCCTTTTTGAAATGAGAGAAATTTTTAAAAAGTTTAATAGCATCGCCTTTGATCATAATATCCAGATCATTAGTTTTTTTATTAGCAATGATATCTCTTAAAGGTCCACCAACGAGATATGCCTCAATATTGTTAATCAGGCAGAATTCAATTATTTTATGCAGCAGAGGATTATTATTTATGATTTCAAGTGTTTTAGAATAAAGTTTTTCACTAGTTAAAATGTGGTCAATAGTGCTGGATTCAATAAATTTAAAATGGATATTACAGTTTTCTTTATACAATGTGTCAAGCTCTCTAGAAGTAAGAAATACATCAAACTCAGAAATGATAAGTTTCCCCGAGGAAAGCCTTGATAGTTTACTGGCAAAATAATCTTCTGTTTTCATTAAAACTGAATCTCCAGATTAGATTTTAATATTGAAGCTTTATATCCTTTTCCACCCTGATTATTTGGAGAGACATTTTCATAAATGTATTCTGTGTGGAAATTAGTATCAGAGGATAACTTGTAATCCACCCTGATTTCACCTCTGTGTTTCCACTCCTTTATCTGACTTTCTTTTTCGATCAGGGAATAGGTTAATCTTGATTTAAGATTATTCTTGAAAGCTGATATTGTTGTTCCAAGGGTTACTCTATCAGTATTTTCATTTTCCTCAATTTTACCTATCTTTGATTTCATGTATTCTATATCACTCTGGATCATGCTGGAAAATCTTTTTTCAATCTTTAAAACTCCAGTCTGAGTATCTGCATTTTCTGTATTGTTAAATATATTTTCTCTAGTTTGAAACTCCAGGCGGGTTGAAAAATTCAGGCTTGAAGTAAGACTTTTTTTCAATTCAAGAGATTTTGTTTTTTCAAGTCTTTTACTTGGAACCCTGAGTTCTTCACTTTCGCCAATGCGATACATCAATATTGATGTAAGAGTCCTGTCTGGCGAAACAGTTATCCTTAAAGAACCTCTTTTTCTAATTGAATATTTTTCATTCAGAAGTTCATCTTCAACGTCTCTAAAATCATACTGTAACTGTGTATTTATCCTTCTGTCAGGTCTAAAGTAAGCTCTGGCAGATGCTGTTCGAGTTGTTACAGGAGTTTCGGTTGTAACAAGATTAATTTCATCACGCACCATTTTCTTTTCATGTACTTCTTTATATTTAAAATTTGTTCTTAATGACCTGAAAGGAGTATATTTTAATCTTAAATCAGCTGTAAGAGAAGTATTTTTTGAATCATTGTAATAATTATTTTCAACACGATTTAAAAATATACCTGTCAGACCAAGGTTTCTTCTAATGTTTAATTCAGAATTCAGCGTTGTATTAAGAATATTCTGATAAGGAACGTCGAGCCCTTTTGTAGTATCTATTTCCTTTGCGCCAACTGAATATTTAAATATACTATAAGCCCTTGAAATATTGAAACTACTGGTATCTCTGTCAATGTCATTTTCAGGATTTAATTTATAGTCTTCATTTTCGTTCTGATATCCCAGTCTTATGCTGTTATTAAATATTTTAGTGTCATAGCCGGCTACATAGGTGTCTTTATCTCTTGATGTTGGATTTAATATAGTTTCTCTGCCTTCATCGCGATAGCCCAGATGAAGATTGTTTTCATATGGAAAACGGAAATGAACATCGTGACTTATCAAATTATAGATTGTTTTTTCCTTGCCTTCAATATCGAGTATATTGGTAGAACTTTCATCATATATTCCTTGATAGCTCCAGCTTTTAAATGGTGCAAGGTTTAGTTTTAAGGTTAGCTGATCAATGTCATTTACAATCCATGTAGATCCTCCCTGAACAGAGGTTCCTTTATTCCCAACAGACGCAAAATTAGGATCGATCCTTTTATGTAGAATATCCAGTTTGCTGCCCCAGTAAGAGATGCTGGTATTTATTTTACTGGCATTACCTTCAATAATATCATCCTCTTCGCTGATCATATCTGTGTCTCTTCTGGAATGTGCAAGTTCCCCACGGAATGCTAGAATATCCTTGTAGCGTGTTTTCCAGTTAATATCGAATAATTGATGTCCAATTGGTTTTGCACTGTTGGAATCCACTTCTATCAAAGGACTAGACTTGTCGTCTGAATTATCTACATAAGTAAAACCAACCATATTGTCATGATCAAAATTGTATGATGTTCTGAAAGCAAAGAGATTTCTTTTATAGTTAGAAGAAGTTTCCTCATACTCATATTCAACTGTGATAGTTTGAGTATTTTCAATGGGCAAGGCTCGTGGATTAAAATTGATAGACCCATCTTCATAGTCAATACTGTAATCATTTCCACGGAACATTTGTTTATTGTCGATATAGAGAACTTCACTGTTTTTTACTACCGGAGTATGGTTACTGGGTAATCTGTATTCCTGTTGTGCGCCTTGACCAGTAGTGCGATAAATGCCGCTTTTTCCCATACTTCTTGTAACAAGTGCTGTTACATTAAGACCACTTTTAAATTTACCTTCAAGCATTATTCCTTTGAGCTGTTTATTATAAATTGTAAATTCGGTATCTCCGAGTGAAAGGCCAAAATCTCCAAGAGTAATGTCCCAGATTTTTCCATCAATGATTACAGTCATCTCTTTTTTTTCAAATGCAGAATCATCTAGTTCGGCCTTAATTATCACATTATTTAAAATACGACCATCTATTTTAAGTTTGAGTTTCTGATCAAATTCAAATCCAGGTTTCAGGTCAGGATTGTTCATAACGAACTGATTTAGATCACCTTCAAGACCAACCTGAGTGACTTCAAAGGTTTTACTTCCGAATATGTTCAATCTTGCAGATAATCTGCATTGAAATATTAAAAGCATTAATATAATTAATATTATAGTCTTTTTCATAGTATCTAAATTTTTTATCGGCAATGATTGATATTAATATAGTAGAATAAACTGAACTCGCATGTTGCATGAGTGAATCTTGAAAATAAAAAAAAATAATATGAAATCAAAACCAGGAACATATGCAGTTATCTATAAATGTGAATTAAATATAGATGTTCAAATTGGGCGATGGGAAAAAATTACTGTTGAACCCGGATATTATGTTTATGTCGGTAGTGCTTTTGGTCCTGGGGGAGTGAAAGCGCGAGTATTACGTCATTGTCGTTACGATAAAGCAGTACATTGGCATATAGACTATCTAAGAGATACTTTAATTCCAATGGGGGCATGGTACAGTCATGAAACCGACCGACTTGAACATAAATGGGCTAAAATTTTTCAAGATATGAAAAATATGTATGCGATTCGGGGTTTTGGTTGCAGTGATTGCAAATGTTATTCCCATTTTTTTCGTACTGTTACATTCCCGGATTTTGATTTGTTTAAAACTGAGGGTACGGCTGAATTATGGTCATATAATGCAGATTGATTTGATAAGACTGGTATTTTAAAACTATGGATTATTTGTATATGTAATTGATGCAGATTTTTCAATACCTGCATTTCCAGAAGTATCAGCAAATTTTATATATATTGTTTTTGTTCCAGCACCCTCTGAAAAAGTCCAGGGCATTGTATCTGTTATTGGTTCCCAGGTACTTGTGTTATAATCACCACTTGTTGTACTGAGAATCATTTGTGCAGCAGCAGCATTTACAATATTAAGTGTTACATCAAGTGAATTAGTCACTGGTGCCCCATTATTTATTGTAATTGATCCGGCACCTGGTGCAATTGTATCTTTTGTAGAATTTCCAGAAACTGTAAATGTATCACTTGAAAGTAGTTTTGATTCAATTGCTACATAAATTTTAAAAGAAGTCCCATTTGGCCAGCCGTCAGGGATTACATGTGTAAAAAACGCTGATGATGGAACATCGCCTGCAGAAATTATTTTTATAGCAGATGCCCATACAAAAGTACCATTTGTAGTTCCTTCATTCCATACTTCAACGTGAATATCATTTCCAGTAGTAAGATGACCAGTTACTGTAAAAGTCATTGTATCACCCTGAGCATAGATGTCTTTATCTGCAGTAACCGAAAGGATAAGTGTTCCATCTGTATTTAGTTCACGAACAAAACTTGTTATTGATATTGAAGCATCTGAGCCAGCTGCAATATTATCAACAAATTCATCACAAATACCATCAGCATTGATATCAATAACTATACAGTACATTGTTCCTTTAACGGCAAGATCAAACTGGTAATTACCAGCTGAATCAACATTTACAACCTGTGAATAATTTGCAGTAAATGCTAGCTTTTCAGTCCATCTTTTGTTTGTATACAGCAAGTAAACTTTAGTTGTTTCAGGTGCGCTTTTATATTGAATTTTTGCAGTTGGTTTAGACGTTCCAGCTGTTGGTACATTAACTGTACCATTAATTGTAGCATATTCAGTGGCGGCGTCAGTGGCCTTGTTAAAATCACCAAATGTACTATCCATAACACACCCTGATATTATGAAAAATGATATGATAATGGTTATGAAAAGTATTTGTTGTTTCATGTTTAATTTTATATTTCCCTGAACAAAGGGGAATAATATGTCCTTATTTTCATCTGTTATAAAATATAATACATTAAATTTATTCTGTCAAATGTACATATTTATACATAATTAAGATTGAAAATTACTAAGATTTTATATTTTAAAAAAATAAAATTCAACCTGAGATACAAAGTAAAAAGCTCGTAATGAAATCAATATGCAATATAGAGATTATTATGATAAAATTATAAAAAAATCAAGTGAGGTGTACTCAATGAAAAAAGTAATTATTTTTATTTTAATATCAATTTTGTTTGTAAGCTTTTCATATTCCAGGGAGCTTGTTGTTGAATATCCACAAAGTTATACTCAACAGGCATATACAGTAAAAGAACACTATGCTCCTGTCACGTATAACAAACTTTATGTATCGCAATATGATGATGTTTATTCCATGAAAAATGGAAATAAAGAGCGTGTTTTGTATAGTGGAAAACCATATGAACCCGTAATGTACTGGTCACCAGGCAGAAAATATAAGGTTTATAGAAAGATAAATCCAGAAGTTCTTTATGAAACAAAAGAAACTGTTGTTTCAATACCGGATGATAGATATTATACAATGACCTATTCACCAAGTGATCCTGACAAGCTTTATCCAGTATTGGCTAGAAGAGTACTGATAAAAAATAAATGGGGACAACCAATTTTTCTTACTGGAGTTGATTCTGATGGCCGGATGTGGAAGGAAAATGTAGATAAATCCAAACGATGGTATATTTGTGATACCTGCGGTAGAGGATATACCAGTCTTAATAACGTTGGTCACGATTTATGGCTGTGTGATGATTGCTATATACACAAGGATTATTCTGGGGTCTCAAGAGACAGATGGTTGTCGCAGTACGGATTATGGAATAGATAGTTATACGTACTGAATGAGCGACTATTGAACTTTTCTGCACCAATTTATGCTTGCGGAGTAGAGTACTACACCTCAGCATAAATTGTTTTGAAAAATCCAATATCCATCTCATTCAGAACGTATAACAGTTGATAAAAAAACATAGTTAAATACTGTAGGGACAGGTCCCTGTGCCTGTCCGATTCTAAAAAATTAAATAAAAACTGGAAATAGTTAATGTTAAATACTAATATAGATGGGGTCACAATATTAATGTCGGTGCCTGCGTCTCTCGTTGGACTCGTACCCCATACGAGACCTGGCACCATATATTCATATCAAGTTCATGAAAGTTGCTTTGACCCCTGCGCCAGCTTAGTTTATTCCACCAAAATTTATATAATGGCATAGAATAAAATACAAATTTTACCACGAAGGTAGTAAGTAAGAAGATAATATGACTATACTGTCATTCTGCGGCTTGACCGCAGAATCTATTTCAATTGTTAATGCCGAAAAATGGGGCATGTGTTATAAGGTCACAGGAAGACTGGTATCTGCTGATTCTAGAAAATTATTATCAAAATGAAAATAATAAAGACTAAAAATAATAATTATGAAATAACGGACGGGAAGGATGTGATGTTTGTACAAGTAAAAGCATTTTTTGATTTATCATTCTCAATCATTTTATTAATAACACTAAGCCCTATATTTCTTGTAATAACAATAATCAATTCATTTTTTACAGAATTTAAACCATTTTTTTTCCAGAAAAGAATGGGTCTTAAAGGCAAACCTTTCTGGATGATTAAATTCCGTACAATGAAAAATGGCAGTTCAGGAAGTTGGAATACATTAAAAAATGATCCCCGTATTACATTATTTGGGAAATTACTGCGGAAGACTTCAATGGATGAATTGCCCCAGTTATTTAATATTATATTTGGTGAGATGAGTTTTGTTGGTCCCAGACCTGATCTGGACAGGCAGATTAGTATCCTTAAGAAAAAGGATAGGGAACTACGTCTTTCTGTTTTGCCTGGAATAACTGGATTAGCCCAGATAATGGGTAGAAGTAGATTGTCTTATAAAGAAAGATTACACTACGATATAATTTATGTAACACGCAAAAACATTGTTCTGGACATTTTTATTCTATTAAAGACAGGACTAGTAGTTTTAAATACTGGAATATTGAATTGATAATTTGTTTTTATTTAATCGTTTCGAAATATTCTTTTAATTCCTTTGGTGTATTTAATATTGGAAGAATGTGCTTGAAATCAAGTATTTCAAATACACGCTGAACGTTATTTGTTGGTGACAGAATGATAAGCTGATTATCTTCCTGTTTTAATTTTCCGTTACAATTTGCGATAACACCAAAACCTGTTGAGCTGATAAAATCTACATTTGCGATATCCAGTACAATATTTTTTCCCTGTTCGGTAAGGTCTAATAATACATCATTGAATTTATCATTGACATCCATTGTAATATCATCGAAGATTTTAACTACAATAGCGTTATCATTAAAGTTTTTTATATTGAATGTGAAAATGGTTTATCTCCTATCGATTCTAAATTCAGAATCAGTATATTTTTAGTATTTTTTCCAAAAAAGGAAATTTATCCTTATATTTTTCAAGTTCTTTTTTTAATGCTGCAAGATTTTTTGCATCATTTAAATTCTTATATACAATCAACAATGCAGATTGTAATTTAATTTTTTGTGCCAGATCACTCTTGGACAGTTTCAAAACACTTTCAAAAACAGTCTTTGCCTGCTCATATTTGCCATTATCAATTAGGACTCTTCCTTTAATAAAAGCAATTTTATGAAGTTGTACAAGATTATTCTTTGTTTTTTTCTCAAGAGAATCAAACAACAGGATTATTTTATCAAACGGAAGAGTATTTTTCAATTTATTCAATGCAGGAACAGTAAATTTTGAATTGGGATATTTCGTAATTAGTTCCTTAAGAAGTGCAGTTGCTAGTTTGTCGTTTTTTAAGCCTTTTTGAACAATGGCTTGTAGAAAAATAAAATACCTGAAAAAATAACCGTTTTCAGGGACTCTTTTTTTCAATTCCTTGATCAATACTTCGCTTGATGTAAATTTTTTATCTTTAATATTTTCAGAAAGTTTTTTAATTTGACTATTTAGACTTTTGATTTCTTTCAATTCAGAATCGAATGAAAATATTGAAGAAAAATAATTCATAGCTTTGATGTTATTGCTTTTCTTGAGTCTGGAAAGTAGTGTTTTTCTGATAATTTTTTTTAATCCAGGAACTTTGAAATCAGTCATTGTAGCAAGATTTATTTTTTTTAAATCATCAATATTCAGAATTGAGTTTTTTAGCATGATTATGACATCGCCACTTTCCCTGCTATTCGGGTATTTGTTCATGTAGTTAAGAGCTTCTTCAAAGGATGAAACATAGGACTTATTGTTATACTGGGCGACAAGTCTCATGAAGTAGAAAACTTTTTTATATTTCAGGTTTTTTTCAGATTTCACAGCATCATTTGAAAGAAGCTTTAAAAGTTCAGTAAATTTTTTTTCTTCAAAATTTTTTTGTGCATCGTTGAAAAGGTTACTTGAATATAGGAAATAGGAAAAAAAATAACAAACTAGAAAAAGTAAAACAGTTTTTTTCATTAATGATTTCTCCGAAAAAGTTCAAAACCTATTTTAGCTAGTATACATCTAATTCCTGTATTCTGCAATTAGATTGAGCTATTTCATTTTGCTAAAGATTTGTTGATATGGTATAATCTCACCTGAAAAAGAGGGTTTTCAAATGTTCAAATTAAAAAAGAACCTGATTCAAACAGGTAAAATAATATATGAATTGGGATTGATAGATAGTCATAGTGGAAACATGAGTGTTTGCAAAGGTAATCAAATGATGGTTTCAGCTTCTGGTTCTATGCTTGGTTATCTGAATCTGGAGGATATTATAGAGTTTAATATGAATAGCAAGATACCCGAAGCTGCATCTAGTGAGACTTGTGTACATAGGCAGATTTATCGTAAAACAGATGCTAATGCAATTATACATACACATTCCTTTTATTCTCTTCTATTGAGTTTTTACTATGATAAAATTATTCCTGAAGACTCTGAGGGATTGTTTTTTAATCCAGAAGTTCCAATTCTGGATTGTGGAAATATAACTGTCGGAAGTGCGTGTGTGGAAGATAATAGTTCTGAATTACTGATAAAAAGTCCAGTAGTTATTATTAGAGGGCACGGAGTCTTTTCAGCTGGCAAGGATCTTGACTGTGCTTTGAAGCATTTGAGTGCACTGGAAAATTCTTGTAAGCTTATATATTTTAAGTCTAATTTTTCAAAAAATTGGAGAAAAACATGAAAATTATTATTTTATTTATTATGCTGCTGGTGATGTCTTTTGAACTTGTATTGCCGATTTCTATATTCAATACAGACTATGGCCTTATTGATCCAAATGCTTCTCAACCTGATATAACATTGAAATTTCAAAACAGAGAAGTTTCATTTCGCGAGATGAAGGCTGGATATGAATTTGAAATGAATACTGATACAAACATGTTTTACGCAGACGTCATTGTAAAAAGAAACCAGTCAGAGTTTATTGCTGAAAAGGTGCAAATAGATCCTGGTAAAAAGAGTATGCTTCTTAATACCTTTGTTCTTGAAAAATATACTTTTTTTGTAGACTTTCCGTATGACTTCAGGGATACAGATTCTGATTATCCTAATTTTAAACTTTTTTTGTCTGATAGAATGGGGAATATTCTATTTGAAGGATATACCTATGATCTCGACAAGAATTCCACGGTAAATTTGTATAATAAAGTCGTAAATAATGAATTTCTTACTTTTAAAGTATTTTATGAAAGAGGTTATGATTCCTTAGAAGAAATATATGCTCTGGATTTTAAAGTATTTAGTAAAGAAAAAAAGGTTTTTGCGATCAGAACTGGTCTAATCCCATATTGTGAGTTTCATCTTTTGGATGCCGCGGGAAAAGGGCTTATTGCAGAATATCCAGTTTACTGGATTACTCTGAGTGATGATTTTAAAAAAATCCACAAGTTTCTTTCTGCATCCCCTGATTTTAAGACAATTAGATTTATTTCTCCGCCTTTTCTGAGCAATAAAAAAGTGATGATGACTTTAATGATGAAGAAAACTGCAGAAGCAGATCCTGAAATGTTGTTAAAGAAAAGAATATATATCTCCAAAAGATTAGGGAACAAAAAAATAAAATCCTACAATAATACAAGAATATTTAAGAAACTGGTCATTACTAATTTCAATAGCCTTAAAAATACTTTTATTGGTACTAACTGCTTTTTTATGGAAGTGGAGTATGGAAAAAATAGAAAAATTATTCCATTTGGTGAACTAACAGAAGAAATCATATTACTTGATTACAGAAGTAATTTGCCGGTTAATATCAGAGTAATTAGAAAAACAGGAAATAAATCAGAGTTACTTTATTTATTGGAAGATTATAAAAATAATAATTTGATTATTCCGGTATTTCCTCAAAAAGAGTCTACTATTATTGAATTATGCGGTATTGTCGCAGCTTTTTCTGGAGAGGATTTCAGTATTAGTATTTATAATGGTAGTGGTCATCTTGTAAAACTGATAAAAAGGTTGCAAGTGTTTACTACCAGATATATTAATATTCCAGGTGGAAAATTTGTAACTGGAGAAAAACTTAAGTTAAAAATTAATACCAGAAAAGGAATGATGTTTGAAACTACAGTTAAATCTGGAAAGAAAAATAAGGTATTTATTCCTGTAAAAAAAGCGATTACTTTGGCGGTAGCCCCATATCTCCAACATGGAGAGATTCATATTTCCGGTAAGATAAAAAAAATAGAAAACGGGATATGTTTTATTAATGAATCTGATATTGATGATCAGAATAAAATTTCTATAAGTTTGAATGATTCAGTGATTGAAAAATATGTAGATGAAAATCCGATTTTTGTTAATTTTCAAACTCTGGATATTATTTTGCCTATATTGAAACTGGATCGATCTGGAATTCTTGACTTATCTATTACTGATCTAAAAGCTGTTTCTGGTGATCAAATGGTTGTAAAACTAAAGATTTCTGGAAATGAAAACTCGTTTTTTCTTAGTAAAAATAAAACAACTGATCATCTTGTTATAGCAGTCCCTGATTTTGGAAAAGTAAAAAGCTATTCAGAGCGTTTTAGAATAATTACCACTCCTGATAACAATGGTTCAGTTGAAGTAACAATAATGAAAAATAAAAAAGTAGTAACACAGATTTTAAAAAAACTACAGGATATTACAGAAAAATAAGATGTTAGAATCGATTGTATTTTTATTTAAACCCCTTGTTTATCTGCTGGGAGTTATATCAGTGATAATTTTCCTTATACGTATTTTTGTTAGAGAAAATGTGTTAAAGAAATCGCTTTTTAATTCTCTTGAACAGGACTTGAAAGAAAAAGCGGTTGAAATGGCTCAGAAGGAAAAAAATTATCTTTGTGATGTTATGAATGATTTTTCGATTACTTTGAAATTTAAAAATGTAAAAGAAATTTCAAATGAACAGGAGTTAAATACATTGTTTAAACAGTATCTCCTGGAACATGAGGAATATAAAAATAAGATAGGAGTGATGTTTGATAGTGAACTCCATATTAAGTTGTTTGAGCTGAAAACAGAGACTGCAGCACTTGTTAGAACTTCTTCCATAAGGTTTATAAAGAGAAAAAAAATATATTGGATAATTGTAAAAAATATTGAAATCTTGTTGAATCGTCCTCAGGACCTTGCGCGGATGAAATTAGATATAATTCTACATTTTGTGAAAAAAGGTAATTATTTAAAAGCAAATGAAGAAATAAATAATCTGTATCAATTGGCAATTAGTACTTTTCCTGAAAAAGAGGTAGAGTAATTATGATAAGAGTTGGTATTGGATATGATGTACATAGATTAGTCAAGGGACGTGACCTTATTATTGGAGGAGTGAATATACCCTATGCGAAAGGATTGGCAGGACATAGTGATGCAGATGTTCTGATTCATGCCTTGATGGATGCAATCCTTGGTGGTCTGGGTCAAGGAGATATTGGTTTTCACTTTCCTGATACATCTTCAGAATATAAAGGGATCTCCAGCCTGCTTCTTCTTGAAAAGATAAACGAAATTATGATAAATCAAGGTTATTCTATTGGCAATGTTGACTCTGTTATCATTGCTCAGAAGCCTAAAATGAAAGATCATATTCCGATAATGAGAGCTAATATTTGTACCGTGTTTGAAACGGAGTTATCGAGGATATCTGTTAAGGCCACAACTGAGGAAGGTTTGGGTTTTACAGGAGATGAATCAGGAATTGCTGCCTGGGTCTCTGTTTTGCTTCAAAAGGATAAACGATAAAAGTAATCCAATATACCAGTTGAACATAATATTGAAGAATATATTTTCTATCAAAGCATAGATGAAAATAAAAAGCACTGGAAGAAACCAACGATTTTTTTCAGATTTTTTCAATAGAAAATATTGTCCAAAAAAGTAGAATAAAACACCAATGATACCAGTTTCTACTCCCCAGAAAAGTGGACTGATAAAACAGTCAGATTCATTTGTGCAGAAAGGAGCTGCAGAATCTCTGAAATTACCACTTCCCAGACCAAAACCAGGATTTTTAATGAGTTTTTTTACAGCTTTTTCTACGAGGAAAAATCTTCCAAGTGTAGAATAATTTTTTATACTATTTGAATATAAATTAGAGATAAACTTACAATCGTTTTTCAAAGTATCTGAAATATGCTTTTTGACATGCTGATCAATAACAGACATTTTATCGCTGCATTGAAATAGAATCGCATAATTTGAAATGATAGATCTGTTATTTCCTGAAATTATTGAAACAGTTATTCCACGGACTGATTGTTCTATATGATTTTTAAAGACCTTGTTCCATTTAATTATAAAGTCCTGGTAAAGAGCAATAGAAAGATCATTGTTTTGTGGAATTGTAATTAAATACGGAGCAGCAAGAATACTTAGATAGATTAGTATAGAAAAAACTGTGAATAGTAATGCTTTTTTTTGAGATAGATAAGTGAAAATAGAGAAAATTATCATGAGAGCAAATGCAAGTATATTTCCTTTACTGAGCGTTGAAAAAAGAAGCATAAATAAGGCTGTTTTGAGAAGATAATGTGTCTTTTTTTTGTATTGTAACAAAATGCATAAAGTAAGGGCGCAGATTGCTGCAAATAGATTAGGATTCTGAAACGCAAGATAAATAGGTAGTTTAATGCCAAATTTATAAAAATCTATCCACGCTCTCGAAAAAGTAATCTGTTTAAAAACTTCCCATAGTCCGAACTGGTATGCTATAAATTCAATAATCGCTCCAGCTATCAAGCTATATCCAAAAAACAGGAAATCCGATTCCTTTATATCATTATAAAATGCTGAAAAAGAAATGAACATAAAAAATAATGAAGTTACAACTTTCAAATTTTGAGAATCAATACTAGTAAAATGAAACATTAGTACAAAAGGAAGAATAAATACCAGAATTGGATACGAATTACTGATGAAAGTTTTATCATACTCCTTGTTTAGGAATTTGAAAATGAATAGATTGCTGATAAAGATAAAATGAAAGAAAATTGAAAACTCTTTAAAAACAACTCTTGGATTATAAAAAATGATAATCAATAAAAGCACCTTGATTGTAAGGGGCCTTGATCTATTAAAAAGGATAAGAAAGATTGCTGATGCAATGAAAAAATAAGCCAGGGTAAGACCTGTTGCAGAATCAGCAGCGAAATAGACCGCTGCAGTTGTTATGATGGAGCTTAACAAAATACATAGCATATTCGAATATATTACACTATAATTACATAAAGACACAAAGAAAAATAAGAACTCGCGCAGAGGCGCAATGTCGCAGAGGAAAGAAAGAAAAAAATAAGGATAAATTAAAATGAAAAAAGTAATTTATTACGGGAAAGTCCCCATAGGCGGGAATAATAAAGTAACAGTACAATCTATGACAAATACATTGACTAGAGATCATGTACAAACAATAAAACAGATTATTGAACTGGAAGAAGCAGGTTGCGAGATTGTCAGGGTAAGTGTGCCTGATTCAGATTCATTGAAAGCAATTGACAGAATAAAAAGAAAAATCAGTATTCCGCTTGTAGCAGATATTCATTTTAATTATAAGCTTGCTCTTGATGTGCTTGATACCCAGATCGATGCAGTAAGATTGAATCCTGGAAATTTTCCGAAACAATACCTTAAAAAAGTGGTTTTAAAGGCTGAAAGGAATCAGATACCTATTAGAATCGGTGTAAATAGCGGGTCAATTGATAAGAAAATTTTGAAAAAATATGGAAATACTCCTGAAGCACTTGTAAAAAGTGCAGTACAATATGTTGATTATTTTGAAAGTAACGGGAATAATAAAATAGTTGTAAGTGTGAAATCTTCTAATGTTGTTGATACTATTGAAGCATATAGATTGGCTGATAAGAAAATTAAATATCCACTTCATATAGGTGTAACTGAAGCTGGAACTTATATCCGCGGTGCAATAAAAAGCTCGGTTGCTCTGGGAATTCTTCTAAATGATGGAATTGGTGATACATTGAGGGTTTCACTATCATCCCATCCTGTTAAAGAAATGGCGATAGCGTATCAGATATTAAAAAGCCTTGGTTTAAGAAAGGGTGGAATCAATATTATATCCTGTCCAACGTGTGCTAGAACTTGTATTGATATTATTTCAATAAGCGAAGAAATAGAGTCGAGGTTTGGACAGATTTCAGATGATGTTACGATTGCAGTGATGGGATGTGTTGTAAATGGTCCTGGTGAAGCCATCCACGCAGATATAGGAATTGCTGGGAATCCAGATGGAACTGGAACTTTGTTTGAAAAAGGAAAAATCATTAAAAAAATTCAAAACCCCAAAATAGAGTTTCTGAAAATCCTGGAAAATTTTCTAATTAGTAGAAATTCAAATTGAAACTGTCTGAATTATCCGACAGTTAATTCTAGTGTTATAAAAAATAATACATTATAATAATTAAAAAACATTATAAAACCAGTAGTTTTAAACAATTGATATCTGGCACGGATATTGCAACTACCTTTTTGTTAAAACGTAGCAATAAACGATACAGTTTTGTAGAATAAGTTGAAGTTTTAAGTTGAAGTTTTGGACGCATTTATTTGTTGTAGAATTAGTTGAAGTATTTAGTCGCAGTAGAAGGGCTCCCATTGGGAGCCCTTTTTTATTTCTTTGCTTTTTTCATAAGGATTAATCCGATTATTATGATAATGACGTTTTGAAACCACATAGCTATAAACGGAGGTAGAATACTGCCTTTGCCAAGAGCTTTTCCTACAGACATGAGAAGATAGTAAAAAAATATGATCAGAATACTCAAACCAATTCCGATTGATTTTCCACTTCTCTGGGTATTGATTGCGAGGGGAACACCTATAAAGATAAAACATAAGGATGCAAAAGGAAGAGAAGTCTTGAAATAAAATTCCATAATCAGGTCTTTTACATTAATATTGGCTTTTTTTAGTTTTTTGATTTCTGATGATAATTCTCTTAATGACATGTCTGTGGCACGTTTATTAGAATAAGATTTATAATCTCCGTAACTTCCTGACATATATAATTTCATTTTGGTGAAATCCATTCGGTCAACAGATTTTTCAGTGGGTTCAAAATCCCATTTTATGCCATTGTATATTTCCCAGTTATTTTCTTTCCATTTGGCATTTTTCGCAATAATTATTGCGGGAAAGCGATTAAATCTTTTCTCAAATATTATGAGGTCTTGAAGGGCATCATTTTTCTTATCAAATTTTCGTACAAAAAATGTTAGTCCATCCTGACCGCTGAAAAATACATTTTCTCCAATTTTTGGAATTGGTTTTTTGAAAGTTATTTTCCTGAAAATTTTTCTTCGTAGTACGTTTGTTTTTGGAACGACAAACTCATTAAACATTATTGTAAGCAGTGATATTGTAAGGCCGAATATGAGGGCTATACGGATTAATCTGTAATAACTGATTCCGCAGGTTAACATTGCAATAATTTCTTTATCTGCAGATAATTTTCCAAATGTTATTAATCCACCCATAAGAGTTGCCATGGGAAATGTAAGGATCAGAATTGAAGGAAGGGAAAAAATAAAGAGTTTAAGTACTTCTACAACGGGTATACCCTTGTTGATAACAAAATCAACAAGTTCCATCGTTAGATCAACTAGAAATATGGTCGTGAAAATAAATAATCCAAACAGAAATGATCCAATTAAATTTTTATAAATATATCTGTCTATTATTTTCAACATTGGTTTCACTGTAATAAAGAAAAGGGGCAGATTTCATACCTGCCCCTGTTTTGTAAAATTTCTAAAGTTTAATTATTCAACAACAAGAACTGATCTCTGACCGCCATAACCATCATCAACAAATTCTTTTGCATTTGGATCTGCGATCCAGGTTGAATCATCAATAACAAGTTTATATTCGTATCTTCCTGGTTTAAGGTTTAATGTGATTGTCCATTTTCCTTCTCCAAGATTTACCATCTTGTCAGATGTTGTATCCCAGTTATTGAAATCCCCTGCGATTGCAACTTCTTTTGCATCTGGATTTTCATATGAAAGTGTAATGTTTTTGTTTTCCCAGAAAAATTCTTCTTCCTCTTCTTCGTATGCTTTCTTTTTTCCAAGAATGTAGCCAAATAAGAAAATAAATCCGTAAAACATCATTTTAAAAATTGTACCCATATATTATTCCTCCTTACCAGTGATTAATTCAAGTTTTTCTAAAGCTTTTCTTGCGCTGATGGTTTCAGGATAAGTAGAAACCACGTTATTAAAATATTTTTTGGATATTTCGTCATTCCCCATCAAGTGATATGTTTCGCCGAGTTCAAACATCACTGCATCTGTCAGGATATTTTCAGGATACTGGTCAAGAATTTCTGATAGCTTCTGACATGCTTTTTCATAATCATTCAGCTTATCGCGAAAGATTTTGGCCATGATATATTTCATACCGACTATTTCATCGATATCTTCTATTTTTTTGCTGACTTCCGACAGCTTTTCTATTTTTTTATTTATTTTGAATTTACTATTTTTTCCACGAAAAATAACAAAAAGATAACATAAACCTATGACGCCGAGAACAACCCATATATTAATCTTTTTAAACATAATCTTATATATACCATAGAACATTAATTAAAAAAAGTTTAACATAAAGCTTTTCTAGTTGTCAAACCTTCAAACAAACTTAAAACGTAAAAAAGACGCAATTCTCTGAACATATTTCTGTTATTTTTTTTATGGATTTTTAGTACATTGTTAATGGATGAATAATTGAGAAATTGACTTTCCATGTCCTTTTTTTTGAATACAGAATAAAATTTATCAGGTGCGTCGGTCAGCCAGTTTGAAAATGGTACTGTAGGCATCTTTTTTTTTCCAAATACAATTGGATATCTTTCGTTGATAATATCTACAAGAAGTGATTTCTGTTTATCAGGAATAAACAGTTCACTGCTTTTAAGTGAAAAAACGTATTCTATAAGAGGGTAGTAATGAAATATGGAACGAATCTCGAATCCATTTTCCATTGAAGTCCTGTCTGCTTTGATACTGTTGTTTTTTAAATAAAGAAGATAAATATTTAGAAGAATACAGAGCTTTCCAATTGTTATATCATAATCTATATGTAGCGTCATGAGTAAGTACTCTGTTGTATAGGAAATAAAGTCTTCAATAGAGTATTCAAGTTTAAATAATGAAGATGCTGTTTCTATATCTGTTTTAATGAGATAATGACGAATATATTCTTCGATGAATAGTCTCGTTTTTTTACTATCTTTTAGATATTCAGAAAAAGAGTACCCTTTGGAAACTAAAAAAAATGTCAGATCTTCATATCCAAGAAATAATTCATCTGAAAAATCTCCTGAAAAAGTGACTATATGATTTTGACTATTTATTTTTTCTGCAAGTTCCCAAAGTGAAAAGAAAGAAATATCACCATGAGGTTCTTCTTCGATTTCAATTATGTGCTTCATTTTTTCAATAAAAGAATTATGTGAAAGAGTAATGACTTCAGGATTTTTATAATTTAGAAATTTTAAAGTTTCTTTCATGTGGGGCAATTCTGAATATTGTTTTGTTGAATCAAGTGTGATGGTTGCGGCTGGAACAATACCTTTTTCTTTCATCAGAATAGCTGTTAGAGTTGAGTCAATTCCAGAAGAAAGAAAAAGAGAAAAATCAATTTCTGGAATCCTGGTCTCTAATGATTTTTTAAGGTATTCTTCAAGGTCTTTATGGTCAGGACTAGTATTTTCTGAAACTAATTTTTCTATCTGGTGATATCTTCCGATAGTCTTTTTTTTATTTATATCAAAAATAATGAATTCTCCTGGGAGTACTTCGAAAATGCCTTTGAACAAGGACTCGTTGAATATATTATAGCCGGTAAGGATTATGGAGTCCTTTGCCCATTTGTTTATTCCAGTTTTTCCATTGATCTCAATTATCGGTCTTTGATATGAACTGAAGATTATCCTGTTTCTGGAAAGACTGTAATAAAGTGGAGTCAATCCGAGTCGGTCCCGGAACAAAGTGATATGGTTTCGTTTAAGATCATAAATTACACCACAGAACTGGCCCTCAAGGTTTTTTAAAGATTGTGGTCCTTTTTTGGCATACATCTCAACTAGTACTGCCAATTCGCTTTGAACAGGATTATCTTTATTAAAGATTTTTGAAAGGGATTGATAATTAAAAATTTCTCCGTTGAACATTCCGCAGAAATTATTACATTTACTAAAATATGGTGGATTATGTGTTGAAAGGACTGATAATCTGGTATATGAAAGAAATAAGTCTTTTATAAAAGAATTTCCTTGAAAAGAAGGTCTGGTAGGAGAGGTGCCTCCACGATTTTTATGGAACCTGTTGAACACATCTCTTTTGAAATAAAGTTCATCTTCTTTTAATGGAAATACACCACCAAAACCACACATATTATTCTCCTGGTATTATATAGAATCAATCAATCTATAAGTATTAACCATGTCTTTAATTTCCTGAACCTTTGTTCTTTCCATGAATGCTGTTTCCAGTTTTCTGATATACTGTATTTCTTTTTTCAGATCGATATCTTTTTGTAATTCCTCTACTGATGTAGCGCACTTGTGAAAAGCTCGCGAAAGGAATACTGTTGATGCTTTTTGGTGGACAAGCTCCGCAAGTATTTTCTTTCCAATTACCAAACCTGACCCAGCTGGAGCCAGCCCACCAAAACCAAATTTTTTTTCTAAAGAGTCAAGCAATCGTATTGCTTCATTTATTATTCCCTTTGAAAGGACAGTAAAAGGGAAATTAAGTTTCAGATCCAGGGACAGGTCATTTAACCCAAGATAAAATTCATCAACTTCGTTAAATTTTACGAGTTTATCGATAAGAGACAAACTATCCATTGTTTCAACCAGCAGGCATGTCTGTGTTTTGCCATTTATTAATGTTAAAAATCTTTCAACCTCAGCTATTGATCGGAAATATGGCAGAATTATCTGATTCACTCCAGAATCTATGAGAAATGTTATTTCATTTTCAGTTTCCGGGTATGCAATTGGATTTATTCGTGCCGAAAGGAATCCGTTTGTGATGCTTTCTCTCAGTTTTTTAAAATCTGCAAGGTTATGAGGCCGTTGTGTTTTGGAACCCTGTCTGGATTCTTTTCCACGTATTTCAAGATCAAGTATAATGCGGTTGGCCCCTGATTTTAAGGCATAATCAGCAATATCAGGTTTATTTGTGATATACATTAAATTCAGCTGTTTTTTCAAAATTCTTTTTTCTTCCAATACAATACTTTGATCCTTTTAATTATTTTCATTTTGTAACCATTTTTTGTTTTATGCAGTGTTTTCTTAAAGTATTCTTTCAATCTGTTTGAATTTGTATCGGTGCAGAAATATGAAAAATGGCTAAAATTAGCTAATTCATCATCGATAGTGTCAAATTGATGATCCTGTTTAAAATAAAGATGTGTAAATGTTGGAGCATATCCGAGTGAATAAAGAAGGTTGAATGTTGCGATTCCAATACTTCCTTCCTGTTCCATGTAATCAAAGTCGTGGAAACATTTATAAAAACCTTTTTCAACTGGTAGTCTGAATGCCGGGAAAAAGATGAAAACAAATTTTCTGGCAAATCGATTCATTTTGTTCAGGCATTTCTTATATTCAGGTATTTCCTCGTTCGTGTGTGCGCTTACACCAAGGGAACGATGTGAAATTACAATATCATGTATAGATAAATTCTCTTTAGCATCCATCCAGCGTTCGTTTATGATATCAATATTCGAGATTTCCCTTTTTTTCATATGAGTAGACATGATTTTTAGCATTTCATTAGAGATGTCTAATGCAGTTACTTTTTTAACCATTTTTGCTAATGGTAATGTCAGAATACCTGTGCCACAGCCTAAATCAAGAATAGTATCTTTAGATTTTAAGCCACTTGTATTACGTATAAATTCAACTATCAAATTTGAGTAATCAATTGAAGCAGGACTTTTTAGAATATCTTCGAAATGCTCAGCACGCGAATTCCAGAACTTTTTAAGATTCTTTTCCTTACTCCAACTGCTGTTTTCCCATTCATGCCGGATCATATTGTTCCAATCTATTATGTCGAAAGCGTTCATCACATCTCCCTGATTTTTTGGATATTTTAGCATATTCAATGAAAAATTGTTAACAAAATCAATGAAAAAAACAAAGGGGGTCAGGTCTTTATATTTGACATTTAAAAAAAGATATTGTATTCTTTAAACATGGCTAGACCACTTAGAATCGAATATCCTGATGCAATGTATCATATCACATCCCGTGGAGATGGTAAAAAAGACATTTTCCGGAATGATAATGATAGAAATTATTTTATTAACTTGCTTTCTGAAATTAAATCAAGATATCGATGGAAATTTTATGCTTATTGTCTGATGCCAAATCATTATCATCTGCTTGTAGAAACTCCAGAAGGGAACTTGTCAAGAGGTATGCGACATTTAAATGGTTTATATACGCAATTTGTTAATAGGCAGTATAATAGTTGTGGACATTTGTTTCAAGGTAGGTACAAATCAATAATTGTTGAAAAAGATAGTTATTATTTTGAACTGAGCAGATATATTGTTTTGAATCCTGTACGTGCAGGTCTAACTAAATATCCAGATAAGTACGTTTGGTCAAGTTATAACTCGGTTATTAACAGCAGGAAAAATAAGGGATTGATTGAAAGAAAAGAATTGCTCCAGATTATTGGTGGCAGTTCAATTCCGGAAGCTATAAAGAGATATATTATTTTTGTGGAAGAGGGAATTGGTGAAAAATCACCATTGGAAAATCTTAATGCTGGTTTTCTGTTAGGCTCAGTAGATTTTATTGATAAAGTGTTAAATCATGCGACATCTAAAAGAAATATCAGAAATGTAAAAATTTGTGAACGTTTAGCTGATCGGCCTTCATTAGAAGAGATATTCTTAGAACAAAAAAATATCAATGAACGCAATTGTCTTATTTATAAAGCTTTTATTGACTATGAGTACAAGTTGCAGGAAATTGGTGATTATTTATCACTGCATTACAGTACTATTAGTCGTAAGATTTCAGAACAAAAGAACAAAAAAATTAAATCTAAAGACTCCTGAATATTACATTTTAACGTCTACTTTTGTATATAAAAGAATACAACTGTATGGATTTTCATTGAAAAATGTATTGTTTTAGGGTACACTGTTCAATATGAAACGACAAAATAAGATTTATGTTCCAGAGAATGAAATAATATCCGGGTTATTGCTTGATAGAAAACAGTACAGTGTAATTCAGAAAGATTATAAAGAGATTATTGAACTTCCGATTGAAGAACTTGAATTTTCAACTTTTGTTATTTATATCGATAGTGTAAAAAGATTTGAAAAGTATGTGCTTGGTTTGCTTCAAGTTACTGATAAAGTTTCTATCCTGTTGATTGTTGAGGATGATCTTTCAAATCTTGGCATAGTAGATGTCCCTGAAGAAGTTCACTGTATTCTAAGAGGTTCAGCTTCTGGAACAGAATTAGCTGTGAATCTTAAAAATTCTGCTACCCGGATGGAAAGTTTGTTCAACAGGCTTGTGAACCAGAAACACGCAGAAAAAACTTATCATTATGACAATATAATAGGTGTAAGCAAGCCGATGCAGACAGTCTATAATATGATCGAAAAAGTAAGTAATCATGATGTAACTGTTCTTATTCTGGGAGAAAGTGGTACTGGTAAAGAACTTGTTGCCCATGCACTTCATTACAACAGCCCCAGGAAAAATGGTCCATTTATCGCAGTCAATTGTGCGGCATTACCGGATGATTTACTTGAAAGTGAGTTGTTTGGACATGTTAAAGGAGCATTTACTGGAGCACATCGTGATCGTCGTGGTCGATTTGAATTGGCACATAAGGGAACGATTTTTCTTGATGAAATCGCTGAAATGTCGTTAAAGACACAGACGAAGATTTTGAGAGTGATTCAGGATAAGATTATTGAACCAGTAGGTGGCGAAAGCTCAATGGAAGTAGATGTTCGTATTATTGCTGCAACAAACAGGGATCTTGGAGAGGAAATAGGGATAGGCAATTTCAGGGAAGATCTCTTTTTCAGGCTGAGCGTTATCAATATTAATTTACCTCCACTAAGGGAGAGAAAAGAAGATATCTATATTCTAGTAAGCCACTTTCTAGAAATATTCAACAAAAAATTCTCTGCGTTATATGATGAACTTTCTTTTGATGCAATTGAAAAACTGATGTCTTACAACTGGCCTGGAAATGTTCGTGAACTCGAAAATACAATTGAAAGAGCCTGTATACTTGGACATGGATCAATTCTGAATGAAGGTGATATGATTCTTCCGATGAAACCTATAAAATCCGAAGAATCAAGCATGGATGAAATGATTGATAATTTTAAATCACTTCAAGAGGGCAAAGAATATTTTGAAAAATTGATTCTGCAACACTGGTTGAACAGGAATAAATGGAATATCACAAAAACTGCCAGACAATTGAAGGTGCAGCGTAGCAGTCTATATAAAAAAATAGAAAAATATAGTATTAAAAAATGATACTGGCTTTTCATAATATCGGGAAATACTCAAGGCCGCTTCCTGCAGAAAATGATTTATCCAGTAAAAAAATCAAAAATATTATCTCATTTTTTCACAGGCAAGGATATACTTTTGTGCCCATTAAAGAATATCTATCAGGGCATAGATATAAGACTGCTGTTATCACATTTGATGATGGATATTATGATCAGTTTAATACATCAGTTGAAATTTTTGCCAGGTACAACATCAAAGCATGTTTTTTTATTTCGACATCTAAAATCGGGGAAATGTGGAAATCTGTTGATGGTATGCTGATAAATGGAATTTCCTCAACGCAGATCAAGTCTTTATATGAGAGTGGACACACCATAGGTAGTCATGGGCATAGCCATGAAATACAACAGGATTCTAATTTTTTTTCTGAAGATCTTAAAGAATCTATAAAAGTATTGGTGAGTATAACGGGTAAAAAGCCTGAATATTATTCAGCTCCATTCGGAGTAATTAATAAGAATCAATACGCGATTTTGAAAGAAACTATGAAGTATTCATTTTCACTTGGCAGAATTGGTATGATCTGTTGCAGGAATGAACCCGACTTTCTGATGAACAGGATTCCTGTTAATAACAGAGATACTTTTTTACGATTGCGATTCAAAAAAATTTTATTTAATATCTAATCTGGTATCTTTATTTAAGAATACATGAAGAACTTGAAGGCCCTTTATGTTTATCCTCCATATTAAATCTCATTGAAGGGATACTATAACTTAATTTATGAGTTGAAATAACTTCTTTCCCGTCTTTTTTATAAAGAGTATCTATTTTTATGCCCACTTTGACTTCATCAATTACTTCAATAGACAGATTTTTGAGAGAGAGAATTTTATAACGAAAAAATGCATAATCAGAATTTTCTTTTTTTACAAGTCCTTTTTTCGAATCTTTAAATTCAAGATATACCGTTTCAGGTGTTAGCAGTTCACCAAAAATAAGGTAATCTGTACTTTTACTTAGATTTGTTCTTAGGTCATTACTTATAATCAAATCAGCAAAAGTAATAGGAGAGCTTTCAAAGGTCATGAATTTACGAAAATCAGGTGAAATTGTATGAGAAAATTTAAGAAGATAATTTTTATCCAGTTTATTTTTATCATCAAATGTGATTTCGCCTAGTTTTATTCTTGTCTTTAATCCCTGTTTTGTGCCAATAAAGGAATTGATAAAGCTTTGAATAGCATAGGAAATATCTTCCAAATGAAGATTTGATAGTACAACTTTTCTCTTTTCAAGTACAGGTTTCCAGTCATGATTAGGATTGATAAATGCATTTGTAAATTTAACATAACTTTTCAATTTTTCTGAAGCTGTTGCAAACATGGCATTATCGATCATTTCCTTGAAAGAGGAAAAGATGGTTGTTAATGTATTCATATTTTTTTGAAAACCTTTTAGATCCGTATAAAATGGAGGAGGATTTTTATAGTAGGTCTGGTAGATATTGAAAAGTATAGCATATGCTTTTTCGAATTTATCCAGAGCTAAATTCTTATTACGGTTTATTATTTGATAAGCCATATCATCAACTTTCTGAGAAAATGTAGAAAATTCATTAAAAAATGAAAGATCAACAAATTGAGGAGACACGGTTATCAGGAATTGAATACCTGATGAACATGGATATACAGAGTTAATGACCAGGAATAATAAAAGGAATAAAGTTATAAATTTGATTTTCATATTTTCTCCAATAATAATACAATTTTTATTTTTCATCTGTCTCATTTTTTTTTATAAAATTTGTTTGAATATCATCAATTAAATTCCCCATAAGGGACCAGTCCTGAATTTTTTCCAATGTTTCTGCAGCAATTTTTTTAACATTGGAATCATGATCTTTAGTTAGTTTTACAAGAGGCAAAATAATTTCACTCATTACTATCTCGCCCAAAATCGTTGCTGTTACAGATTTCAATGCAGGATCACTCATTTCAAGTAAACCTGTCAGAAATGATATTTCAGGCAGGTTCAGTTTCGGTTCGCTTTCCTTCTTTGAAATGTCTTCAAGATAAAGTCTTTCAAGGTCACTTATGAGAATGTCTGAGAGTTCTTTTGAAACAATTGAATCAAGTGCTTCGATTGCGTTTGCTCTCATTTTTTTGTTTGTATCCTTGAGCCGTTGCTTTATTATTTTAAGCTTACTGTCATCAAAATTAAGGCTTAGAAAAGTAAAAATATTATCGAAAATTATGTCATCCAGATTAAGCAATTCTTCAATTAATACAGTCGTATTATCATATTTTGCAATCAGCATCTGAAGGTGGTGTATCATGGATTTGTTTTTAAAAAGACATTCAAGCTCTTTTTTTATATAACTGCATAGTTCCTTGTTTGTCAAATTGATTCCAGCTTTATAAAAACAGGTGATCGTAATGTTTCTAATTCTAGGATCAGGACTATCAAGGAGTTGAGTGAAAAAGTTTTTATACTTCACGTTGCTCAGGGCATGCAGGGAATTCAATGCCTTTTCTTTTATGAAAAATTCCTCAGCTTTAAAAAGGATACTTTTTAAAACAGTTTTTATTGAAATTACTATTTTTTCAGAACTATTAATTTCATCCAGTAAATTGATATTATCTGTCAACAGAATGTTTGAGAGTGTATCTGATACAACTGAAATATTTTTTATATCACTATCAAAGGAAAGGTTAATATCATTGATAAAATCAGAATTCATTTTTTCTAGTGCAATATATGCATTTTTCTGCACATCAATATCTGAATCTTTTGTAGCTTTTATAATAAGCGGTGCATAGTCTTTGTTTTTAAGATCTCCAAAAGCATAAAGGGAGTTTATTCTAGTCCATTTATCGTTGCTCCTGAGCATATTCTTCAAAGTCAGGATTCCTTTATCGACACTATATTTACAAAGTATTTTGGCGGCAGTTGCTTTGACTCTGTCATTTGAATCGTTCAAGAGAGGTTGAATGTAACTTGAAGGAATTGGTTCTTCAAGGTGGAATATTTCTTCAAGGATATTTGCTCGCACTCGAGGGTCAGAGTCATCAAGACCGTTTACAAAAATTTTCCAGACATCTGGGATCTCAAATATTCTCAAACTTTTAACGATTTGAGCTCGAATGACAGCATCTTTATGTGTAAACATCGATATGATCTGTGATTTGAATTCAATCATATTTGCTGATTCAATAAGATTGATTACTTTTCCAAGTATTTGGGAATTTTCAGACTCAATGAGAATTTTCCTGGTTAATTTTGTTTTGATATTATCTGGAAATATTGTAAGCAAGGGAATTAGATTATTCAAAAAAACATATTCAGTATTTTCGTGATTGAGTGATGAGTGAAATTTTTCTTCAAGCCAGTTTAGTTTATCGTCTGAAATTATGCTTTTAATTGCTGTTATAATAATCTGATTATACGGAGTGTTATTCTGAAGCATTGATACAAGTAATTGAATTGAATTGATTAGATTCAGGTTGATAATGCATTTGATGGCATTTCTCACAACGACTTCGTTATTCGAATTTTTTATTATTTCTATAATCTCTTTTTCAAAACCTTCGATTTTTATGTTACTGATAACAAACAATGCAGATGCTGTCATAAATTTATTTCCGGAGCGGAGCATAAAATCCAGTTCTTTTCTAGCAATTTCTTTACCTTCAAGTCCCAACGTGTAAATAGCCATTATTGCATTGCCTTTTACTCGGTTGTTCTTATCTTTTACCAATTCGATAATCCTGTCTTGAAATTGTGTTAATTTTAGTTCGATGATCGCTTCAATCGTATTGGCTTTTATCCTGCTTTCTTCATTTGAATTTAGATTTTTTTCTATGATTGGAATTATACCCTTATGAGATAATTTTGATATTACTTTTATTGTTGTTGCTTTGACTCTTCCAACAGACTCTGTTTTTAATATATTGACAAGTAATTCTATGACTTCGTCATTATTGAAATTTCCAAGACTTTGTACTGCTGAAGCGCGGACGAAAGGATTGGAATCTCTGAGAGCTTTTTTCAGGGAGTTAAAAATCTGGGTAGAAAATTTAAATTTTCCAAGTGCCATTACTGCATTTGCTCTTACAGTTGGATTTGTATCGTTAAACATAGCATTAATTAATGGCTCTATAGCATTGTTATCTCTGATCCCTGAAAGTGATTCTATTGCAGTAAATTTCATGTCGTAATTAGATTCACTTAAATTTTTGATTAAAAGTCTTACATAGTCTTTTTTCAAATATGATGCAAGTAATATCCAACCGATAAGTAGGATAATAGCAAGAAACATGTAATTTTTGATGTGAAAAGTATTAAGAAAAATAAGAATAAATCCTGAAGACATTATAGCAATAGGTACAGCTAGTCCATCCAGAAACAATCGAATTCTTCCTCTGAACTGGTCTGGTATGGAGTTAAATAGAATGTGATAAACGCTGTCCTGTATTGAGTAAACCATGGAAATTCGACAGGATCTTAATAAAATTGCTGACCAAAGTGTTCCGGGGAAGATCAGGGTATTCAAAACTGCTAAAAACATTATACATGGAAATATGAACAATGAACTTCCTACTCCAAAATGTTTAAGAATTCGGTATGTTATAAAGATTTGGACGATGATTGCAAAAAAGGATGAGCCACCTCTAACAAGTGAGTAAAGTGATGCAAGTTTTTCCGGTGAAGGGGTTTTGCTGCAGGTGATACCGAAATAATAATAATCACATATATAAAGTACAAGCCACATGCAGAAAAGAAGTAAGCCGAGTAATGACATGAAAGTTGATTTTCTAAAATACTGAAATCCTTCTGAAAAAGCGGCAATTCCTATTTTTGACGTTGTTTTTATGTTCAACTGAAAAGAATACTTTTTCATGATTCTAGAAAATAGCATGATGCTGATAATGGTTGCTGCGGACCAGACTAGAATAACATGTGTTATCGAAAAGAGTGACAATGTATAACTGATTATAAACCCGGATAAAAGAGAACCGATTAATCCACCTGATGAGATTAATGGGAATAGTCTTTTGGCTTCACGCGTATTACATAGATCGTTGGCCAGAGCCCAGAATTGCATTATTGTTATAATCCAAATGATCTGGACTACTATGTATATAATAAAAATTCCGATTCTGTTTTGTAAATGTTGAAAGAATACAGAAATTGCGATTGGGAAACAGAAAATTAAACCCAACGTAATCATAAAAAGTCTGTCTCGTTTGAACCTGTCGATGAAAAATAATGAAAAGAATGTAACAATAGAAGTCAGGATGGCGAACAATATGTACATGTATGGAAGACGATTTATTCCTCCAAATGGACTTGATAGAAAAAGTGAGTTTCCAATATTTATGCCGGTAATATTACCAAAGATCAGGAAAAAATAGAGGAATAGAAGATTATATAGTTTTTCTTTTTCGTTATCATTTATTATAATCATAATTCATCAAGGAATATGCAGTTATCTACTGATTCGAAATGATTGCAGAGGTTGTTGAACTGAGTAATGATCTTTTTTTCAAGATCAAAATAGTATTCAGGAAAACTTGCTGCGATAACGTTAGGTATAAGATCAAACTTATTTTTTAATTGTTCAATTATCGTATTCACGACAATATTGTTTCCCTCACGTGTGGTTTCTGGTAAAAGTATCCAGAATTTATTATCAGGTTCATATGAGGTGATGTCAATATCTCTTAGTTGAGATTGAAGGAATTTACCAATATCAGAGACATCTTTAACCGATAATTTGTGATCTGATTTTACCATTGGGAAAAAGATCAGTATCATTGACAGAGGCCTGTCATATCTTTGGGCTCTTATAGTTTCTTCTTTTAATCTGCTTAAAAAATAAGAGTGATTAAATAAACCGCTTTGTGGGTCTTTAACAGCAAAATGATAAAGCTTTCTTTTATCAATTATTACGCCGATCTGGTTTGTAATATTTTTGACGATTTTCAGGTCATCAGTAGAAAATTCGTGTTCATGATTACCCAGACATATGATTATTCCATTTGTTTGATTTCCTGTTTTGATCAATGAATACATTAAATTGAATGTAATACCTTTATTTGAATAATCATTGTGAATGGAATCAGTTTTGGCGTTTATCCATTTATCTGCAAGATTATTTACAAAATCATAGTAATCACCATGTTCATTATAGCAATTCAGTGAATCATTATCTTTTAAAAATATGAAGATCTCATCGTTGTTTAAAAGTAATTTTGTTTTTTCCGTAATGATATTGAGGATCTGATTTGTATCATCAAGCATATTGATAGCCTTACTTAAAGAGAAAAGGGTTGATATTTCCCAGTTTTTTCTATCAACTTCAGTGAGGTTTTTTTTCATTTTACTATATAGATGAGAGTTTTCTATTATTATTCCGATCATATTTGAAAGTAGACTCATCAATAAAAAATCATCTTTATCGAAATGAGCACTGTCATTTTTTCCAGTTACATTTATTACACCAAGCACTTTTTCCTGGTTAATTATGGGTACAGAAATGAATGATGCAGTGGAATAATTTCTTTTTGTCCCGGTTTTGAATCTTTCATCCTGTGTAATATTTTTACTGAGTATTCCTTCTTTATGCTTGATAACCCAGTCTGTTACAGAACCTTCTTCAATTGGAAGGTCTGAATTTTTCAAAATATCACATGAAATTCCAATCCCTACACGAAAAAAGAACTTTTTAAGTGTTTGATCTATCAGGAACAAGGTTACTTTGTCTGAATCAAGGACTTTGCTGATTACATTTACGATTGTTTCCATCAATGTAGATACTTCCAGTTGATTTTGTAAAAGTTTTCCTATTTCAAAAACAGTTTCAAGTTTTAATCCTTTAGTATAATCCGATATTTTAAGAGAATGGTAATTATGTGATGCTGTAAGCAGAGCAGAAAGTTGTTTGGATATAATCTTGAATAGTGATGTTGAATCAAATGTTTTATTATTTTGAAAGACAAGTCCGATTTTTCCAATGATAGTATCGCCCAGTTCCAGTTTTGAACAGGTTTCATCATAATCAAGGGGATCGTTCGAAAAATCCTTAGGATCAGTGGAAGGATATTTGATAAGCCTTTTGGTTATGGAAACATCTCCCTGTAGATTATAAAATCTGATATCGCTTAATAGCGATTGATAATGATCTACAATTAAATTTGGCATATTATTCGGAGCATAAATAAATGTATTAAGTTTGTTATCAGACACTATGGACAGGTAAGCCATGTCCAGGTTAAAAAATAACAAAAGAAGTTCAAAACATTTTTCAACAGTAGTTGGAAAATCTGTCATGGAATCCGAAAGATTTGATATTTCTTCGATAATCATAAGATCATTGATTTTATTTTCAAGGATGGTATTTACTTTTTCCAAAAGGAAGCTTTCGTTGATATGTTGATCTTGATATTTTGAAATTATGCTTTTGGGATAGCTTGGATTATATTTATCAAGAAGATTTTGAATTTTTTGAAACAATATTTCAGGTTCAAAATTTTTGGAGACATATTCATCTGCACCAGCCTTTTTTCCCTGAAAAATTTTTTCTTTTTTCGTTAACTGGGTCAAAAGAATAAGAGGTATGTTTTTAAAAACGGGATCAGTTTTGAAATATCGACATGTTTGAAATCCGTTCATGACAGGCATTACAAGATCAAGAATAATAAGATGTGGAAAGAAAGAATAAGCTTTCTTTATTGCATCAACGCCGTTTTCGGCAGTTTCAACTTCATACCCATGAGAACTTAGCGTAAACTGCATGAGTTTCAGTACAGTTACACTGTCGTCAACTACAAGTATTTTATATTTTGAAGCGGACATTGGATTTACCTATGCACTCAGAGTTCCGGTTGATCAGTTACTGAATCATCAATATATTTCTCAGCGTACCCGATTAGAGCCAGGACAGCATTTTTTGCAACGAGTTCATCTTTTTCAGCCAAAGCACTTATGCATTCATCCGTAAATTCCAGAACTCCAATTTCACCAAAAGCATAGAATGCACTTGCGCGCATCCAACGAGATGGATCTTTTACCATTTTTTCAAAACATTCAATGATCTTGTCACGTAATTCGTCACATTGCCATAATGCAATAAGTGTATTTGATTTTGTTCTATTATCTGGATCATCAACCATAGGTAAAAGCAGTTTTTTTAACCGAGAGCTGCCGCATAACGAAAGTGCTTCAACGGTGTTGGCTCTGACCCTGTTATTTTCATCTCGAAGCAGTTTTGCAAGAAGTGGAATATAATCGTGATTTGAAGCAACGGGAAGAAATTTTACAACGGAAGCTTTTAACCTGTTATCTTTTGCCTGTTCCAGGTAATTTATTACTTCCTCAATTATCTTTGGATCCTTTGCGCGTGAGAGAACAGTGAGATATTTCAAAATGATATCAATATCTTTATTATTGATTATTTCATTCTTGAAGAGAGCTTTTATTTCCTTCTCTCCAAAAGTAGTATTCATTAAATTTTCGATTGCTTTTTTTTCTGGAAGTCTTATGATTTCTTCTAGAGTTTTCATCAACAATTCTCCTCTTGGAATTTAGCAGAAACGGAGTAGTCCCATGCTGTGAACATGTGACTGTATTATTAATATCAATAAGATATTTTCCATTATCACAGGTATAAGAAATTATATCATAAATAATATTGAATTGTCCATTCTCAATTTCCAGATCAAGGCTTATACCTTCTATTGGAGGAGGCATAAGATATTTTTCATGTATGAGTTTAGGAATACTGAAATTCCCGCGGGTAACATAACTATTTCTATAAAGACTGCCCTTGAGGTCTCTGTTGAAATTATTAACTGCACTTTGTAAAACGACCTGCCTTATCCAGCATGATGTGATGGAAGCTATTTTCTTATATTTTTCCTGTTGTTTATATACCGGAAGTTGTTTGCCAAGTTGGAAAAGAAGTAGAGAGGCAAGGTCATATTTTTTTTGTTTGTAATAGATGAGCATCAGATAATAAATTGATTCTATATCTCCAGGGTTGTTTTCGATCGAAGTGATATAGCCGATCCTCATATTTTCCAATCCTTCTTCTTTTTTTTGTGCTTCAAGGAGTATCTGAGCCTTTTCAAAGTAGGATTTTATCTGAGCTTTTATTTCGCTTGGAACAATTTCCTCTTCTATTGTGTCATTATTTTTTTCTTCAGTGTCATCATGCTGGTTTTGTTTCAGT
This sequence comes from Candidatus Muiribacteriota bacterium, assembly GCA_030633305.1. Taxonomy (GTDB): domain Bacteria; phylum Muiribacteriota; class DAOVTB01; order DAOVTB01; family DAOVTB01; genus DAOVTB01. The sequence continues at coordinate 47,374 of DAOVTB010000006.1, forward strand.
ATAAGATTATTTTCCCATCGCATGATCAGATTTTTATAATCATCAATATCGTCATTTTCTATTACGGATTTGTCTTCTTTCGCTGTATCTTCTGCATTTATTTCTTTTAGATCATTATTTCTTGAAGGCTCTTTATTTAAAAAAAGTGTAACAAGTTTTTCTTTTTCAAGGCCAAATGTCTTAACTGGTTTTCCAGGTTCAAATTCTGCATGTGCTTTTTTCAAACTGTCTACCAGAGAAATTTGAGCTTCACTTGAAAGAATTACATTGCCATGATCAAAAACCAGATCTTCTTCATCGAAATCATCCATGTCAATATCTATCTTGTCATCTGATGTTGTGTTGATATTAACATCAATATCATCATCTGTTTTTGAAACAGTCTGTATTTCTTTTGTAAAAACAACCTCTGTTTGATCCAGACTTCCAACTCCCTGCGTTGCTTTAATTGAAGCTTTTGCAATATAGTTTCTGTCTTCCTGGATAGAATCTCCAGGTGTAATTATTTCGAAATCAGTGTTTCTGATTGATTCATCAATTTCAGTTTTTTTGGTAACATCAAAATATATCATGCTTTTAATCCTGTCGATTGCTTTTTTGATTCGTTCTTCTTTTGGTTTTCCAATAAGGCTTCTTTGATAACAAAGGAGTGACTTTCTTAAATCTTTTTTCTTTTCATAATATTTCCCGAGCCAGAACCAGTATGAAGATGGATTTGATGTTTTAGTAAGTACTTTTTTTTTCTTTTCAATTATTTCAAGATGTGTATTTTTTTCAAGCATGGATTTTGCCTCAGCATTTTCAGGATCAATTGAAAGGACTTTTTCAAATGCACGTTTTGCTTTGCCGTGTTTTTTTATACTTGTATAAAATTTCCCGCTTTGAAGCCAGCGTAATGCATTTTCGCTTTTAATAATCTTGTCAGATTTACCAACTATTTCTACTGTGGACTCTAATTTTTTTTTAACTTCAACTTCAGGTGCATTTTTTACCTTCAATTTATTGAAAAGTGTAATGGCTTTGATATTGAATGGATTGAGCTTAAGTGATTTTTTCACTGCGATCATCGATTTGTCAAACTGGCTTTTTTCAAAATGATATTCTGCATTTACATACCATTGAAATGATCTTCCTTTTTGAGTAAAATCTACACTTTGAGAACCGGATATTTCATTAAAGGCAGCGTGTTTTTTTCTGATTTCGTAAAGAAGTTCGCTTGCTTTTACATTTTCAGGATTAAGGTCAAGAGCCTTTTTAAGAGCTGAAACTGCTCGAGGTATGTCCACCTTTTTTTTGTAGTAATATTTACCATTAAGATACCAGTAGTATGAGTTTTCGTCGTTGATTTTCTGGTCTGTTTTTCCGAGTAATGGGAATAAATTTACGAAAAATAAAACAAAAATGAGAATAACAATTCTTCCAAACAATTTTGCTTTATTTTTCATATTTTTTGTACTCTTTTTTATCTTGGACCGGCACAGTCAGACTGTGTCGCAATACATTTCTATACCAATTGGGCGGAAACAACTAATCTGGCGCAGGGGTCAAAGCAACTTTCATGACCTCGAACTTCGAGTTAACAAAAGTTCCATGTGACCCCATCTATATTGATATTGGGTATTGTTTGGACCTTTTTTATTTAATTTTTCCCTTGTTTTTCTTCGTGCCCTTCGTGGTAAAATATTTTTGTTTTTTTACAAAAGTTCGGCAGCAAGAGTTGCCAGTTCACTTCTTTCACCTTTTTGCAGATAAATATGTCCAGATAAAGGTGATGATTTCATTTTTTCAGCAATATAGCTGAGTCCATTACTGCTTTCGTCGAGATATTGCGAATCGATCTGATGCGGATCTCCTGTTAGAACGATTTTCGTATCTTTTCCAGCTCGGGTTACTATAGTTTTTACTTCATGTGGAGAAAGGTTTTGTGCTTCATCAATAATGATATATGCTCTTGGAAGCGAACGACCTCTAATATAAGTCAGTGCTTCGATTTCAAGAAGTTTCTGGTCCATTAGATATTGATAACTATGCTGGGAATAATTTGAAAACAAAAATTCAAGATTATCTGTTACGGGTTGCATCCAGTTCTGGAGCTTATCCTCTTTACTTCCTGGTAAATAACCGATATCTTTCCCCATTGGGACGATTGGTCTTGCGACTAAAAGCCTCTCATATTTTTTTTCATCAACTACTTTTAAAAGACCTGTTGCAAGCGCCAGAAGAGTTTTTCCGGTTCCTGCTTTTCCTACAAGTGTTACAAGCTTTATATCTTCTGAAAGTAACAGTTCGATTGCGAATTTCTGTTCAAGATTTCGTGCTGTAATTCCCCAAGGTGTAATATTCTGATGGAATAAAGCAACTAACTCTTTTTCATCTGAACTATATTTTGTAAGGATACTTTTTCGCGTTGATTCTTCTTTCAGGAGAATCATTTCATTTGGGAAGAAATGTGCAGCAGATTTTTTTGGCAGTGCCTTGACTGATTCCCGACCGCCATTATCGAGAAATTTTTCTATGAATTTTTTAGTAACATAAATGATTTTATAACCTTTGAAAAGTTCATCAATATCTACTTTGCTGGCTTCGTAATCCTGTGCGACAATGTTAAGAGCGTCTGCTTTTATTCTCACATTAATGTCTTTTGACACAAGAATCGTAGATATTTTTTTATCTTTTGCATATTTTTTTGCAACTCCGAGGATGAAATTGTCATTTTTTCTTTCAAACATTTCTGAAAGAAAATTGATACTTTCATACTCGACTTCAATTTTAAGAGTAGCGCCATTTTTCAGCTTTACTCCTTCAAAGAGAGAACCATGTTCCATCAATGCGTCAAGATTTCTAAGTGTAATCCTTGCGTTTAATCCCGCACCACTGGGACGGTTTTTCAAATTATCAAGTTCTTCTATTACAATAATCGGAAGAACGACAAGATGATTTTTGAATTTGAGATATGCATTTGGATCATGCACCAGGACGTTTGTATCAAGGATAAAAACTTTCTTTTTGTTAGCCATTATTTGCTCCTTTTAGAACATAAAGTATTCTTTCTGTATTTTTGTTAGGACTTTTATATGTAAATGATTCTAAAACATCAGTTATTTCAAAATCAAGTTTTAAAAACAAATTTTCTAGTTCCATGGGTGAAAAAATGTACTTATAATGTTTTTCTACAGAACGGATTATAACACTTTTTGTCTCGTCGATAAAGGTCGTTGTTATTTCTGCGCGTTTTACAGAGGGGTCGTAATTACATTCCCATACAGTCAAAATATCTTTGGATATTCTATGTGAAAATGTTCCTTCTGAAAAAAAAGTGGTGATTTTTTTTTCAGTTATGAAATCAGCAAAAATCAAGAAATCTTTTTTTAAACATGAACGAAGATTCGAGAAAAAGGATTCAAGTTTATCAAGATCACTTATATAGTTAAGGACTTCGAAAAATGCCACTGCGCAGCTGAAAATTCCTTTTTTAAAGCATAAATTTTCCATTCTGCATCTGACTAATGGCGCTTCTGATGGAGATTTGCCCGCTGCGATTTTGAGCATTTGATGAGAAAGATCAATTCCTGTGACATTATACCCTATTTTTGCAAGTGGATAAAGCAGGTTTCCGGTACCGGTTCCTATTTCAAGAACCTGGTCAGGCGGAAAAATATAATTATGGGAACAATAAGAATGAACAATATTTTTCCAGTAATTATAGCTTGTTGATCCCATTAAAGAGTCATAGTATTTCGAAAAATGGTCATATGAACTCATAAAAGCATTATTATATTAAATAACTTTTTTTATTTACTTTCATGACAAAAGTATACTATATTATATAACATGCTTATAGCTGATGGCAAGGTATTAACCGAAAAAGACTTTGTAAAACTGAACCGTATAGAGGTATCAACCCAGGTTGGAGTCGCAACTGGTTGGGGTGGGTATGGCTTTTCAAATTATGTTGTTAGCAGAGAAAAAAAAATCAATCAGGAAGTCTTTTTATTCGAGACTAGAAAGGGCTACCGAATCATGACTATGGAAGATCAACAGTTGTTCTGTAAGATCTCCCGTCAAAAAAGGAGCTACTATTTATCTCTTGGCGAAATGGATGACGGTTTCCTCATATTTATCATGGATTTTTTCCTGCCTCATAATACTCTTGCAAGTATCCTGAGTACTTTTGACAGGATATGGTTTACAAAATCTTTTGAAGACATCGGCGAAGCTCAGACTGAAGCGAATATATGTTCTATTAAATATGGTTTGCCCTATGTCAATTTTTTACGTAAAAGAAATTTTCATCTGGATTGTGATCTGGTGAAAAAGATATTTGAAAATGTAAATACAGGTGAGAGAACAACTCATTTTTTTGAAACGGAAGGGATCAACCATAATTATCCTCATTTGCAGGGAATCAGGAATAATAAAAAAAAAATACTTAATCTAATTCTTTTTGGCGACAATAACATGTCCCCTGATAATTCTATGTACAAACATAAACTTTATCTTGAAAATGCAGATCATTTTATTGTCAAAAAAAAGCAGCGATATGATAATCTGAATCTTACTGAACTCGGAGCAACGATTTCTGACTATAAGGAACTTCAGACTTTTGCAGATACACTTACAGTTCTTGATGATGCGCAGATCGTATCGAGATACAAGATAACGGATGGAGAATGTTTCTATTCTATTCCAGCATCAAATGTATTTCCTGGTATGGATATGCCGGTATTTACCGGAAATGAGATTGTTGAGGATGTAATAATTAAACGAAAAAAAATAAAGGTTAATGGCCTGGGAATGGAAGTAAGTGTCCCTGAATACTATAATTTCATTTACAATGGCGTTGTGATTAATCTGGTGTAATAATAAAATTTAAAACAGTTTCAAGGAGGCAGGCAGCGGAGTGAACAAATTTAATAAAATATCTTTCAAGGTAATGAGTATCTTTTTACTTGCATCTTGTGTTGCGATCATAGTTGGGTATAATTCTTACAAAACATTGAGCCAAACAAAAGAAAATGCAGAATATGTTAAAAATAAGGTGAAACCAATATCAGTAACAATTATGTTTATTGATCGGAAATTCAGTCAGTTAAATCAGGTTGGTGAAAAACTACAGGCAGGAAGTATAAGGGAAAAGTCTGATTTTTCTACTTTTGAAAGTATTGAAAGTAAACTTTTTTCATATATTGAAAATCTGAAAGTAGAGGCTGCAAATTCTGAAATCTTTCAGTTGCGCGACTATGCTATTGGTCTTGAAAGCAGGTTGAAAAGCTATAAACAGGCAATAGTTAAAATAAAAGGTATCAATAAAGAGTTCTCTCTGGTTAAGACTCAAATAAAGTCAACAAACAGTAAGATAATTACAAATTTTGAAAATTTGATTAAACAAGATGTAGATGGAACATTAGGTATAATGAGTTCTTCCAATATTGCAGACTTTTATAATAAATGGCGGAGTATTGAAGGAAAAATTTCCAGGGTTATAGGGAAATCAAAAGGCAGTAAGACTGATATTAAAGAAGAAATGGTTCTGATTAACAAAAATTTGGAACAGCTTGATAGAAAATATACTGCTATTGGTTCCTCTGAAATTACCAAAACAATTTCTGAGATTAAAAATGATTTATCGGATTACTCTAATCAAACAACCAGTCTTGATGTGAAAAAAAAATCTGTGTTTGAGATTCAGAATGAAATAACAAATCTGGTTAAAAAAATCCAGGGTGGTGGACGAGATTCAGGTGGCGGACTTATCAATGAATGTCTTATGGCGTATAATTTCCAAATGGATTCAAAATTACAGAATATGGGAAAAGTAGCTGATGATTCCAGTAGAACAATTTTCATGATCCTTTTGATTGGTATTACAATTGTTCTTATTGTTGGTGGAATGATTACATATAGACTCGTTATTTCCATTCATGAGCTTGAAGCAAAAGCACTTGATATTGCTGCAGGAAATCTTGATCAGACAATTGAAGTAAAATCTACAGATGAACTTGGTGTTTTTGCAACTGCTTTCAATTCAATGCTTTCTAATATAAAAGCGATGATGGAAAATGAATCGAATTCAAAACTCTATCTTCAACAGCAGATAACACTTCTTTCTAAAATAATAAAGAAGGCCAGTGATGGAGATTTTGCAAGCAGGATTACTCAGAATCTTGATGGCGAAATGGAAAAACTGGGGGTTGACTTTAATGTAATGGTTGATAATCTGAGTGAACTTATCATGCAGGTAGCCAAACTGGTTGAAAGGGTGGTTGATTCTTCGGAAAATATTAACACCATCGCTAAAGAACAATCAGCGGGCGCAAAAATCCAGAGTCTTAAGATCAGCGATACCTCTGTCGCGATGGAGGAATTGACTGTTTCGATTCAACAGGTTTCTGATAATGCTGAAATTGCAGAAAGAGAAGCTTTGAGGGCTACAGAAGTTGCTGTTACTGGAGGGCTTGCTGTACAGAAAACAATAGATGGTATGAAAAATATCAGATTTACTGTACAGGAAACCGCTAAAAAAATTAAAGGTCTTGGAGAAAGTTCACAGGAAATTGGTGAAATCGTAGAAGTTATAGGAGATATCGCAGAACAAACCAATCTTCTGGCTTTGAATGCTGCTATTGAAGCTGCAAGAGCGGGGGAACATGGAAGAGGATTTGCAGTTGTTGCAGATGAAATACGGGTATTGGCTGATAGGTCTGGAAAAGCAGCGAAGGAAATTGAAATCCTTATCAAAAGGATTCAGTCAGAAACGAATGAATCTGTTATGGCGATGGAACAAGGTACAAAGGGAGTTCTTGCGGGAACCCAACTTGCCGATGAAGCCGGCCTGGCTTTGAAACAGATTGTAGAAGTTGTAACAAAGACAAATGAAGTAATCAGAGAGATTTCCCTGGCATCTAAACAGCAGGCGACTGCTAGTGAAGAGGTTGTTGTATCAATGGAGAATATTTCAGAGATTACAAAAAGTGTTACTCAGAGATCCGATACTACATTTGATGCTGCAACCGGGCTTAAACAGGTTTCTATGGCGCTGAAAAAATCTATTATAAAATTTAAGGTTATTGACGAGGAGAAAGTGAATGATTCTGACGCCTGATGAATTCACTGATTTTACAAATTTCATCAAGGATAAATTTGGTCTGATATTTAAGAGCAACAAGATTGAATTATTAAGTAAAGTCATTGAAAACAGACTAGAATTTGCAGGTTTTAAAAAAAATTCGGAATACATTGAATATTTGAAGAATTCATTTGGTATTTCTGGAGAACATGATTATCTGGTTGAAAATCTTACAACAAGAGAAACGTCTTTTTTTCGTTTTCGTCCTCAACTTGAATCGCTTGAAAAAAAAGTATTGCCAGAAATTTTTGAACAAAAAGTGAAATCAGGGGAAAAGGAATTGAGAATATGGTCAGCAGGAATCTCAACTGGAGAAGAACCTTACACTATAGGACTGATTCTTGATAAATTGATTCCTTTGAGAAGGACCTGGAACATTGACATCCTTGGTACGGATATTACCAAAGATGTACTTAAAACGGCTGCGGTATGCAGATATCCAATTGAAAGCCTCAAGGAGATTCCGGAGGAATTCCACAAAAAGCTGGTCATAATGTCGAATTATTTCACTATTATGCCTGATATAAAAAAAATGATGACATTCAAGTTTTTAAATCTTATAAATGAGATTTATCCTGTTGGAATGGATATTATTATGTGTAGAAATGTGATGATTTATTTCTCGCATGCAATTAGAAGCAGGATATTTGAAAAATTTTACAGATGTCTTAATAAAGGTGGTTACCTGTTTTTAGGACATACTGAAAGCATGCAGTCTTTTAAACATGGGTTCAAACAGAATTTTGTTAAAGATGCAGTTTATTATACCAAGGAGTAAGTGTTGTGGGCATAGAGGATAAAGGAAGCATAATAAATTTCTTCATTGATGAGATGTCAGAACATCTTGATGAAGTTACTGAAAGTTTATTGCACCTTGAATCAAATTATGATCCTGAAATAATCCATAAGATTTTCAGGATTGCTCATACAATGAAGGGCAGTTCTGCCATGATGGGTTTTTCTATAATTGCAAGAATTTCTCATAAATTTGAAGACATTCTTGGAGAGGTCCGCAGCGAAAACAGAGTATTAACACCTGAATTGGTAGATCATTTTTTTACAGTGATGGATTCGATAAAAAGTGCTTTAACCAGTATTTCTGAAGGAATACCAGAAGAAGACATTTTAGAATTGACAGAGATTGAAGAGACTCTTGATAAAGTTGAATTTTTTCAGGAAGAAATCCAGGAAAAAATAATTGAGATTGAAGAGGTTGAGCCTCAAACTGAGCATTTAACACAGGATAAAACTGGTGTTGTTGGTCGGTTGGAAGAACTTGCAAAAGGATTTAAAGGTTCGAGGATTAAAAGTGAAAGAGCCATCTCTAATGTGGATTTTCAAAAGGATTTCAACCTTTATGCAAACGAACTTACGATTCATTCAGAAAAGTTAATTTCGAATCTGGGAAAAATAATTGATAGTGATGGAAAAAATCTTGATTTGATCGATAGCTGTTTTGTAAAACTGGGAAGACATATTTCGCTGATGTGTGAGATTTCAGAGACTTATTCTTTCAGTTCCCTTTCGGAAGTTTTTATCAGGTACTCGGCTTTGTTAAAACAGATTATAGAGGATTCCGGTTCAAATGATAAAGAGGTTCTGTTTTTTTTCAAGGACATTTTCATAGAGCTGAATAAGAGGTTGGAAATATTTAAGGCTCGTTGTTCAAGAAATGATATTATGAAAATAGTTTCTTTTCTCCTGGCTGCATTTCCTGAAAAGTATCGTGATATATTACTCCTTAAAATAAATAAAGAACAAAAGCTGTCTTTTCCTATTAAAGAATTGATCTCAGATCTTACTACTGGTTTTAAAATTGATTCAAAAGTAGACATGGAAGTGGAACTTGATATTGCTGAAAACAATCCAGCCATATCGGTTTCAGAAGTGGAAATGAAACCTTTGAATCAAAAAGAAGAAAAAAATATAAAAATTACAGAGTCTGAAAATAAAGAAAAACCTGATAAAACTGAAGAAATTTCTGAATCTAAAGCTTGTTCTGCCGCTTCAACATCAGTAACTGACTGGTTTTCTGTTAAAACTGCTGGTGATCCTATCAATAAACAGTTTCTTGATTTTTTTGTTGAAGAGGCGAATGACTGTGTTGAATATATTGAAAAAAATATTGATGCAACTGTAAATTTTGAGATGGCTGTTGATCAAATGGAGGATCTGATTCGTAATTCGCATACAATTAAAGGTTCTTCAGCAATGGTTGGTCTTAAACGGATAAGTTCCATTGGTAAAAGTATGGAATTTATTCTTCGCGAAGTTCATGCCAAGCAACATTCCTTTAATCTTTCACAGTTGAATATATTCAAGATTGGATTAAAAGGAATTGAATTGTTATTATCTGAATCAAAGGAAAAGGGATATGAAGAAACTGATGTTTCCAAGGTGATAGATTCTTTTTCAAACTTTTTTGAATTAGCTGATAATGAAATAGTTGAATTTGGAGTTGTAGAGAAAAGTATAAATATTCCTGATAAATCTCCAACCCCAGCCCCTGTACCAGAACCTGAAATAGAGAAAAAAACTGTGTTGGAGGAATCAAAGAAGATTTCAATTCCCAAAAAAGCATTACAGTCAGAAATCCAGAAAGAGAAAAAAATAGAATCTGAGCCAGTTAAGAAAGAAATCAAGAAGAGGAGTGAAAAAGTTAGAGCTCCTCAGCACGAAAAACAGATTTCTGTACCGGTTATGGTTCTGTCAGAGAAACCTGAGAAAGCGAAACCTAAAGTTGAAGCAAAAACTCAGGATCGCAGAGCTGATAATGAACGTCGAGAGCCAAAAGATAGACGTTTGGAGTTTGGTGGACGTCGCACTAAAGATGAAATAAGCAAAACTGTACGTGTAGGAATAGAGAAACTTGATAATCTGATTAATCTTGTAGGAGAACTCGTTATCAATAAAATTCGTCTTGATCAGCGATTGGGACATTTGACAACCCTGGTAACGAATCTTCACAGCCAGGAAAAACACCTTCAGAAAGTTGGACGTAACCTGGAAATGCTTTCAGAACTTTTTGAAGAACTTCCAAAAGAATATCACCGAGGTGGATATTCAGAAGAAGGGATTCAGGAATTTTCAACTTTTGATGAAGTGAAAGTTGATTTGGTTTCCATAATGTCTCAGCTTATTGAAATATCCACACAGTTTACCGAATTATCTGATGATCTGAATATTACAACTCTGAGGATTGGGAAAATTACAGTGGATTTGCAGGAAAATATCATGAAAGTCAGAATGTTTCCTGTAGACAGAGTTTTCCAACAATTTCCAAGGGTTGTCAGGGATCTTTCCAGAAAGACCGGAAAAAAAATGCAGCTTGAGATGTCTGGAGAAGAGACGGAACTTGATAAAACAGTTATTGAGAAAATTGGTGATCCGCTAATGCATCTTGTAAGAAATTCGATTGATCATGGGATTGAAAGCCCGTCTGAACGAGTACTTCTTGGTAAGTCTGAATCAGGGACTATAAAATTATCGGCTTTTCATAAAGGAAACAATATTATTATTGAAATCGAAGATGATGGTCGAGGACTTGAAATTGAAAAGATAAAAACAAGTGCTATTGCAAAAGGAATAATATCAGAAAGGGAAGTTAACCAGTTAACTAAAAAAGAGATCATGAATTTGATTTTTCTTCCTGGATTTTCAACTAGCAAAAGCGTGACAGATATTTCTGGTCGAGGCGTAGGAATGGATGTCGTGAGAAGTAATATAAATGAACTTAAAGGAACTATAGAGCTTAATTCTAAACCAGGAAAAGGTACTAAAATTGCAGTTAAACTTCCGCTGACTCTTGCAATTATCCAGGCATTGATTGTTGAGACAAATGGTGAAGATTATGTAATTCCTATAAATTCTGTTGTCGAGACGACGATTGTGTATAAGAATGAGGTTAAGATGGTTGGTGAAAGCAGGGTGTTTTTCAGCAGAAATGAATATATTCCAATTATTTCCCTGGCCGATGTACTTGGTCA